>JAEUUU010000138.1 GCA_016787345.1 Saprospiraceae bacterium | reverse complement strand
CGGCACCCGGGTCTGCAGTACAGCGCTTTAAGCCGCGAAATATCGGCGACAACGTCATTGAATGAGTTAGTCGGCCTCTTCAACCGGCATATCAAACAGATCCGCCGGCTGGGTATTTCTGCCGAACCGCTTGTCGACTCCGTTCGGCACATGTCTCAGCAACTTTGGCAACAGTTCAGTCTTGAGGAAAAAAGAAAGTTTCTGGCGAGAATCAGACACTTGTGGGGCGTAGCGAGGCATCGAATACCCCTGCACCTGCACGATAAATTGCAACAACTCAGAATCGACGGGCAGTTGACGACCCTTGCCGGACGTATTACCGATATTAATCCCACTGACGAACACTTGCTCGTGCGTTTTTGGGATGTTCGTGCGGGTCAATCCAAAACGCTGGAAGTATCAAGAATCATTAATTGCACCGGTCCGCAGACAGATATTGACAAAATGGAGCAAGGCGTTTTGAAGAACGCCCAAACCAAGGGGCTTATCACCCAAGACGACCTCAAATTGGGAATTGAAGCTTGTCCGACAACTTTGAATGTGCTGGATTCCGAAGGCCAACCGGTACCTGATCTGTTTACCCTCGGAAACAATCTGAAAGGTTTATTTTGGGAGTCGACCGCGGTTAATGAACTGCGTTCGCAGGCAAAAAATTTGGCTCAGCATCTGCTGCGTGTCATGTGATTCCACAGGTACCTGGGCGTAAGTAATTGAAAGCCAATGTTTAATCAGGTAACCTGAAAGAAGAAAAAAATAAAGTCTACTTAAATGGTAGGGTATTTGCTCTTCATGCTTACCTTTGCTCCGTCAAGTAACACAACAATGATTAAACACACTTTTCACAAGTCCATGGTTTGCTGTTGGATGCCGATGTGCATGCCGATGCGTATTACCAGGGGACTGAAAGGTATTTGACCAATTCAATAAAGCAATTCCAGCTTCATGCCCCTCGGTAGCGCTACCGGGGGGCTTTTTTTTATCCTTTAACTCCTTGTCATTTCATAAAAAACGTATCAGGTATGCTGATGATCGAACCCAACACCCACCACAAAATCCTGGAGGATGCCAGACTGACTTTTCCGGACGAATGCTGCGGTTTTCTTTTTGGAACGGAAGAAGGCGATACCCGAATCGTGACGGACATGCTGATCGTTGACAATTCGCTCCATGGCGACAAGCGGCGGCGGTTTGAAATTTCTCCCCGCGATTACCTGCGGGCGGAGCAGTATGCCATTGATAACAAACTGCATTTGCTGGGTGTGTACCACTCCCACCCGGGTTCTCCGGCTATTCCCTCGGAGACGGACCGACAGGCTGCACAGCCCTATTTTTCCTATGTCATTGTTTCGGTTTATGAAAGAGGTAGAAGCAACGTGCTTTCCTGGAGGCTCAACAACGATCATCAGTTCGAGGAAGAGAAAATTCTTGAATACTTATTTGCTTAACCATGCGGAGCAACTCCTCTGCAGTAACAATCAAACATTTGCCATGCCAACCGTAATTATTCCGACGCCCCTCCGCAAATTCACCGAAAACGCCGCACGCCTCGATGTCGATGCGGCCAGTGTGGAAGAACTGGTCGATCATCTGTCCAGCAGTTTTCCGTTGCTCAGAAAGCATTTGCTCGACGAAACCGGGAAAATCAGAACATTCCTCAATATTTTCGTTGGAGATGAAGATATCCGGGACCTCGATCAGGAGAAAACCCGTTTGTCGGTTCAGGCCATCGTGAGCATTGTGCCGGCTATCGCAGGGGGGAAATAACACATTCGCAAGCGGCACTACTTTTCCGAACCAAACACATTAAACATGCCTTTTTACAAAGACGTACAATTCAGTAAAGCGGAACTTGCCCGTTACGACCGCCATATTATTATCCCGGAGTTTGGTCTTGAGGCCCAGCAAAAATTAAAAACCGCAAAAGTGCTGGTGATCGGCTCGGGTGGCCTGGGAAGCCCGCTTTTACTCTACCTAGCCGCGGCGGGCGTCGGCACGATCGGCATTGTCGATTTCGACGTGGTCGACGACAGCAATCTTCAGCGGCAGGTACTGTTCAAGGTCAGCGATGTGGGCAAAAGGAAAGCAACTGCCGCCAAACGACGGCTCGCCGCCCTCAACCCACACATCAATATTCGAATCCACCACGCGCACCTGACGGCAGAAAACGCCCTGAGTATTATCAAAGACTACGACGTGGTAGCCGATGGAACGGATAATTTTCAAACCCGCTACCTCGTCAACGACGCTTGCGTATTGCTCGATAAGACCAACATATACGCCTCTGTATTCCAGTTTGAAGGGCAGGTTTCGGTGTTCAACTACCGGGATGAAAACGGGGAACTGGGGCCGAATTACCGCGACCTGTACCCTTCGCCGCCGCCGCCCGGACTGGTGCCGAGTTGCGCCGAAGGGGGCGTGTTGGGCGTTTTGCCCGGCATCATAGGCAGTATGCAGGCCAACGAGGTGATCAAGGTGGTGACCGGTGTCGGGGAGCCGCTCAGCGGGCGCCTGTTCATTTTCGACGCCCTCCATTTCGAAACCCGTACGTTCAGGGTGAAACGCCGCGACGACAATCCGCTCAACGGAAAAAATCCCAGCATCACACAACTGGTTGATTATGATTTGTTCTGCGGTATACCAAAGGCGGAAAAAAAGATCAGGGAACTTTCGGTAGAAGCGTTTCTCGACTGGCAGTCCCGCGGTGAAAAGTTCCAGTTGATCGATGTTCGCGAGCCGTATGAATACGAACTGGCCAACCTTGGAGGCGAACTTATCCCGCTGGCCACGGTAACGGAACAAGCCGGCCGGATCGCGCGCGACCGTAAAGTTGTGGTGCATTGCAAGGCCGGCGCGCGTAGTGCAAAGGCCATAAGGGAATTGGAAGAGCGGTTCGGATACGACAACCTGTATAACCTTAGCGGGGGCATTGTCGCCTATCAGGCGCAGGTTCAGGAACCCGTAAAATTGTAAGCCCGGTGTCGGGCATTTGATAAAAAACGGCCTCCACCCGCCAGCAGGCGGGGGAGGCCCTGTCAAATATGTACTATCAAATTAACTTTCAATATCCGGCTGAGGCGTGTAGCGCAGATACGGTTTAATCACATTCACACCTTTTGGAAATTTTTGAACGGCATCTTCCGTAGAAATGGCAGGTACCACGATAACATCTTCGCCGTGCTGCCAGTCGGCCGGCGTGGCGACGCTGTAATTGGCAGTCAGTTGAAGCGAATCCAGTACCCGAAGCACCTCATGGAAGTTGCGGCCGGTGGAAGCCGGGTAGGTAATAATCAGTTTCACCTTTTTATCAGGACCGATAATGAAAAGCGAACGAACCGTAAAGTTCTCGGAGGCGTTGGGGTGGATCATGTCGTACAAAGTCGAAACCTTGCGGTCGGGGTCGGCAATAATCGGGAAATCGACGCTCACATGTTGCGTTTCATTGATATCGTTGACCCATCCGAAGTGTTTGTCGAGAGGATCGACGCTGACGGCCAGTACCCTGGTATTCCGGCGCCGGAACTCTTCCTGCAAAGCGGCTGTCCGGCCCAATTCAGTCGTACAAACCGGCGTGTAATCGGCAGGGTGGGAAAATAAAATCCCCCAGCCATTGCCCAGGTATTCGTAAAAATCGATCTCTCCGGCAGTTGTGGAGGCTTGAAAATTGGGTGCGATATCACCTAAACGAAGACTCATA
>JAEUUU010000004.1 GCA_016787345.1 Saprospiraceae bacterium | reverse complement strand
ACTGACGCCCAAGAGTTTGGTTTTCATTTCGTACGAATAGGTGACCACCGAACCCGGAAAATAGTTCGAAGCGCCCGGCACCGACGTAACGAGATGGGCGACATAGCCCCCGGTGCAGCTTTCGGCGGTGCCGAATTGTTTTCCCTGCGCCAGCAGGATTTTACCGACTACTTTTTCCAGCGAGTCGGTTTCGTAGCCATACACCAGGTCGGGGATAATGGCTTCCAGTTCGGCTTTTTTGGCATCGAGCAAGGCATCGAGTTCGGCGGGTGCAGCGGGTGTAACGTCGCCATTCCAGACGCCCGTCAGGCGCAGGCGTACCTGGCCCAGCGAAGGGAGGTAGGCCAGTTTGATGTTGTCGGGCAGCGCCTCTTCAAATTGCTCGATACGGCGGGCGATATTGCTTTCGCCCTCTCCGGCCGTCAGCAGGGTTCGGTGAGCAATGGGCCGGGTTTGGAAGCGCTCGACGAGCCGGGGGAGCACCTCGTTGGTCATCAGGTATTCCATTTCAAAAGGCACGCCGGGCAGAAAAACGAACACTTTTCCGGCTTTTTCAAACCAAAGCCCCGGCGCCGTGCCCACCTTGTTGTTCAGGATCAGGGCATTGTCGGGCTGCATGGATTGTTCGCGCATGGAAGGCGGCATGGGCCGTTCGACCCGGGCAAAATAGGCAGCGATGCGGTCGTATATTTCCTGATGGAATACCAGTCGGGAGCCAAAATAATCGGCCAGCGTGCTTTTGGTGCGATCGTCTTTGGTGGGGCCGAGTCCGCCGGTGGTAATAATCAGGTTGGCCAGGGATGCGGCATGATCGAGTCCGGCGCGGATATCGGCCGGGTCGTCGGCCACGGAGCTTTTGCCGGTGACGCGGATACCCCGCAGATTGAGTTCGCGGCCCATCCAGGCCGAGTTGGAGTCGGTAATTTGTCCAATCAGGATTTCGTCGCCTATGGTCAGGAGCTGGGCGGTCATTGTGCGGAGATCGTGGTGAATTTGGTCATAGAAAAAAGCGCAGGACCGTCGGAGATGATTCGAACGGATGATTATCCGGTACGAATCCCGATGGTCCTGCGCTCAAACAAAAAAACGGGCGATCCGTTGAGTGCATCACTTGAGAATCAGCACGCCGGTGGCTTCGTAGCTCAATTCGCGTTTGGGCTCGGTGATAGCGGCGATCTCTTCTTTGGTTTTGCCGGCATCTTCGGCATAGTGGCGCAATACGTCGACCGGTGTTACTTCGATGAAAGCGAAACCGCTGAGTACGACTTTTTTACCCACGATGTCGTTGGGCATAAAAAGGGCGTAGTCTTTAAATGTTACGCGAATATCGGGTTGGCCGGCTTGTTCGGATTTAATCGTCATCCAGCAGCCTTTTTTCTGGCACACTTCGCTGACGGTACCGGTTACTTTCACGGCCAGCGAATCGATGTTGTTCATTTTGCCCATCAGTTGGGTGTAAGTGATCGCGCCATCGGGCGTCACGTTGGCGCCGATATTTTTTCCGGCAGGGGTTTCGACCGGAACAGAACGGTTGCTTTGCCCGCAGGCGATGAAGGAAAGAATCAACCCGAACCCAAGGAGAACGTTCTTTAACATGGTTTTAAATTTTTTTATAAATTACTGTTTGTCAATTTTTTAGAACAAAAAAAGGGCTGCAAAGTTATGAAATTTCAACCGAACGGCTTTCAAATGGCACAATATTCGGATGTTAAAAGTGTTCTTGCAATCGCACCGGCTCGTCGAAGCCGACCTTCAGCACAGTAATACTTCACCCCCCGTGCGATTGCGCCGCCTTCATCGGCGGTTTTTAATCGTGCATACAAAACTTGCACCCTTCTTGTAGTTCAATTTTTTTACTTTCAAACAAAAATCCTACAACATGAAGGGTTTCACAATCCGCCTCCTCTTGCTCGTCGCGCTGCTGGCAAGCATCCAATCCCAAATCAGCGCCCAGTGCCTCAGCGGCAATTGCCAAAATGGTTCCGGCACCTACCGCTACGAAAACGGCACCAAATACACCGGCCAATTTGCTTACGGCAAACCACACGGACAGGGCACCATGGATTTCCCTTCCGGCAATCGCTACACCGGCGAATGGCGCAACGGCGCCCGCGAAGGCCGCGGTAAAATGACTTTCAAAAAAGAAGGCCGCACGTACGAAGGCCAGTTTAAAGGCAACCGCATGGCCGGCGAAGGCACTATGCTGTATGCCAATGGCGACAAGTACACCGGCAGCTGGTTCAACGACTCGCCTAACGGCGACGGTACCTATTATTTCAAATCGGGCGAACGCTACGAAGGTAACTTCTATAACGGCACGTTCAGCGGCAACGGTACCATGTACTACCCCGACCGCAGCTACTGGACCGGCCGCTGGAAAAACAGCCTGCGCGATGGACAGGGCAAATTCGTGGCCACCGACGGCAAAGTGACCATCGGCACCTGGGCCGCCGACAAACCGGTCAGTACACGCCCTGGCGGTACCGCTGCACCCGCCCCCGCGGCCAACAATAACAAACCCAATACAGGTACGGCCAACTCCGGCGCCCGCCCCTCCAACACCACGACTACCCCGCCGGCGGGCAACAATAACAAACCGACGGCAACCCCCGCGGCCACCAAGCCCGACCGCAACAATATCGCCGGCATGCGCAACTGCGGAGCCGTGTATTGCAATGTCGGAAAAGGCTACTACGACTACCCCGACGGCTCCCGCTGGATCGGCGAATTCAAAAACGGCGTACCGCACGGCGAAGGCATTTGTTTCTATGCCAACGGCGACCGCTACGAAGGCGCCTGGGCCAACAACGCCCCCTACGGCGAAGGCGTCATGCACTACGCCAACGGTCGGGTGTACGGCGCCGTCTGGATGAACGGTTCGCCCGTAAAGGAACTCGACGCGCCGGAACAAATGCCGAATACCCCGGTGCAGGTTCAAAACAGCAAAAACGTCAAGATCTGGGCCGTCATCGTCGGAGTGGGTCGCTACACCTCCATGCCGCCCCTGCGTTTCACCGACGACGACGCCAACCTGATGTACTCCTTCCTCAAAAGCCCGGAAGGCGGCGCCCTGCCCGACGAACAGGTGGCCCTGCTGCTCGACGAAGACGCCACCCGTGAAAATATCCTGCGCACCATGCGCACCCTTTTTCTCAAAGCCGACGCCAACGACGTGGTCATCTTTTATTACAGCGGCCACGGCCTCGAAGGTTGTTTCCTCCCGGTCGATTTCGATGGCTACAACAACAAACTGCGCCACGAGGAAGTCAAACAAATCTTCCTGCAAAGCAAAGCAAAACACAAACTCTGCATCGCCGACGCCTGCCATAGCGGCACCCTCAACTACGGACTGGCCGCCAAAGGCCCGGTTTCGGTTACGCTCGACCGCTACTACCAGGCTTTCGAAGATTCCGACGGCGGCATCGCGCTGCTGATGTCGAGCAAGGCCGAAGAACTTTCGCTCGAAGACCACGGCCTGCGCCAGGGCGTATTTACCTACTATCTCCTGCGCGGCCTCAAAGGGCATGCCGACACCAACGGCGACTATCTGGTGACCATCCGCGAATTGTACACGTATGTGTATGGCAAAGTGCGCGATTATACCTCTGGCGTTCAAACGCCTGTGCTCACCGGTATGTATGATAATAATATGCCCGTGGCTGTCCGGAGACAATAGGAATCTCAGGTCCTATTCGTCTGACTCCCTGCCAGAAATGCCGGCGAATAATATTTCACACAAAGGCGCAGAGGCCGCCAAGGATCAAATTCCTTGCGCGCTTTGCGCCTTTGCGTGAAATATTATTATTACAAAACCCGGTCGGCCGCACTTGTGCCGCGGCCTCCTGTTTTTGGGAAGGAGAAATTCACCCCTCCCTGTTCCCGGCCTTCTCCTGAACCTATATCTTCGCTCCGTGTTCTCCTGAAAAAAATTGTATGCTGCCCGCTTACCGGCTCAAATTATACCGCAACTTCAAGGCCCTGGAAGCCAGCGACTTCTACGGCATTATCCGGTATTATGAGCGCCTGGAAGATGATATCCGCAGCCTCGATCAGGAGGAGTACCTCGATTGTACCGTTACCTACACCGAGGCGCTGTTTCAAACCGGCGATTACGGCCGGCACCTGGTGATGTGCGACCACCTTCTCGAGTTCATTATCATGCAAAATGTGGAAAATTGGGGCGGGGAGGATATTTACACCAAAATATTGTTTCGCAAGGCAGCATCACTGTATCGGCAACAGGAGTATGCCAAAGCGGAGCATATTTTGCGCGAGTTGATCAAGTTGTGGCCGGAAAACCGCCTGGCAATCCGGCTTTTTGAGCGCTGTATGTTGCTCCAGCGCCCCACGTGGTTATTCCGCCTTCGCGCTGTGGCGCTGGTGCTGCTGCTCGTATCGGTGGCCGTGATTGTAGCGGAGATATTTATCGTCAAACCCTTTTTTCCAGATTATTACCTCGGCGCACAGATGGTACACAACGGTTTTTTGGGAGCCGGCTTGCTCGTTATTCTTGCCGGGGAAAGCTGGCACCTGTGGCGGTGCTACCGCGCCCGTGCCGGTTTTGTGCAGTGTGTTTTAAAAAAAATACGTACGTCGGGAGAGGGCTGAATACCGCGTTTGTTCTGCTATCAGATTTTCAGGAGATTTCTTTCTCTCACCACGATATCGGAGCCCTCCGCCAGAAAAATCGAGACAGGCTCTTCCTTGCTTAAATGCGCGAAAGCCGACCCGTAAGCTTTTTCAAAATCGATTTCGCAATGCCAGTTTCGGATCGGGTGCATGCGCCAACTGGGATGCTCTACCTGATATTCAACGGTTAAGCCCGGTCCCCGTTGGGCGTATCCCCAGTAGTGTTCGGTGATGAATTCGGCTTCGCTGCCGGTTTTCAGCGGAATGGCCGCGGCGTCGGCCTGCACCCCGAACGATTGCCAGGCCCCTTTTTCCCTCCAGGCATAAAGCACTTCGATCTCGTCTGCCGTATCCTGCCAGCGATGCGCCATCGGGCGCCAGTCGTAATGTTCGCGGTAAATCGTATTGGCAACCCAGGCAATGGCCGGGCGAGGCACGATCTCCCGGATGAACACCACACCGCGCTTCCAACCCCTCGCCGGGTCGTGGCGGCGCACGTAAAACCGCAGGTTGATTTCTTCAAAATTGACGTGACCCGGCACGCGTATGCCCTTGATCCGGGTATTCATAAACATAAAACCAACCACGCTGACGTAACAGGCGCCATTCCAGATGTCGAGCTCGGTACCGGCAGGCACATGGGTTTGCAAAATGGCCGGGTCGACCCGGTAGTTGAGCATCAGGAGGCGGCGCCAGGCGGCGGAAAGGAAGATGGAGGGCATACATAAACCTGATTTTCAGTTGTTTCAATCACTTCTAATACATGAGAGGGTAACTGAGCAGGGCTTTCCAATGCCCAGATTAATGCATGAGTATCAAGCAAAATTCGTCTCATTGCATATATTCCTTAAGATCATCTAATGGTTCGTCAAAGTCAGGGCTTAGTTTGATTTTCCCTTTTAAATGGCCTAACCGACGTTTTAGAGGGGGTTGGGAGAAGGTTGTAATCGAATGTTTGTGTAGTAAAAACTCAATTAGCTCTGACACAAGAACTTGATCATTGACAGGCAGTTGTAAGTACTTTTTTAAAATTACAGTTTCCTCTCCCATAAGTTAGGCCAAGTTTAGAATTCAAAATTACAAAATTTTTGCCTTTTGGGGGTTTTACGTCAAAACCGCACCTTTGTCGCACGGAATACCCGATTACACCACCAGGTATTTCAACTAAACATGCAACGCAAAGTTCTTGTTAAAAAATAAGTCGACCCTCATGTCCATCAGCCCGACCAACGACTTCCAACGCCAAATTCTCGAAGGTATTCCCACCACCTTGCCTGCCCCCAAACCGCTCGACCCCGGCGTCAGCCACGCGCCCCGCCGGGTGATCGAAGGCGTCTTGTCGGCCGAAGAAAAAGTACTGGCCGTACAAAACGCCCTGCGCTATTTCCCGCCCCAATGGCACGCCGAACTCGCCGCCGAATTTGCCGCCGAACTGGAACAATACGGCCGCATCTACATGTACCGTTTCCGGCCCGACTACGCCATGCACGCCCGGCCGGTAGCCGATTACCCCGCCCGCTCCCGACAGGCAGCCGCGATCATGCTGATGATCCAGAACAACCTCGACCCCAAGGTCGCCAAACACCCCCACGAACTGATTACTTACGGCGGCAACGGCGCCGTGTTCCAAAACTGGGCGCAATACCGCCTGACCATGCGCTACCTGGCCGAAATGACCGATCAGCAAACACTGGTGCTCTATTCCGGCCACCCGCTTGGACTGTTTCCCAGCCATCTGGAAGCGCCCCGCGTGGTCGTGACCAACGGTATGATGATCCCCAATTACTCGCGCAAGGAAGACTGGAATCGTTTCAACGCGCTCGGCGTGACGCAATACGGACAGATGACGGCCGGCTCGTTCATGTACATCGGTCCGCAGGGTATCGTCCACGGCACCACCATCACCCTGCTCAACGCCGGCCGCCGGCTCGGCCTCGGCAGCGACAACCTGCGCGGCAAGGTGTTCGTGACCAGCGGCCTGGGCGGCATGTCGGGCGCGCAGGCCATGGCGGCGGTCATTACCGGCTGCGTGGGCGTGATCGCCGAAGTAGACGGCGACGCCGTACAGCAGCGCATTACCGACGGTTATATCCTGCGGGAAAATGTTTACAGCGACCTCGACCAACTCCTTTCCCGCATCGAACAAAGCCGTCAGCGCGGCGAAGCCACGGCACTGATCTACCACGGCAACATCGTCGATCTTTGGGAGCGTTTTGTACGGGATAATGTCAAAATTGAACTGGGCTCCGACCAGACGAGCTGCCACAACATCCACGACATGGGCTATTGCCCCGCGGGGTATACGTTCAAAGAAGCCAAGGACCTGCTCATCAGCGACAAGCCCCGCTTCATGGCCGCCGTGGCCGAATCGCTGCGCCGCCATGCCGCGGCAGTCAATGTCCTGTGCGAGCGCGGCATGTATTTCTGGGACTACGGCAACGCCTTCCTGAAAGAAGCCGGCGATGTGGGCGCCGCGGTGTTCAAACCCGGCTGCCTCCCCCTGAAACCCGGCGAAATCAGTGTGGCCGAGTCGCCTTACCGCTATCCATCCTATGTGGAAGACATCATGGGTCCGCTTTGTTTCGATTACGGCTTCGGACCCTTCCGCTGGGTGTGCTGCTCGGGCGATCCCGCCGACCTCGACCGCAGCGACGCCATCGCGGGCGACGTGCTGGAAGCCATGCTCGATGAAGCCCCCGACGACATCCGGGGCCAGATACGCGACAACCTGCTCTGGATTCGCACGGCCAAACAAAACCTGCCGGTGGTCGGCTCGTTTTCCCGCATCCTTTACGCCGATGCAGAAGGCCGGATGCGTATTTCCAAAGCGTTCAACGACGCCATCGCGCGCGGCGAACTGCGCGGCCCGGTCGTGCTGGGCCGCGACCACCACGACGTATCGGGTACCGATTCGCCTTTCCGCGAAACCGCCAACCTGTACGACGGCTCGCGGTACACAGCCGACATGGCCGTACACAATGTGATCGGCGATTCGTTCCGCGGCGCCACCTGGGTGAGCCTGCACAACGGTGGCGGCGTGGGCTGGGGCGAAGTGATCAACGGCGGCTTCGGTATGGTGCTCGACGGATCGCCCGAGGCCGACCGACGCCTGCACAGTATGCTGTTCTGGGACGTCAACAACGGTATCGCGCGCCGCGCCTGGGGCCGCAACCCGCATGCCATGACCACTATTGAGCGGGCCATGGCGGCCTATCCCGATTTGCAGGTGACGGTGCCGTATCTGGCGGATGCAGAGATTGTCAAAACAGCCTTTGGCACTAAAAAATAGTTGAGATGATAGTGCCACGCTCCGTTGTATTGGTTGCTGTACTTGTTCTCCTGGCAGCCTGCAGTCCGTCAGCCAGGCATCAACCTGCGGGGGTGCACCAGCCATTGGTGAAAGAAGCAGAAACAACGGAAGAATACCTGGAAGCCGACGGGAGTCTGGACAGTATTTTGCAAATACTGACTGGCTCGGGGCTGGCATTCGACCCTGCATTTACCCGGCTGAACCCCGAAGCAGCCTGGCAGCGGAAACAGGTGAAAGGAGAATGTCATTTAATCACAGATTTGAAATATCCGGGGATGACAATCCATGTTGACGGCCATTACCCCGATTGCCCGCCAGAACCGGGTATGGGCTCCGAAATCCGTTCTTTGCGACTTCGATTCAACGATATTCCGCTTCAACCGGACGCCCACAGGTATCAAATCAGCGGCGACAGTGTTTCGTTGTACTGGCATTTTACCGGCGAATGGCGGAAGTTCAGACTTGGTAACGAAGACTGGCTCGCAGGCAGCCTCAACAATAAGGATTGCAACGGCAGTTTCTGTATGTACAACGCCACCTTGCTCGTTTGTCTGAACGACCAAACCCCGGGCTTTTATTTCTTCGACCATTTTCCCCAACCTGGCCTGCTGGCCGATACCGACGGCGACAAACGCCTGGAGTGGCTGGCATTGGAATACGACGACTGGCAACAGGATACGATCAACCTGACGGTGAAACCCTATGAACTGAACAATGGTAAATTCAAACCCATGCGCGATGCATCGGGAAAAACTTTCGAGGCCAGAATCCGGTTTTCAAACGGGATGTACGAGCCGAGGGAGGCGCGGTTGGTTTCGGGGAATTGGGTGCATTAATACACTACCAACCTCCCCCGCCAAACACTCTTCCCATTTTTCACCTCCACCACATACATACCCGCTGGCCAGGCGCCAATATTGATTAATGCTGTGGCATTTGAGGTCAACAGTAGTCGCCCGCTGCCTGTTTCCCACACCCGCACCCAACTCCCCTCCGGCGCTTCCACCCGCACCCAATCGCTGGCCGGATTGGGATAGATACGCACATCCAAATCGCCCGGCCCGGGCGTCGATGAAGCCTCTTTTACTTCAATGAGACATGCTTTGGTCAGGGTATCTGTACCCAACGCGTTTTGCACGATAAGCGTCACGTCGTACCAGCCCGGCGCATCGTACACGACGGCCGGCGGATTCGGGTCGGTTGAACTGGCGGGGGCGCCGCCCGGAAAATGCCATTCGAACGACGATGGCGAAAACGAGGTGTAATCCTGAAAAACTACCGGGCTTCCAACACTCGTCGAATACGTCGACGCTTCAAAATCTGCAACCGGCTGGTGCTGCTCCGCATAGGAATAGGCTCTGATCGAAGTGCCCTCCCCGACGGCAATCAAAACGCCGTTGCGCCCGAAAGCCGGACCCGAATAATAATTGGTCGGGGTAGGCAAAGTCCAGAGAATTTGACTCAGATCGGGTGTGTAACAATAGTACCGGCCTGCCCCGCCAAAAGCGCCGTTGCTGGCATACACCCGCCCGTCGGGGTCGATGGCGATCAGGGGTGGGGAAGTAGAGGCGAGGGCTTGCACCGAAGTATCGAGCGGCTGACCGTTGGCCGGATCGACCCTCAGGAGGCGGTTGTTGCGGAAATAATACAAACTGCCGTCGGGCCCCACCGAGACGCGGCTCTGCGCGCTGAAATTGCTCATCCAAAGGGTATCGAACCCCGCGCCATTGTCTTTGTAAGCGATCAGCGGGCCGCCGTCGCGGGAGATGTAAATGACGCCGTCGGGGCCTATGGTCAAAGGATTTTCCTGGTCAGGATCGCCGGGCATGGGGTCCGATTTGTATTTCAGCTGTCCGCTGTTCATATCGATAGCGATGAGCCGTTTAGGCGTCAGTACGGTGCCCTCCCAGTGGTAGTAGGTATCGCCGTAAACGGCATATCCGCCGTCGGGCAGAATCGGGATGAGGTACGTGGTTGCCCATACCGTTTCGCCCGTGTATTGGTCGATTCTTTTGCCAAACACCACGGGGTCGCCGTTGCAGGCGAATACGATACCGGCATTTCCACCAAACATATCCACTGCCTCGGGGTGGCGCCAGCGTTCGGCGCCGGTTTGCGGATCGAGGGCGATAAAATCGGCGGTGGCATAATCATGCACGTACACCGCATGTTCGTTGAATCCCACGACGTACGGGATGCCGCCGTTTTCGCCGTAGGTCCATAAAAGCGCGCCGTCCGACAGCTGCCGGCACTCCACCTGACCGGTATAAACGGGATCCAGCTGAATACGGGTTTGCACGAAACGGTCGCCGCTGATGTACACGGCATTGCCCCAGGCGGTGTACAAATCGGCGTTGACCGACCACAACGGAGTAGCGGCGCTGGTCGGGCCGGGCATCCGGCCTCGACCGTTTTTGGCATTATTGCCCCCTACGGTGGACCAGCTTTGTGAAAAAAGAAGAACAGAACAAAAACTGAAAATCAGTACAAAAACCGTGCGTTGCTTCATGGCGGTGTCGTTGAATAAAATCCACCATAAAAGAAGCATTTCCCCGTCAATCCATCTTGCTAATATCCTGTCCGGAGGAAAAATACTTGTCGGTCGCTTCGCGCACACTGCCGTGTTTCAGCAACAGTTCACGCGCGGCCTCGTAGTCAAGACCGGTCGATTGCATCACCATACGGGCGCCGCGGTCCACGAGTTTTTGATTGCTGAGTTGCATGTCCACCATGCGGTTGTCCTGAACCCGGCCCAGGCGGATCATGACGGCGGTGGAGATCATGTTGAGGATGAGTTTTTGAGCCGTGCCGGCCTTCATCCGTGTGCTGCCGGTCACGAACTCGGGGCCCACGACGGCCAGCACCGGGTAATCGGCCTCGGCCAGCACAGGGGCGCCGGGGTTGCAGGTAATGCAGCCGGTGGCAATGCCCCGTTGGCGGCAGGCGCGCAGGCCGTGCACCACGTAGGGTGTGGTGCCCGAGGCAGCAATACCGATCACGAAATCCTGCCGGTCGATTTGATGTGCAGCCAGGTCGTCCCAGGCCTGCGTGGTGCTGTCTTCGGCGCCTTCCACGGCTTTCCGGATGGCCGTGTCGCCGCCGGCAATGATTCCGACTACCCAGCCTGGTGGCGCGCCATAGGTCGGCGGTATTTCGGAGGCATCCACTACGCCCAGCCGGCCGCTGGTACCTGCTCCGATATAAAAAAGCCGGCCGCCTTCCTGCATTCGGGGCGCCAACGCTTCTACCAGTGCCTCGATCTGCGGCATAGCCTGGGCTACTGCAAGCGGCACGGTTTGGTCTTCGGCATTGATGCCCGTGAGGAGATCGCGTACCGACATCTGTTCGAGATGCCGGTAGCGGGAAGGGCTTTCCGTAATTTTTTCCATAACTAAACTTTGCCCAGCGCGGCCTTGCGCAAACGTTGTAAAAACGGCGAGGCGAACATGAACGACTGAAGGTTCTCATTTTCGCTGGTCAACACCTGCGAGCGGTCGCCCGACCATTCGAGCCGGCCCTCGTGCAGAAAGCAAATCTTGTCGCCGATTTCCATCACCGAGTTCATGTCGTGGGTATTCATGATGGTGGTGATGTTGTTTTCCTGTGTGATGTCGTAGATGAGTTCGTCGATCAGAATAGAGGTTTTCGGGTCGAGGCCCGAGTTGGGTTCGTCGCAAAACAGGTATTGCGGCTGGAGCACGATCGCGCGGGCGATACCCACGCGTTTTTGCATACCGCCGGAAAGTTCGGAGGGGTATTTGTGGTTGTTTCCGGCCAGATTGACGCGTTCGAGGCAATAATTGACGCGTTCGAGTTTTTGTTTCGGGGTATAATGGGTAAACATGTCGAGCGGAAACCGAATATTTTCTTCCACCGTGAGCGAATCGAAAAGGGCCGAGCCCTGGAACAACATACCCACTTTCATACGGATCGCCCTGACGTCTTCTTTTTCCAACGCGGTGAAATTCACGTCATCGTACCACACACTGCCGCTGCTGGGTCGGAACAAGCCGACCAGAATTTTCATCAAAACGGTCTTGCCCGAACCGCTTCGGCCGATGATAAGGTTGGTTTTTCCGGCTTCGAAGAGAAAAGAAATGCCTTTCAGTACCTCCTGATTCCCAAAGGATTTGACGATGTTATCGGCTCTGATCATGCTTTGCTGGGTAGTTGCTTGGGGGCAAAGGTACGCGCTGCCGGCATATCGGGGAGCTTACCATTTTTCCAGACGAATAGAAATGGATCGTCCGCTGGCGCCCAGGTCGAATTTGGCTTCGTCCCAGGTCGGCGCCCTGAATTTGGGTCGCACGTTGTTGGAGAAGCCATACGGCTCCGTCGGGATGCCGACCAGATTGGTGTCAAGCTTTCCGTTTCCGTTGATATCGTGAAAACAACTGACGGCATACGTGCCCGGCGGAAACCCCGGTATGGTGAGTTCGAGCGAACTGCCCTGCACTGGCACGATGGTTTTCCACACGACTCGTTCGGGCTTCATAAACCCGTCGGCGCGGTCGTACACCGCGACGTACAACTGGCCTTTTGTCGTCGTCAGATTGGTGAACGTAATCCGGAAGTCGGCAGGGGGTGTTGTTGCCAGCGCGAAAAGAAGGGGAAGGAACATGGAAAATGGTGAGATGGTGAATGGGTGAGGTGGTTATAAAAGGGTTGTTGCTGCTCTCGGGGGTGTTTTCCGCAGATTAGTGCAGATAAAAGGCAGATTTTTTAAACAAACAATCTGCGCCGATCGGCGGGAAACAAATAATCATCCGTCGGTATGACCGAAATTCCAAAACACGACAAGAGCGCAAAAGTTGCCCTTTTATCACCAATTCACCACCTCACCCATTCACCAATTCATCACAGCGGCAGCGCCGAATAGCGTTCGATGAACGCCTGTAGTTCGTCGACCATGGCCGGCGAGCCGATGGCAATGGTGCCGCGTTGGTGCAGCTCGCTCGGTACCATGTCGAGAATACGTTTCAGTTGTGTGTTGATAGCTTTACCGCCGGCTTGTTCGACGATCATCGACAGCGGGTTGCATTCGTACAGCAGGCGAAGTTTGCCTTTCGGGTATTTGCGGGTGCTGGGGTAAAGGAAAATACCGCCCTGGATCAGGATGCGGTGCACATCGGATACCATGGAACCGATGTAGCGCAGGCCGTAGTTCATATCGGAGCACTGGTCGATATAGCGGCGCATTTCCAGGTCGAATTTGGAATAATAGCCCTGGTTGACCGAGTAGGTCTGGCCGTTTTCGGGGATGCGCATGTTGCGGTGGCTGAGGCAAAACTCGCCGATGGAGGGGTCGAGCGTGAAGCCGTTGACACCGTTGCCGGTGGTGTAAACGAGGATAGTGGAAGTGCCGTAGAGCACGTAACCGGCGGCAACCTGGCGGGTGCCGGGTTGCAGAAAGTCTTCGATGGTAGCCGGGCCGTTGGGGTCGCTTTTGCGCCGGTAAATGGCGAAAATAGTGCCCACGCTCACGTTAACGTCGATGTTGGAGGAGCCGTCGAGCGGGTCGAACATGACGACGTAGTGGCTTTTTTTCGAACCGACCTGGGGCACCAGGATAATATCCTTGTTTTCTTCGGAAGCCACGGCGCAGCATTCGCCGGAGTTTTTGAGGCACTCGATGAGTTTTTCATTGGCGTACACGTCGAGTTTTTGCTGCATGTCGCCGGAGGTGTTTTCACCCGAGTCGGAGGCGCCGAGGATGTTGACCAGGCCGGCTTTATTCACCTCGCGGTTGATAATCTTGGCGGCTACGCCGATGTCGCGCAAAAGGCCGGTCAGTTCGCCGGTGGCGTATTCGAAGTCTTTTTCCGAACGGATGATGAATTCGTCGAGCGTGACGATGCGGTTGCCGGGAATAGATGCGGCGGTGGTGGCGCCGTTGCCAGAGGGCTTTTTCGTCGAAGTGGCCATTTGCTGTGTGGATGTTTGGTTAGAGCCGAGTGATGTGGTGGTGAGATTTGGCGGGACAAAATTAGGTAAATCTGACGCAGGATTTAAAATTTAATTTTAGTCAGTGAGATAAAAAATGATATTTGCAATTGGTTTGTTAAATTTTAACCCCATCTTGTAAAATTATATTCGGCAGGCCGACAAATGCCGGGAAAGCGGCGGCCCGGGGAAACATTCGTTTTAATAATGACGTTCTAAGATGAGTTGTTGCCGCTTTGTTTTTCTAAAAAGCCACGTTGATCCATGATCAAGTATTTACCGCTGATTTTACTCTTCTTCTCTGCTTGTCGCGGCAGTGAAATTGAAGATGCGCCCCTCCCCACCGAAATCTGCGTGCGCACCCAGCACCACGGCGTACCCGTACCCAATGCCATGGTGTACATCAAGTTCAACGCCGACAGTTTTCCGGGTTACCGGCAACCTTCCACTTATTTCGACGATTCGGTGCGTACTTCCGGAACCGACGCGCGCGGCTGCATCGCCGCCGTGCCGGAGGGCAAACACTGGCTGATTGCCATATCCTACGACGATACGTATTACCCGCCCATCGTGTACGGCAGCCTGCCGGTGACCATCTCCCTGAGCGGTCGCCCGAAGATCGACACCATCCTTTACGTGTCCGAAGAACACTAAATACACCGGAACCTTCTCCCTTACTGCTCTTGTTTGGGCTGCAAAGTTTACTTTTGCGCCGCTTTTTGCGTTCATATATATTCCCGCTCCATCATTGGCATAGTCCCCCATAGGCACATTAGCACATTAATAAATTAGCACATTAGCTAACTCATGTACAGAACCCATACCTGCAACGAACTCCGTCTTTCGGACATCGATAAAACCGTCACCCTCGCCGGCTGGGTGGCCGTCAGCCGCGACCTTGGCGGCCTCACTTTCGTCGACCTGCGCGACCGCTACGGCATCACGCAGCTCGTGTTCGACATGGACGACAATGCCGAACTCTGCACCCGCGCCCGCAGTCTGGGCCGCGAATTCGTCATTCAGGCGACCGGCGAAGTGCGCGAACGCGCTTCCAAAAACCCCAACCGCGATACCGGCGATATCGAAATCCGCGTGACGGAATTCAAGGTGCTCAATACGGCCAAAACCCCGCCATTCACCATTCAGGATGAAACCGACGGCGGCGACGACCTGCGCATGAAATACCGCTACCTCGACCTGCGCCGCAACGCCGTGCAGAAAAACCTCGTTTTCCGCTCCAACCTGGCCATCGAAACGCGCAAATACCTCGCCGGCGAAGGCTTCCTCGAAGTGGAAACCCCCAACCTGATCAAAAGTACGCCCGAAGGCGCCCGCGACTTCGTGGTGCCCAGCCGTATGAACAAAGGGCAGTTTTACGCCCTGCCGCAGTCACCCCAGACCTTCAAACAAATCCTCATGGTGGCCGGCTTCGATAAATATTTTCAGATCGTCAAGTGTTTCCGCGACGAAGATCTTCGCGCCGACCGCCAGCCGGAATTCACCCAGATCGACTGTGAAATGTCGTTTGTGCACCAGGAAGATATCCTGCGCACTTTCGAGGGTCTGACCAAACACCTGTTCCGCACCACTTTCGGTATCGAGCTGCCCGAATTTCCGCGCATGACTTATGACGAGGCCATGCGTCGTTTTGGTTCCGACAAACCCGACCTGCGCTTCGGCATGGAGTTCGCCGATCTCTCCGACGTCGCCAAAGGCAAGGGTTTTCCGGTGTTCGACAGCGCCGAGGCGGTCCTCGGCATCTGCGCGCCCGGCTGCGCCGAGTATTCCCGCAAACAAATCGACGAACTCACCGAATGGGTCAAACGCCCCCAGATCGGCGCAAAAGGCCTGGTGTACGTCAAGTACGAAGCCGACGGCTCCGTCAAATCTTCGGTAGATAAATTTTACAGCGCCGACGACCTGAAAGGATGGCTCGACCGCTGCGGCGCCCAGCCTGGCGATATGTTGCTGCTGCTCTGCGGCGACGACGAAAAAACACGCAAGCAACTCAGCGAACTCCGCCTCGAAATGGGCGCCCGCCTCGGCTTGCGCAAACCCGGCGACTTCAAGCCGCTTTGGGTGGTCGATTTCCCGCTGCTCGAATGGGACGAGGAGGAAGGCCGCTTTTTTGCCATGCACCACCCTTTTACCTCGCCCAAACCCGCCGATATTCCAAAAATGGAATCCGACGACCGCGCCACGCTCAAAGGCATCCGCGCCGATGCCTACGACCTGGTACTCAACGGTGTCGAGATCGGCGGCGGCTCCATTCGTATCCACGACCGCGACCTGCAAAGCCGCAACTTCCGCCTGCTCGGCTTCACACCCGAAGAGGCGGAAGCACAGTTCGGCTTCCTGCTCGGCGCATTCGAATATGGCGCGCCCCCGCACGGCGGTATCGCTTTCGGCTTCGATCGCCTCTGTGCGGTGATGAACGGCGCCAACTCGATCCGCGACTTTATCGCGTTCCCCAAAAACAACCAGGGCCGCGATATGATGATCGACGCGCCGGATGCCATCAAACTGAAACAACTGGAAGAGTTGGGCATCCGCGTGGTGGTGTCGTAAAACCTGTCCCATAAAAAACACGGGTCAACAAACTGAAAATGTCTCTGTTCCATCGCATATTTCCCGCCCTGGTGCCCATCACCCGGCAGGGCGACCGGTATACCGAACTGCGGAGCGGGCCCCTGTTTTCGACCATCGAAAAACTGGAACAACGGATCGGAGAGCGGTTTCCGGAATCGGGCTTGTATCAGGTTTGTTGTGAGTTCCGGCGGCTGGCCGGCGATTGTGAAACACTGGCCCAACGCCTGAGCCGGCCGATCTGGCCGGTGCGTATTGCCTCCTGGGCATTCGGTATTTTACTGATTCTGGTGGCTTTGAGCGCCGTCAACGTGCTGGTACAGGAATTTCGTTTCAACATTACCGATGGCGGCAGTTTGGTGCAGGTGACCGAATCGGCCATCAACGAACTGATTTTGCTGGGACTGGCTTTGGTATTCCTGACCGGGTTTGAAACCCGGATCAAACGGCGCGCAGCCCTTGAAGCCCTGCACCGGCTGCGCAGCGTTGCCCACGTGGTCGATATGCACCAGCTGACCAAAGACCCCGCCCACTTGCTGGCCAGTTTTACGGCCACCCAGTCGTCGCCCAAACGGACTTTAACCCGCTACGAGCTTACCCGCTACCTCGATTATTGCTCCGAATTGCTGGCGCTCAACAGCAAGGTCGCCGCGCTCTTTGCCCAGAACATGGACGATCCCGTTGTGCTCGGCGCCGTCAACGACCAGGAGTCGCTAACGCAGGGATTAGCCGCTAAAATCTGGCAAAAAATCATGATCCTCGACCTGGCCACCGACGCTGACCGTTGATCGGGGATGGGTTTCGAAATCAGGGTTAGTACGGATCGGGGAAACCCGCATTAACAAAAAATAATGTGGCCGGCGCATTGTTAAAGCGCCGAAAAATTGCCGAAACAAACCGTTTTTTGCCCGAAAAAGCGCCAAAAGGCCAAAAAGCGGTCAAAAAGTTTTGCCGGGCTCCTTTGCTTTTCTACATTTGTGCGCCGGCGATTTTGTCGGCAACCAAAACCGGGACACCGACTCTAACTAACCAGGCGAATCAGCAGCCAACGTGAAGAGTGCCGAACAACACCCGTCTTTGTTTAATCCAACCTGCTTGTTCGGGGCTATGCAATCTTCATGAGTGAAGCGAAGCACACGTTCGATTCAACTGGTAAATCCACCTAGTATGGGCAGAAAAGAGAAGTTTGTTTACAACATTCACACCCTTACCTACGAGAAAGTTGTCGTTCCCCTAAAAACGCGAATCTGGCAGGCCTTCGGATTTTTCTCCGTCGTACTTGTTACTTCCTTTATTTTGCTTGCCCTTCTGTACACCTGGTTTCCTTCGCCGCGTGAGAAAGAGTTGTTGCGCGAGATCGACCAGATGGAATATAAGTTCGGACAAGTCAGCGGTCAGCTGGATGTCATGACGAAAGTTCTCCAGAATATCCAGGAACGCGATGCCGGCGTTCACCGCGCTGTTTTTGGCATGGACCCGATTGATGCGGGCGTCTGGAACGGCGGCGTGGGTGGCCATGAGGCCCACCCGGAACTGGCCGCCTTCAAATACGGCGGCAATTCCATTCGCAATACCATTGAAAAAGTCGACCTGTTGAGCCGTCAACTGGCGCTGCAAAGCAAATCGCTCGATACCATTCAGCAAATGGCCAACAACCAGCAGAAAATGCTGGCTTCCATTCCCAGTATCAAACCCGTTCGCGAAGACAAACTGCAAAAAAGCATCGGCACACTCTCGGGCTACGGCTACCGCCTTCACCCGGTGTATAAAGTGCGTAAATTTCACGCAGGCCTCGATTTCCCGGCCCGTATCGGAACCGCCATCCAGGCTTCGGGCGATGGTGTCGTAGTAGAAGCCGGCTGGCACCACGGCTACGGCAACTGCGTCAAAATCAGCCACGGCTACGGCTACGAAACCCTCTACGGCCACCTGAGCCGCATGAATGTCCGGGTGGGTGAAAAGGTCAAAAAGGGACACAAAATCGGCGAAGTAGGCGATACCGGTCTTTCCACAGCCCCCCACCTCCACTACGAGGTACACTACAAAGGCAATCCGATCAACCCGATCAACTTCTGCCTCGACAACCTCACGCCCTCGGAATATCAATTCCTCGTCAACAGCGCCAATGCCGCCAACCAGTCGCTGGACTAAGATTAAAACATAACCAGAAATCAACACACAGGCCTTTGGCCTTATTCAAAACAACCAACAGCAGTAAAAACGGGGATGCCGCGCAAGCAGCGTCCCCGTTTGTTTTAAGGTTGATAAGGTTTATATTCATCATTCATCATTCATCATTCATCATTCATCATTCATCATTCATCATTCATCATTCATCATTCATCACTCCCAACGCCTTCCACACCGGGTCGTCGGCAGGCGGCGGTGCAGTAATGTGAATACGTTCGCCGGAAACCGGATGATCGAACGCCATGCGCCAGGCGTGTAAATGGATCGAACGGTCCTTGTTGCCGCGGCGGGCGCCGTATTTCACGTCGCCCTTTACCGGGCAGCCAATGGCGGCCAGTTGTGCGCGAATCTGATGGTGACGGCCGGTAATCAATACGATATGCAGGAGGTGGTAGCGCTCGCTGCTGCCCAGCAGTCGGTAGCGCATTTCGGCGCGCTCGCTGCCTGGCTTGTCGTCGGGGTAAGCCGTTGCAAGATTTTTGGCGGCATTTTTCCGGATGTAATGCACCAGCGTTCCTTCCTGGTCGGGCGGCGGGTTTTGCACTACAGCGAGGTATTCTTTTTCAACTGTACGGGCTTGTAGCTGTGCATTCAGGCTTGCGGCGGCTGTTTTGGTTTTGGCAAACACCGTCACGCCGCTCACGGGCCTGTCGAGCCGATGTACCACGAACAAGGGATGATGGCAATAGGCCTCGGCCATTTGCAGAAAGGAGGCGTCACCGGTCGGGTCGTCCTGTACCGGTATGCCGGCGGGCTTGTTGGCAACAAGCAGCTGGTTGTTTTTTAAAAGAATGTCCAATTTTACTTAATTTCTTCGTAATCAATATATTCTCCATCATCCTTTGCGGCCTGAAACCCGGCCTGGTTGTTGTATTGGGGCGGCGGGGGTGGTGCAGGGGGCGGCGGTTGCGGGGGGCGTTGCTGTACGGCAAAATACGGGCGAAGAGCCTGTATCAGCCACAGGATCGCCAATGCCGTAAATAGCCATTTGAGTAACATCGTTCAGGCAGCCGGCTTTCCGGCCGGCTCGTTTTTTTCAAAGATTTTTTTCAACAACGGATGACTGAACACCGCGGCCAGTATAACGAGCATTCCGATATAAAAATTCGGGTTCAGATCGTCGTGTTCCCGGAATATCACTGCCGCCAGTAAAACGCCGTAAACGGGTTCGAGGTTGATCGTCAGGTTGGTCGCGAAGGCTGAAATATGCCGCATGGCCTTCAAGGTCAGGTAATACGGCAACAAGGTGCATACCCAGGCCAACACCAGCATCCAGAACCAATCCATTTCTTTCGGAGCGATTTGTGCCTGTTGCGGCGTAAAATACCACACAAAAGGAAGGGCCAGGGAACAAACAACCAGTCCGCCGAACAACTCAGTCAGGCTCATCAGCAGGGGCGCCACAGGGGCATTTTCAATGACGCGTTTGTTGAGCGAGGTGAAAACAGCGGCCAGAAAAGCGCCCAGAATCCCGACGCCCAACCCAAGCCGCATCGACCAGTCGATGTTGCCGGCAATCAGCGCCATACCCGGCAGGATCAGGATACCCAGGGCAAGTTCGTACCATTTCATTTTTTTACGGAGCAAAAGCGGCTCTACGAGCGCCGAAAAGAACGAGGTGGTCGCCATGGACGCCACGGCGACCGAGGCGTTGGCGATTTTAATCGCGCCGTAAAAACAGATCCAGTGAATGCCTACCAGTACGCCGATGCCAAACAGCTGGCCAAAAGCCCGGCGGCTGAGTCCGCGCAGTTGCGCTTTGGGCAGGATGATGATGAGCGTAGTGCAGCAAATCAGCACCCGCCACCACACCAGCGGCAGGGCTGTCAGGGTAATCAATTTGCCCAGGATGGCCGTGAATCCCCAGATAAATACACAAAAATGCAGGTAAAGGTAGGCGCGCAGTTTGTCGCTCATGGCGGCGTAAAAGTAGGGCCTTCGCGCGCTATTCCCCGGCTTCCTCGTCCGATTTCAGCACCGAGAGGTCAAAAACAAATCCGGGCAGTACCGATTCACCGCTGAGCTGATGGCCAAAGCCTTCCACCACGTCGATGCTGCCGTCGGGCCGGTATATCCAGGTTTTTTCCGTTATCGGGTCGATCAGCCAGGCCAGGCGAACGCCGTTGGCGATCCAGACCCCGGTCATTTTGGCTTGCAGGCGTTTGAGATCGTCGCTCGGACTGCGTACTTCCACCACAAAATCGGGCACTACCCGCGCAAACTTGTTGCGCTCTTCCGCACTCAGGCGGCGGTGCTTTTCCATCGATACCCAGGCAGCATCGGGCATTCGGCGGGAGCCGTCGGGCAAGGTGAATATGGTGGAGGGACTGAATGTCTTGCCGAGTTTGGTTTGTCGGTTCCAAAGACCGAGATCTACACCAATTTCTCCTTCATTACCCCCCGACTCATACGACACCGGCGGCTCCGCCACGATGTTGCCCCAGGGGTCCGTCTCGATACGCAAATCGGGGTTGTCCAGACAAAATTCCAGGAACTCCTCCTCCGTCATGGGCGGAAGTTTGCTTTTCAATTCCAGGCCATTGAACCAAAAGGAAAGGCCGATTTTTTCGGAAGCTTGTACCGGTGTTTGCGCAGTCATTGTTGTGAAAGGTTGATAAGGGTTGATGAGGGTTAATAAGGTTGAGCGCGTAAACAACCCTTTTATCAACCTTATAAACTTTATCAACCCTATTAATCACCACAAATCTACACCAATCGCCTCAATTTATCAAGTCCTTAATGTGCCTCCAGCCAATTGTCGCCCGCACCCATTTCCACTTCGATTGGCACTTTCAGGTTGGGCAGGGCGTTGCGCATATGTTCGCCCACCAGCGCTTTGAGGTGATCCAGTTCGGCTTTTTCCACGTCGAACACCAATTCGTCGTGCACCTGCAGGATCATTTTGGAGCGGAAACCGCCTTCTTCCATCGCGCGGTGGATGTTGACCATGGCGATTTTGATCAGGTCGGCGGCCGAGCCCTGTATGGGGGCGTTGATGGCGGCGCGTTCGGCGTTGGCGCGTTCGAGGCCGCTGCCGTTGATGTGGCGGAAGTAGCGCCGGCGGCCGAGCAGGGTTTCGACGTAGCCGTGGGTACGGGCAAAGTCGATCGTGCTGGTCATGTAGTTTTTCAGGCCGGAATATTCGCGGAAATAGTTGTCGATCAGTTCTTTGGCTTCGCTTCGTTTGATGCCGAGTTGGCTCGACAGGTTGGTGGCGCCGGCGCCGTAGATGATAGCGAAATTGACTGTTTTGGCAGCGCGGCGCTGTTCGGGCGTGACCTGATCGAGCGACACGCCGAACACGCGGGCGGCCGTGGCCAGGTGAATGTCGAGACCCTTCTGGAAGGCTTCGATCATCCCTTCGTCGTTGGCGATATGGGCGATTAGGCGCAGTTCGATCTGGGAATAGTCGGCCGACAGCAGGACGTGGTGCTGGTCGCGCGGGATAAACGCTTCGCGTATCTTGCGGCCTTCGGCCGTGCGGATCGGAATGTTCTGCAGGTTGGGGTTCTGGCTGCTGAGACGGCCGGTAGCGGCCAGGGCCTGGTTGAAAGAAGAATGCACACGGCCGGTGCGCGGGTTGATCAGCGCGGGCAGGGCGTCGATGTAGGTACTGCGCAATTTCATCAGGGCGCGGTGCTGCAAAATGTCGGCGCACACCGGGTATTCAGCCGCGAGGTTGCTGAGCATTTCCTCGTCGGTGGAATACTGGCCGCTTTTCATCTTTTTACCCGGATAAGGGATTTTCATGCGGTCGAACAAAACTTCCCCGACTTGTTTGGGGCTGGCGACATTGAACGTAAAACCGGTTTCTTCGAGGACTTTCTTTTCCAACGCGTCGATTTGCACGCTGAGTTCTTTGGAGTATTCTTTCAAAAAGTCCGGATCGATGCGCACCCCCGCGTGTTCGATCGCCGCCAGTACCTTCACGAGCGGGGTTTCTACTTCACGGAACAATTTGACGAGGTTTTCACCGCCGGCTTCGAGTTTGGGCGCCAGCACGTCGCGGAGTTGAATGGTGATATCGGCATCCTCGGCGGCGTAGTCTTTGATCAGATCGATGGGCACGTCGCGCATGTTGCCTTGCGCGGCGCCCTTTTTGCCAATCAGGTCTTCGATTTTGACTGTAGAATAGTCGAGCAGGGTTTCCGCCATGTAGTTCATGTTGTGGCGGAGATCGGGTTCGAGCAGGTAATGCGCGAGCATGGTATCGAAATAGGGGCCGCGCAGTTCGATACCGTAATTTTTCAGCACAATGGCGTCGTATTTGAGGTTTTGCCCGATTTTTTCAATGGCCTCGTCTTCAAAAAGCGGCCGGAACTCCTCCACGATATTTTGCGCGGCCTGTGCATCGGCCGGCACGGGAACGTACCAGGCCTCGCGAGCCCGCACGGCAAACGACATGCCCACCAGATCGGCCTGTGCGGCTTCGAGGGCCGTTGTTTCGGAATCGTAGCAGAATGCCGCCGATTTGCCGAGCAAGGCGATCAGTTCGGCGCGTTTTTCAGCGGTATCGGCGAGGTGGTACGCATGTTCGGTGTTGCTGATGTTGTGACCGGCATGCGAGAGGCGTTCGGCTGGCCTTTGGGGGGCGGCGGCCGGGTCGTCGTCGAAGAGGCTGCCTTGTTTGGAGGCGGCAGGAGCCGCGGCAACCGGGGCCGGGGCATTGGCCGGCGGAGAGGCCAGTGGGTGTTTGAGGATGGATTCGGCGAGCGAACGAAATTCCAGTTCGCGGAAAATTTCGATCAACGCGGCGCGGTCGAAAGGTTCGAGTTCGAGGAATTTTTCATCAAATTCGACCGGAACGTTGATGTCGATCCGCGCCAGCCACTTGGAGAGTGTGGCTTTGTCGCCGTGGTTTTTGACGATTTCCTGCTGTTTGCCTTTCAGTTTGTCGGCATTGGCCAGCAGGTTTTCGACGTTGTCGAACTCGTCGAGCAATTTGGCGGCTGTTTTTTCGCCGATACCGGGCAAGCCGGGGATATTGTCGACCGAGTCGCCCATCAGTGCCAGCATGTCGACCACCTGATCGACGCGTTTGATGCCCCAGCGTTCGCAGACTTCTTTGGGACCCAGTATTTCGACTTCATTGCCCTGCCGGCCGGGTTTGTAGAGGAAAATATGGTCGTCGACCAATTGGCCGTAGTCTTTGTCGGGCGTGACCATAAAGACCTGATACTGTTCTTTTTCAGCTTTTTTAGCCAAAGTTCCGATTACGTCGTCGGCTTCAAAGTTGTCGATCACGAGTACCGGAATACGCATGGCTTCGATGATGCGCCGCACCCAGGGCAGCGCAAAAGTGATATCCTCGGGCTGTGCCTCCCGGTTGGCCTTGTAGGCTTCGTATTCCGCATGACGGAAGGTGCCCCCTTTGGGATCGAATACCACGGCGAGGTGGGTGGGTTGTTCGCTCTGGATCAGATCCCAGAGCGTTCGCATAAAGCCCTGGATAGCAGATACGTTCCAGCCTTTGGAATTGATAAGCGGACGGGTGATGAAAGCGAAGTGAGCGCGATAGATGAGCGCGTGTCCGTCGAGGAGAAAAAGTTTTTTCATAGCGTTGCGGGTAGTCCGGTAATGATCGTTGGCCCTTGGGCGGCACAGGCGAATCGGGCTGCAATGTACAGGACTTGGCCTCGTGTTTTTCGCCTGAAAAGGCTATCTTTGCCGGCTTTTTTTACGAAACCAACCCTATGGTGCGCAGGAATGCACGCAGCGCCAATTTTACAAAGTGAAAAAAACTCAATTGACCGCCGTAGCCGCCGGTCATCCCGATAATGTTCAGATCGTGTTGGCGGAAAAAGAGACGCTCGACCGGCTGACCGACCTGTTGTTGCCGTCGGAACTTCAGTTTTTGCATGCTGCCGCGGAGCGCGAGGTCAAAACCTGCTTTTTCCCCCGGGCTCAGGGCGCCGCGCTGGTTCGCTTGTTTGCGCCTTCAACCGACCCCGCCGCAAACGCCGAGGACGCCCGCCTGGCCGGTAATGATTTGCTGCGCGAAATACGACAGTATAAAATCGAACGGGTTACGCTCCACAATTACTGCCGCGACAACCGGATGTTTCAAGTGGCGGAAGGCATGGCTTTGGGTAATTATCAGTTTTTGAAGTACTACACCCGCCCGGAAAAAAAGGAACATTCCCTTCGGGAAATTTGTCTGGCCGGCGCCGATCCGGAGGCTGTTGCGGAGTTGGACAATTTGCTGGATGCTGTTTGTCTGACGCGTTCGCTTGTGAATGAACCGCATTCCCATTTTACCGCCACCGACCTGGCCCGGGCCGCCGAAATATCGGCGCAACAATTTGGTTTTGAAGCGGAAGTACTGGGTATGGAAACGCTGGAAAACCTGAAAATGGGCGGTCTGCTGGCCGTCAACCAGGCCAGCGACGTGCCGGCGCAATTTATCGTATTGCACTATTGCCCGGAAACAGCTCGGGAAACCGCGCCGATTGTCCTGATTGGCAAAGGCGTTGTGTATGACACCGGGGGGCTCAGCCTCAAACCCTCCGATGGCATGGACTATATGAAATGCGATATGGCGGGCGCGGCCACCGTGATCGGCGCTATCGCCGTGGCGGCCAAAAACAAACTGCCGGTTCGCCTTATCGGCCTGATTCCGGCGACCGACAACAAGATCGGCGAGCGCGCCATGTCGCCCGGCGACGTAATCCGCATGTATTCCGGCGACACGGTCGAGGTGGTCAATACCGACGCCGAGGGCCGCCTGATTCTTGCCGACGCGCTGCATTATGCCAAACAATACCAGCCGGCGCTGGTGCTCGATTTTGCCACCCTCACCGGCGCTGCCGTTCGTGCCCTGGGCAGCCAGGCTATTTGCTATATGGGCACCGCGCCGCAAAACGTCAAAAGCGCCCTGGAAAAAAGCGGCTGGAATACCTACGAACGCCTGGTAGAACTACCCCTCTGGAAAGAATACGGCGAGGAGCTCAAAAGCAATATCGCCGACCTGCGCAATTTGGGCGCCGGAAACGCCGGCATGATCACCGCCGGAAAATTCCTGCAACATTTCGCAGGCGATATGCCCTGGCTGCATCTCGACATCGCCGGGCCTGCTTACCTTCGCCACGCCAACGGCTACCGCACCAAAGAAGGAACGGGCGTCGGCGTGCGATTACTCTACGATTTTTTGAAAAATTATTCCGCCTCCATTACCTCCCCATCTGCGGAGGCGTTAGACGACCAATAAACATGACGCAAACCACTATCGGCATCACGTGCGGCGACATCAACGGTATCGGGCTTGAAGTGATACTCAAAGCCCTGGCCCTGAAAAAAGCCGGCAAATCGTTTAAAACCATCGTGTACGGCAGTACCAAGGTGGTGGCCTACCATAAAAACATCATTACCCAGGAAAATATCCAGTTCTTCCCCATCCAAACAGCCGAAGAAGCACAGCCCGACCGGGTCAACGTCATCAATTGCTGGCAGGACAACGTCAATATCACCCTGGGAAAACCCAGCGACCTGGGTGGCCAATGCGCATTCAAAGCGCTCGAGCGGGCAGTTAAAGATTTGAAAGACGGCGCCATCGATGCGCTCGTGACCGCTCCGATCAACAAAAAAGCCATGCAAATGGCCAATTTCCCCTTTATCGGCCACACGGAATACCTGACGGATGCCTTCAAGGCGAAGGAGTCGCTCATGCTGATGGTCAGCGACGCCCTGCGCATCGGTGTGGTGACCAACCATTTGCCCCTGCGTGAAGTAGCGGCAGCTGTGACGGTGGAAAAAGTGCTGCGCAAAATCCAGATTATGTCGGAAACCCTGCGGGTCGATTTCGGTATCGAAAAGCCGACCATCGCCGTATTGGGCCTCAATCCGCACGCCGGCGACGAAGGCGCGATCGGCGATGAAGACGACAAGATCGTTCGCACGGCCATCGAACAGGCCAAACAAAAGGGCATCCTGGCTTTTGGTCCTTATCCGGCCGACGGCTTTTTTGGGTCGGGCCAATTCAACAAATTCGACGGCATACTGGCCATGTACCACGACCAGGGCCTTATTCCCTTTAAAACCCTTTCCTTCGGCGCAGGGGTGAACTATACCGCCGGCCTCGCCGCCATCCGCACCTCGCCCGACCACGGTACGGCCTACGACATAGCCGGAAAAGGAGAAGCAGACGAATCTTCCCTGATCAAATCCCTGTTTCTGGCCGCCGATATCGTGCGCAATCGCTCCGAATACCTCGATCTCCGCGCCAATTCGCTCGAAAGACGCAAACAAAAAGCCCTTGAAAGCGAAACCGGCGAAGATGAGGTGCTCGAAGAAGCGCTCCCCGAAGATTAAACCCGACAACGCCATTCCCTTTAACTATCCCTTCTGTAATACATGCAAACCATTCTCGGCATCGATGTAGGCGCTTCCGGCATCAAAGGCGCATTGGTCGACCTCCGCAACGGCAAACTCAGCGGCGAACGCTTCCGGGTGCCTACGCCTCAACCCTCCACGCCGGCGGCCATGGCTTCCGCATTTGCAGAGATCGTCGAGTTTTTCGGCTACAAGGGGCCGGTTGGTTGCGGGTTTCCCTCCATTGTCAAAAACGGCGTGTGTCATTCAGCCGCCAATATCGACCAAAGCTGGATCGGTACGAACATCGAAACCGTCTTCGGAGAAGCCTGCGGATGCCCGGTTTTTGCCACCAACGACGCCGACGCGGCAGGTATGGCGGAAATGCGTTTCGGCATGGGTAAAGACGAAAAAGGCCTCGTCATCCTGCTCACTATCGGTACAGGTATCGGATCGGCCATGTTTTACAAAGGCCATATGTTGCCCGGCACCGAACTGGGGCACCTGATTTTTAAAAACAACCGTGTCGCCGAAGTCTACTGCTCTTCCGGCGCCCGTGAACGGCTCAAAATCAGCCGCTCCGAATGGGCCGACCGTTTCAACGAATACCTGCACCACCTGGAGCGCATCTTTTCGCCCGACCTTTTTATCCTGGGCGGCGGCGAAAGCAAGTTTTTTGAACAATACAAACACCAGTTGACCACCCAGGCTCGGGTGGTTCCGGCCCGCCTGCTCAACAACGCGGGTATCATCGGCGCGGCTGCCTATGCTGCCGAGCATCAAAAAGAACACTGAACCGGCAGATAAACTACCTTATTCGGCAGGTTCGAGATCGCGCGTGTTGTTGGAATTCAGCTGCTGCTCGCGCCGGGCCTGCACCCGCGCCACGACGATGATGCTGATCTCGTACAATGCGTACAGCGGAATGGCCACCAGGGTTTGTGATACGACATCCGGCGGCGTGATGACGGCCGCTACGATCAGGATGACCACGATCGCGTGCCGACGGTAGTTGCGCATAAACTGTTTGCCGATCAAACCCACTTTTGCCAAAAAATACGCCACCACCGGCATCTCGAAAACCAGCCCGGTCGGGATGGTAAACATGGTCATGTAGGTCACGTAAGAGTCGAGCGTCGGCGCAACTTCGAGGCCTTCCACGGTGTATCCGGCGAGAAAATTGATCGAAAACGGCGCAATCACGTAGTATCCGAACATGACGCCCACGAAAAAAAGCAGGGAACAAACCAACACTACGCCGCGCACCGCCTTGCGTTCGGCCTCGTACAGCCCCGGACTGATGAATCGCCAGAACTCCCAGAAGATATAGGGAAAAGCGCCGATTACCCCGATCCAGAAAGAGATATACAGGTGCTGCATCAGCACTTCGCCCAACTGGCGTGTAATCAGGTTAAAATTGGTCGGCTGCACACACATGCTGTCGCCGGCGCCAACCGAGTGGGAAAACCAGCAAATGGCCCGGTACGTCCAGAAATCCGGGTTGCGCGGCCCGAAGATCAGGGTGTTGAACACAAACTCCTTGTTGACGAAACAGACCGCCGCGATCACGGCAATAGCGGCCATGCTTCGCAAAATATGCTTGCGCAGTTCGGCGACATGGTCGAAAAAGGACATTTCGCCGCGCTCAATACGTTCGTGTTCCTGTGGTTGATCAAGCGGCATGAGTTGAGGGCAGTTTTGGCTATTAGACCGCGCAAAGGTAAAAGGTTAAGCCGGGGGGCGGCAATATTTCAATTTCACTTCCGTTAATTTCCGGAATTTGCACCCCGTTAACACTAAGTTATTGCCTGTGGCTGTCTTATAAGTCGTCTGGATTTACCGCGGTTCAAGATATAATTTCACGCAAAGACACATCCGCACAGAGAAACACCCTTCTCTGCCGCCGCTGCGTCTCTGCGTAAGGTTTTGTTCCAAGGCTTGCCAATCTGAAATACTTGTAAGACAGCCTCTTTTTATTCAAAACGACGACCGCCTTCTTGTCATGTACAAAGTCCTGTTCCTCCTGTTGTTGCTGGGCCTGAGCGCTCCGCTTTCCGCTCAATACCGCCGCGGCGCTGCGGAACATTATGCCGAGTTGGGTTTTTTGTTCGGCCTGACCAATTACTCCGGCGACCTGGCCGAATCACATGTGGAAATGTCGGAGACGCGGCCGGGCTTTGGGGCTTTTGTGCGGTACCACTTTTCTCCCGCTTTTGCTGTGAAAGGACAGGTCTACTCCGGCTACGTCACGGGCAACGACAATAATTCTTCCAACATCAAACGGGTGCGGCGCAGTTTGAAATTTGCCACATCAATTTTTGAATACGGTGTGGTTGCCGAATACCACTTCAATACGCCCGAGCGCCTCAATGGCGGCGGAGTCAACAACTTCCACCTTACGCCCTACCTCTTTGCCGGCGTGGGCGGCGCCGTCACCGATGCCAAAACGGAGTACTACGGGCCGGAAGACCTGCGCGATTTTTACCTCAAATCACCCCTTCCGGAAGCTGGCCTTCGCAACCACTTTTTCAGTACGCCGGTGGGCGCCGGCATCGAAATGGACATTTACGACCGCATCATTCTGGGCGCCGAGCTGGGCTGGCGCCCCGTCTTTTCCGACGACCTCGACGGCATCAAACGCAACGGCAATCCCGACAAAGCCGACTGGTATTATTTCGCCGGCTTCACCATCGCCTATATTTTGAGCGGCAATCCGGGGCAGTGCGGGTATTAACGCCCGCCCCTGATCAACTCGATATACCCGCTCAGCACCTCCGGGCGCCGAACCACGCCTTCCACGCGTTGCTCATATACCTGACAAACATAGAAATAGGTGCCTTCTGCCAGTTCCTGACCGGATTCGTTGCGGCCGTCCCAGTTGATGTCCGGATCAGTGGTAGAAAACACCAGGTTGCCCCAGCGGTTGAATATCTGCATGTCGACCCGCTCTACAAATCGCCAGCCCGGAAATGGCCGGAAGCGGTCGTTGGCGCCGTCTTCATTGGGCGTAAAAGCATTGGGAAGTACATATTCGGGGCAATTATCGACGCACAAGACGGCACTGCGGGTGCTTTCATTACTGAATGAATCGACCGCCGAAACGGCGTAGCAACCCGCCAGCCCGAGATCGAGCAAATGCGTGTAGGCCGTACTGCCTGCTCCTTCAAAAGTTTCCAGCAAAGCCAGCGGCTCATCCGGGCCGGGTGCGTACCAGAGATGGTACCGAACGACGTCGTCGGTGTTCGGGCAACTCAGGTTGGGGTTCGTCCAGTTGAGGAAGTTTTCGTAGGGTGGGTCGGGCAGCGTCGCTTCTCCGGTGGTGCAAAGGTTGTCCACTTCCAGTGCGGGCGCACAGGGCGGCATGGTGTCGATCGGGGTGCCGCAGTTCCGCTGCGAAAGGTTGAACAGGGGATCGGCTACCCCGCCAATGCTGTATGTGCCCTGGGTGCGCACGTAATAACAGTATTCGGCGCCGTTTTGCAATTTGGTATCTGCATAACTTGGCACAGCCGATCTGCCGATGGAGTCGAAAACGCCCGTGTTGTTGTTGAGGCGGTAAATAGCGTATTCATAGTTGTTCCAGGGTACGTCGGCGCGCCAGCTCAGGGTATTGGTATTGTCGGAGGAGGCGATACTGAGGAATGGGGAAGAGGCAATATTGGTGTATCCCAAGGGGGTGTCTTCGCCGCGCACATAAAATGCGATGCGATAGCGATAAGGTTGTCCGGCGGTATTCAAACCATTGTCGATGAAGACGGTATCATTGGCTTGCCAGAAATTTTGCGCCACAAAGGAGGCGCCGGGCACTTCTTCCAGCGTGCCGCCCGAAAAGTCGGGCGCGCGCAACACCTGGTAGCGGTAAGGGCCGTGGTTGAGCACGGTATCGAGGTCGGGAGCCACGGGTTTCGACCAACGGATTTCCATCCGTCCGTTGGCCGGATCGGTATCGAGTACAGAAACATTGGTGATGAGCGGCAGGTCGCGCGGCAGTTGCACGCAAACTTCTTCGGAAGGCAGGCTTTCTACCAGGTTGTACACATAACCCAGCGCGGTTCTTTTGGCAAATTTGGCCAGTACCCGGTAGCAATAGGTGCGTCCGCGTTCCACATTGGTATCTTTAAAATAATACCGCCCGTTGAGTTCTTCCCGGGTGATGAAGGTCAGTTCGGTGTACCCTTTTCCCGCCAGTCCGGGCATACAGGTATCGATGGGGAAGGGGTTGCTGCCTTCGCGCCGCCAGACGGAAAATCCGTAGAAATATTCCTCTTCCGCATCTTCGCAACTATATGGTTTGTCCCATGTGATTTCCACGGCGCCCAGTTGGGCGCTGGCTTGCACGCCTTCGGGCGGGGGGCCTACGACTTTGATCGACACGGTTTGCAGGTCGCTCAGCGAAGGTACGTTATTGACCCCCGTGGTGTCATTGGCTTTGAATACAACGGTATAGGTCTGATTGGAAATGTGTTCGCAGGTCGTATTCCATTTGAAAGTTGCCAGTACCGGGGGCACGGCCCAGCCGGCTGGCGCAGTGAAGGTAGCCGGACTGTAAGGCGTGGAAAACGGACCGCCCAGGGCTGTCAGCCTGACCAGATTGCCGGAATCGGGGTCGGTTGCAGTGACGGTGAAACTGAGCTGCGTTCCTGCCACCACACAGTACTTGTCGGCCGTCTGCACATCTGGCGGATTGTTGTCGCACACATCCACAAAGATCTGCATGTCGCGTATGGTGGTGTCGATGGGCTGCCCTTTACGCCAGGAGACAATGATAAAAGCCACGTTGTACTCTCCGGGTTGCTGGGGCGTAAGCCATAAAACATCTCCTGTTACGCTGTTGATCTGGAAAAAATTATTGGGACCCGGAGGGTGTTGACTGGGGTAGGAATAATTGGGCACCGGAGAACTCAGGGCTTGCAGCGGAACAATCAGTTGGTACGACAAACTGTCGCCGTCGGGGTCATAAGCATTCGGATTGTGTTTGAAGGGTTTGCCCACGCAGGCGTTGTCGATGGGCGGCTGTAACAGATAAGGCGTGGTGTTGGTGCCTTTAAAACCCGCGTCGAGAAACGTATAGGTGGTCTCGATATGAAACGGGATATTCTCCGATGCCGGCGGATTGACGTTGATGATGCCGACGATCCGGTTGGGGTCGGTCATGGAAATTTTATAGGTCGCCCGGCCAGCGTAGGTATGGGTGGCAACGTAGATGTTGTATTTAATATCATTGGGCAGCACCTGGCCCTCTCCGCCGCCATTGGCCCGCCAGACGGTTTCGCAGGTACCGTCGCCCCAGCAAATGGTCAGGGTATCGCGGTCGGCGTTGGTGCTGCTCGCCTTCGTCCAGGTAATGATGGTGGCTTCGACGGTCAAAGTGCCGATTTGCCGGACGTGGATTTCTCCCGCGCGGTTGTGCGTGGCATGAGCGGCTTGCGGCAAAATGACCGTCAGCGCGAGGGCAAGAAGGGTGTAGAGAACAGATTTCATGTTTATTCGTGTGAAGTTGGGAGCAGACAAACCGGGTTCCGAACGGATACAAGATTAACTTATTTTCCTTTCCGCTGTTCAAAAATGGTCAAATTTGCCCGTTCATAACATTTCATCGCTGCAATGCTCCTCTACAACGTCACCGTTACGATCGATATCGACACGCATGAAGACTGGCTCCAGTGGATGCGTCACACACACATCCCCGACGTGATGGCCACCGGGCTTTTCCATTCCTACCGCCTCAACCGCCTGCTCGACCACGAACACCCCGATGCGGAAATTTATACGGTTCAATATCTCGTCGAGGATATGGATACCCTTCGGCGGTATATGACCGAATTTGCCCCCGAATTACAACGGCAGCACAGCAACCGATACACCGGCAAATACGCAGCCTTCCGCACCGTGATGGAGGTGATAGCGCACGAGTCGTAAGGCCGGCCTGACCTTATCGGGGCTTATACCCCCACACCGCGTAGTACAAAATATACAGATAGCAGGGCAACATGACGATCTGGAACGCAGCCTGATGCCCCACCGGTTTTTCCAGCAAACCATACAACTGCGGCATCACAGCCCCGCCGGCAATACCCATCACCAACAGAGCCGAACCAATCTGGGTAAAACGGCCCAAACCGTTGATCGCCAGCGGAAAAATAGCCGGCCACATGATGGCATTGGCCAGGCCGAGCAATGCAATGCAGGTGACTGCTGTGGAACCTGTGGTGAAAAAGGTTAAAAGCGTCAGCACAATACCCAGCATGGCCGAGTATTTCAGGTAGTTCTGCTGGGAAATGAATTTGGGAATCAGGATGATATTGAGCAAATAACCCAGCAACATCGCGCCCAGGGTAAACGAAGTAAAATACTTCGTCTGGTCCAGTTCGAAACCCAGTGCGCGGCCGTAAATGCCAATGCCGTCGCCCGACATCACCTCGGCGCCCACATAGAAGAAGATCGCCAGTGCGCCCAATACCAAGTGCGGAAATTGCCATACGCTGGTGCGCCCGGCCGACAACGAATTGCCGCCGTCGCCCGATTGTTTTTCAGCAGCGGTATCGATCTCGGGCAACGATGACTGCCGGATCATAAAAGCCAGAGCGCCCAGCACAACCGCCATCACCACGTACGGCATCACCACACGGCCCGCCAGTTCGTCGAGCAAGCCGCTGCGCTGAGCCATATCGGTTGCCGCTTTCACCTGCTTTTCTATTTCGGTGGCATTTTTAAGCACGATACTGCTCAGGATCAAGGGGCTGAGCATACCGGCAATTTTATTGCAAATACCCATGATGCTGATGCGCTGCGCCGCGCTCTCGATCGGGCCGATGATACTGATATAGGGGTTGGAAGCCGTTTGCAACAACGACAACCCCATGCCCTGAATGAACAAACCGGTCAGGAACATCGGGAAGGCGCGCATCTCCGCGGCCGGAATGAACACCAGGCAACCCACGGCCATCACCAGCAGACCGAGTGCCATGCCATTTTTGAAGCCCGTCTTTTTCAGTATCTGAGATGAAGGAATAGCCAGGAAAAAATAGCTGATGTAAAAAGCGAACGTGACAAAAAAGGCCTGACTGATACTCAGTTCGCAGGCCAGCTGCAAAAACGGAATCAGGGTGCCGTTGAGCCAGGTCACAAACCCGAAAATGAAAAACAGCGCGCCGATGATGACGATTTGGTACAGGTAATTTGCACGGGGTGACACGGTGGGGGCGTCGAGATTCTGCATACTTTTGCCGTCCTTTTGTTAATATGGTTTAGGTAAATCGCTGACCCTCACAGGTATTCAGCGGTGGTAAAAGTAGACTTTCGTTCTGAAACTAATATGCAACCCACACTTCTGATTCTCGCAGCCGGTATCGGCTCCCGCTACGGCGGCCTCAAACAAGTCGACGGCATGGGCCCTGGCGGCGAAGCCATCATCGAATATTCGGCCTTCGACGCCCTGCGCGCAGGCTTCGGCAAAATCGTCTTTGTTATCCGCCGCGATATCGAAACCGAATTCCGAGAGAGAGTGGGCAGCCGCATCGAACCGCATATCCCTGTCGAATATGCTTTTCAGGAAATGGACACGGCGCTTGACTGGCTGGCCGTCAGGCCGCAACGCGTCAAACCCTGGGGCACCGGTCACGCCATTCTTTCCGCCCGCCAATACCTCACCGAACCCTTCGCCGCCATCAATGCCGACGATTTTTATGGCGCCGAAGCTTTTCAGACCCTGGCCGATTTTCTGAAAAATGACTGCAGCGCCTCCGAATACGCTCTGGTCGCCTACCGCCTGGCCAATACCTTGTCCGAAAACGGCTCCGTTTCGCGCGGCGTGTGTGTGGTGAGCCCCGACGGTTACCTCTCGGAAGTCACCGAACGCACCAAAATTGAGCGTTTTGCCGAGGGCATCTTTCATACGTTCGACGACGGGAGCCGGCTCGCCTTGCCCGATGAAACCCTCGTGTCTATGAACTTCTGGGGCTTCCATCCCGCTATCCTGGAAGAAATCGACCGCCAGTTCCGCGAATTTGTCGACCGCAATGCCGAGCAGCCCAAAGCCGAATTCTACATCCCCAGCGTGGTCAGCGCCATGATCCACAGCGGAAAAGCCAAGGTCAAAACCCTTTCAAGCGAAAGCGCCTGGTATGGCGTCACCTACCCGGGCGACAAAGACACGGTGCAGGCTGCACTGGCCGAATTGACCCGACAAGGCGTGTACAAAAAGCCGTTATGGTAAATTTTGAAAAAAAGCTTTTCCCTTGTGTCAGGGTAAAACGGCATTCGTGTGTCTCAGGGTAAATGACAACCTAAACACAATGCTCATGAACACAAAACTGCTATTTTTCGCCTTCTTTCTTTTTTCTGCGCCACTCATTGCTCAACAACAGGAAACCCTCTTCAACAACGCCCGCGTAACGGGCGGCTTCGGCGGACCGATTTTTTCCCTCAGCAATACCGACGGACAGACCGGCTTTGGCGCCGGCGGCGGTGGCGGCGTGGTATTCAATCAGTTCTATGCCGGTCTGTTCGGCATGGGAGAAACCTTCGGTCCCATCTATACCGACAACGAACACCTGGCGCTCGGCTACGGCGGTCTTTGGCTGGGATACACCGTGCCGACCCATAAGCTCGTACACCTTTCCGCTTCCCTTAAAATTGGCGGCGGCGCCACGGGCGTGACCGACTTTCACGACGACTGGGATTTTGACGACCACAACGACTGGCCCGACGCGGTGTTCGTTGCCGTACCCGAAGCCGGCCTCGAACTCAACGTGGCACGCTGGTTTCGCATCAGCGGCACGGTGGGTTACCGCTGGGTGGAAGGTTTTGAAGGCTGGAGTACTTATGGGAAAAACGACCTGAATGCGCCCATTTACAGCCTTACCCTTCGCTTCGGCGGCTTCGGCAGCCGGCGGGTAAATGTGCAGGAGGCTCCGGTACGATGAAATAAGGCGCGTACGACGGTTTTCACGCCGCGCCACAAAAGGTTTTTATCTCACGCAAAGGAGGCTGTTTCACAAGTCTGATTACCCGGTAATCCTGACGAATAAAGTTACACGCAAAGCCGCCAAGTCGCAAATTCTTTGTGCGCTTGGCGGCTTTGTGTGATATGATGGGGTCGGCCTGAATTGTGAGGCAGACCCCCTGCGTACAGTTTTATTTGAGGTAGTGAAACCCGCGATAAAGGCTCATTTTCCTCGTTTAACCAGATAAAAACAATTTCGCAACATCTTTTTAACCTACCTGCATCGCAATCAGGCTGTCAAACAGGCAAAGGTTTTTTCGAAATTCCTGATATGGAATAAAAATCAATGTAAGGAGTGTCGCAAATCAGTTCCGCGGCCGCGGACACCCCCTCTACCTTTGCCTTGTCCATGATTTTTTCACAAAAATTGAACAGCCATGAAAATCGCATTTATCAGAATAATCGGTCTGCTGACGCTTTTCTGTCTGACGGGTTTCGGCCTGTCGGCACAGGATGTGATTCACAAAAAAAGCGGCGAAATCGTCCAGGCGAGCGTTGTCGAGCTGGGCGTGGGGGAAATAAAATACCGGCTTTTCGATCAGCCAAACGGCCCCATTTATGTTGTTGAAAAAGAGAGTATTGTAAAAATCGTTTTTCAGGACGGTCATACCGAGTTTTACGGCACGACCCGAATGGACGCAAGCGAGCTTTTTGCCGGGCAGCGCGATAAAAACGTAAAAGTGTCCTTTCTGGGGCCTTTGCTGGGTTACACCAACATACTCTATGAGCAAAGCGTACGGCCGGGTCGCAGTTGGGAGGCGAAGGCCAGTATAGTGGGACTGGGTCGCCAGTTCGACGACCATGCGCGGGGCTTCATCGGGTCATTTGCCTATAAATTTTACAAAAAACCCAGCTTCTACACCAACGACATGAAACGCAGCCACCTGTTGCAGGGGGCCTACGTCAAGCCCGAGGTTTTTCTGGGCCACATGCGGTACGAGGAAATGGTTTTTGACTATCCGAACGGCACCGGCCGCAAGCTGGTTGACGATACTTCTGTCGGGCTTTTGCTGAACATCGGCAAACAATGGGTTTTCGACGACGCGTTTGTTCTCGACCTGTCGGCCGGTATCGGATATGGCTCGGGCAACAGCCGCCGCTCCATTTATTCGTCCGGGGAGTCCGGGCTGGCCGGTACGATTGGATTTAATATCGGTTGGATGATCAAATAACCCCTCTATTTAACCACCTTCCCTTATAGCCATCTGCGAGGCCGCCGTTCAGTGCTCATGACGCGCGGCCTCGTTATTTTCCAGTTTCAGAACCAGCACCTTGTCAATCTTGCTCTTATCCATATCAACGATTTCAAAACGATACCCTTCGGCATCGAAATAATCGCCGGCCTTGGGTATTTCGCTGAGTTTGAAGAGGATAAAACCTGCCAGGGTGGAGTAGTCGGCATCGTCGTCGTCGAATTCTTTGAGCGACACCGTTTCTTTCAGTTCGTCGATCGGGATCAGACCTTCTACCAGCCAGCTGCCGTCTTCGCGGGTGATGATGGAGGGTTCTTCGGCATCGTCGAGGTCGGGCAGAGCGCCGAAGATGTTTTCAGTGAGGTCGTGCAGCGTGATAATGCCTTGAATAGAGCCGTATTCGTCGACCACCACGGCGAAATAGTTGCGCTCCTTGCGGAAGCGTTCGAGAATGCGGATTGCGTTCATGCCTTCGGGCACGTAAAGCGGCTGGCTCAGAATATCGCGCAGGCTGAACCCGGGCCGGTTGCGCTGTTCGATATAGTCGCGGAGTTTGACCAGACCCAGGATATTGTCGATGGAGTCTTCGCAGACCAGAAACTTGGTAAACCCGCTTTCGAGCAGGATGCGGTCGTTTTCTTCGGCCGTGGCGTTGATGTCGAGCCATTCCAGATCGTTGCGGTGCGTCATGACCGTGTAGGCGTCGCGGTCGGCGAAGCGCAGGATGTTCTGGATGTATTCGCTCTCTTTGGTTTCGAGTACGCCCTGCTGGTTGGCCATTTTGACCATTAGTTTGATTTCTTCCTCCGAGATATTCTGCTGTTCGTTGGGTTTGATAAACAACATGCGCATGAATATCTTGGTCGACCAGCTTAGAAACGCCGAAATAGGTCCGGTAAATCGGGTGATCAGATCCATCACCGGCGAAAAGCGAAGCGCCAGCGATTCGGCGTGCTGAATGGCGATGTACTTGGGCGCCAGTTCGCCGATGATGAGCGAGAGGTAGGTGATGAGGGTGACGACGACCGAGATGGATATTTGCTCGGCATAGAGCGCCAGCGCCGGGATATGTTCGAAGACAGGGGTGAGGTACCGGCCGATGGCGACACCGCCGTAGGCGCCTTCTACGATACTGATCAAGGTAATCCCGATCTGCATGGCAGAGAGGTAGTTGTCGATATTGTCGAGAAGTCCTACCGCGATGGCAGCGTTGCGGTTGCCTTTTTGTTTTTCACTTTCCAGGCGGGAACGTTTCGCGGTAATCAAGGCGATTTCACCCAGCACGAGAAAACCGTGCAGGACGATCAGGATGAGTATTATGGCAATTTCCATGAGCGAAATTGTATCGTCGCTTCTTTTGCGGGTTGGCCCTTGCAATCAGGACCGGGTATTCAAATTGGGGTTGTTGGCGACGTACAGCGCGGGCAAAAGTTGGTACGGAAAATTTTTTTCGCAAAAGATTCGGCAAAGATAGCGCAATGCCGCGAATTATCTGGATGTTTGCCCCAGGTTGCCTGTCAAGGCGTTAAAAAATGTTAAAGCAGAAAATTTTTTTTGCACAAACACAATAAGCGCCTACATTTGACCTAGCCAAACGGCACTCTCCTTACTGTTCATCGCTCAAAATTAAGTTTGCTTATCGGTCATAACTTGTACACCACTTAAATTCTGAATCAATTTAACTGGTAAAACAGCAAATCTGTTGCTCATGCAAGTTATGTCCCTGCTTAACGATCAAGAACTGATCGCCCGTTACGTTGACGGTGATGAACAAGCCTTTGAACTTCTCCTCAAACGGTACAAGTCCAAAATCTACACCTCCATTTATCTCTTTGTGAAGGACCAGGCCCTGGCAGAGGATATCTTTCAGGAGGTTTTCATCAAAATTATCGATACGCTCCGTAGGGGCAAATACAACCACGAAGGCAAATTCGTGCAGTGGGCCATGCGCATTGCCTACAACATGTGCGTCGACTACCACCGCCGCAACAAACGCCGCGCCCACATCAATCCGACCGAAGAATTCGACATCTTCGAGGTGCTTCGCCTGAGCGACGACGGGCCCGAAACCCAGATCATGCGCAGCGAAACCCACGATCGCATCCGTCGGCTGGTGGATTCCCTGCCGCCCGAACAACGCGAAGTGGTCATCCTGCGCCACTATGCCGATATGAGTTTCAAAGAAATCGCTTCGCTGACCCGCGTCAGCATCAACACCGCCCTGGGCCGTATGCGCTACGCCCTCATCAACATCCGCAAAATGATGGCGGAACGCGATGTGGTGCTGCAATAAGCAGTGGCCGCGGCTGTGTGCTCCAAATCCCGCCTTTCTTCCCCGGGAAGAAGGGCGGGATTTTTTATTGCCCTGATTGAGCAAACAAACCGTGCTTTTGACGGCGTGCAATAGTCCTATGTCGCGCCAATCGAATCAATCATTCAATCGCCCTACCTTTGCGCGGTTATGGAAACAACCCGCCTCCTCTACGTCGAAGACGAACCTTTTCTGGGCAAAATCGTCAAGGAAAGTCTGGAGAGCCGCGGTTTCGAGGTCATAATGATCGCCGACGGCGCCGAGGTCATGGCAGCTTTTGAGCGGTTTCGGCCCGATATCTGCGTACTCGACGTCATGCTCCCAAACCGCGACGGTTTTTCCCTGGCACAGGATATTCGCCGCCGGCAACCGGCGATCCCCATTATTTTCCTCACAGCCAAAGCCCAAACCGACGATGTGCTGAAAGGATTTGCTGCCGGCGGCAACGACTATCTGCGCAAACCGTTCAGCCTCGAAGAACTCATCGCGCGCCTTCACAATCTGCTGGCGCTTACCCAGGGTAAAAGTGTAACCCCTGCCCCGATGCAAGCGAACGAGGCTGTCCCGATCGGCCAATACCGTTTTTTCCCACTGAAATACGAACTGCGCTTCGGCGACGAAGTGCGGAAACTTAGCGCCCGGGAAGCCGACCTGCTCAAAATCCTGCTCGAACACCGCAACTTTACAGTGGCCCGCAAAGACATCCTTTTACAGCTCTGGGGCGACGACAATATTTTTAACTCCCGCAACCTGGACGTGTACATCACCAAATTACGACACTACCTGCGAGAAGACCCCGCCATCGAGATCATTACCATTAAAGGCGTGGGGTATCATTTTGTAACTTGAACATGGACATCCTTTTTGAAGATTATTACCTGCTGGCGATCAACAAACCCGCCGGCCTTTCCGCCGAAAACGGCGAACAACGCCACCCTTCGGCCGAACGCGAGGCTTTGTTTTACCTGACACGGGTATTGAATGAAAAATCGACCTCTTCCCGCCTGAAAGTAACGCCTTACCTCAAAGTAGCGCATCGGCTCGATCGCCCGGTGAGCGGAGTATTGCTGTTGGCAAAAACCAAAACAGCCCTGCTGGATCTGATGGAACAATTCGAGTCCCGGGCCGTTGAAAAAATCTACATGGCGGTCGTGGCAAAGCGCCCGCCGGCCGACAGCGGGATTTTAAAAGACTGGCTGGCCAAAGATCCGGTGCAGCGCAAGGCAACTTTGTTTAAAAATGAAAAAAAAGGCCGGCAATACGCCGAATTGAGCTATACGGTCGTCCAAAATATCGGCCCCGGCGCCTTGCTGGAAATTCGCCCGGCAACCGGACGTTTTCATCAGATACGCGCCCAATTGGCCCAACTCGGCTGCCCGATCGTCGGCGATACCTTGTATGGCGGACCCGCCTGGCAGGAACACGAAATCAAATTGCACGCCGCCCGACTGACCGTCCGGCACCCTAAAAGCGGTGAAACGCTGGAGTTGTCGGCGCCCATACCGGCGAGCTGGCAATTGTAGCGTTGGGCATGATAAAAACGGGGGGGCTTCGCGCCGCGCCGAAGCCCTCTGCAGGCAATTTTGTTACGGCATAACGCGTTCTTGCTGTCTTTTTTACCCTTGAAAAATATGCGCTTTTTGCTCCTTTTTGCACTTCTGCCCTTTGCCTTAATGGCCCAGGACGAAGGTATTCGCTACGAAAATTACATCTACGACGAAGATATCGCCACCGTACAGTTCCACCTGGCAGGTGCAACACAAACCAATCCCATGCTGGACCTCCGGCCCTCCAACGGCGCTCTGGTGCTGGAATTCGACCACCTTGGGGGCGAAATCAAGGATTATTTGTATACTATCCAGCATTGTACGAGCGACTGGCAACCCTCCGACCTGGTCGATAACGAGTACATCGATGGGTATAACGAAGACCGTATCCTCGAATTTCAAAATTCGCTCAACACCCTGACGCCCTATGTGCGCTATACCCTGCGCCTGCCTAATGCGAATATGCGCTGGACCAAATCGGGCAATTACCTGCTGAAAATTTACGACAACGATGACGACCGCCGACTGGTGCTGACACGGCGTTTTCTGGTCGTGGAGTCGCTCTGGGGCATCGATGCGCAATTTGTACGCCCGGCCAAGGTGGACAAATTCAACACACACCACGAAATTGATTTCACGATCAACTACCGCAATTTTCGCATTCAAAACCCGCAACAGGACGTCAAAGCCTACGTGATGCAAAATTTCCGCTGGGATAACATCATCGGCCCCCTGCCGCCTTTTGCCCAGCGCGAAACCAAACTGGTGTATGACTTTCAGGATCGCGTCGTTTTTCCGGCAGGCCGCGAATGGCGCTTTTTCGATATGCGCGCTTTTGATTCGAGAGGAGAAAGTGTAAAAAGGATCAGCGAAAAAGACGATTACTACGAGGTTACGCTATACACCGACCAGAGCCGGGGCACAGCTTCCTACCTGTTTCGCGCCGATCTGAACGGCCGCTATGCCATCGACAATCGCCAGCAAAACCAGACGCTCGACGAGTGCGACTATGCCCGCGTGCTGTTTTCCCTCACGCAAAACCAAGCCCTCGACGACGCCGACGTGTACGTATTTGGCGAATTGAGCGACTGGCGGCTGCGCCCGGAATTTAAAATGGAATACCTGCCCGAAGCAAAGGCTTATGTGGTCGAACCCCTGTTGAAACAAGGCTATTACAACTACGAATACGTAGTCGTTGATCGCAAAAGCGGCAAAATAGATGAGTCGGAATTTGAAGGAAACTGGTACGAAACACGGAATGACTACATTATTCTGGTCTATTACCGGCCTTTTGGCGACCGATACGACCGGCTGATGAGTTCGGTGACGATCGTAAGCGGGCAGAAATAATAAAAGATAAAAGTTGATGAATTGATGAATCGGTTATTTGGTGAATTGGTTAGAAAAGGGTTGTACTTTCTCTCATTTCAGGGATTTATTAACTCACTATAACCAACACTGAGAGTATCCACTCCCCTTTTATAACCAATTCACCAATTCACCAATTCACCAATTCACCAATTCACCAATTCACCAGTTCACCATAAAATTCGTTTCCATGTCCATATCCGACCTCATCCGCCGCCGCCGTTCCATTTTCCCGAAAAGCTATTTGTCCGAACGACCAATTGAAACCTCTGTTATCGAGTTATTGCTGGAGAATGCCAATTGGGCGCCTACGCACCGCCTCACGGAGCCCTGGCGTTTTGTGGTGTTTCATTCCGGGGAAAGCCGCCAACAGCTCGGGCAGTATCTGGCTGATTATTATCGCCAGACCACGCCTGAAGAGCAATTTTCAGCAGAAAAAATGCAAAAAGCCGGTGAAAACCCGCTTCGGGCCGGCGCCGTAATTGCTATTTGTATGCAACGCGACCCTGCCGCTGCGGTGCCCGAATTTGAGGAGATTGCTGCCGTTGCCATGGCGGTGCAAAACATGTGGCTTACCTGCACCGAACTGGGCCTGGGCTGCTACTGGAGCACACCCAAAGGCGCCCTGGAGGCCAGTTCTTTTCTCGGCCTGACCGAAGGCCAGCGCTGTCTGGGTTTGTTTTATCTGGGTTGGCACGAAATGCCGGAATTGCCCGGCAAGCGCCGGCCTGTGGCTGAGAAAACCCGCTGGCGGTGAACCCGCGGCGTCGTATTTTGTGCCCTCAAATACATTCCCCGACGTGACACGCAGTATCTTAGAAACGGAACAAAAAGCCCTGGAAATCAATCTGGATGACCGGATTTACGGCGCTTTCGCCGAGATCGGGGCGGGGCAGGAAGTCGCGCGGCATTTTTTTCAGGTGGGCGCCGCTGCCGGCACGATCGCCAAAACCATGAGCGCCTACGACAAGATCGTTTCCGATGAAATATATGGTCCCGAATCGCAGGGCAAAGGCCGCTACGTGTGCGAATCCCGCCTGTATAAAATGCTGGACCACGAGTACCGGCTCATGGAAGACCGACTGCGTACCGTGCGCCCGGGCCAAAACTTCTTCGCCTTTGCCGATACGGTTTCTGCAATCAATTATCAGCGCACCATAAAAGGCGACGGCTGGCTGGGCCTGCGTTTTCAGCTTGCACCCGACCGGGCGCCCAACGAACTGGTCTTGCACGTCAGGCTGCTCGATCAGGACAACCGCTTGCAGCAACAAGCCGTGGGTATTCTGGGGGTCAATCTTATTTATGGATGCTTCAGGTATGCCCGGCAGCCTGAAATTTTACTGCAATCGTTGCTCGACAACCTCCATGGCCGCGTGGCGATCGATATGGCACGCCTGAGCGGCCCTGATTTTGCCGGTGTCGACAATCGCCTGGTGTGCCTTTGGCTGGTGCAATATGGCCTTAGTCACGTGGCTGTTTTTGGCCCCGACGGTACCAGCCTTCACGCCGGCGAATTTCTGTACCGCAAGTCGCTGCTCATCGCCCGGGGCAGTTATCGCCCCCCTACCCTGGTACAACAGGATATGATCCGGCAGGCCTACGAACAGTTTCGCGCCGAACCGGACGTCGATCCGGCAAAAACGTTTTTTTTGACTGAAATCACCCTCGACAACCTGCGCAGCGACGGTGTGCTTGACACGCGCGACTTCCTCGACCGGGCCGATATACTTTGTGCACTGGGCCAGACGGTGATCATCTCGGATTGCATTCCGTATAAAAAACTCCTCAATTACTTCGCCGACTACAAGCCCCCGCGCATCGGTCTGGCCATGGGAGTACGCAAACTGCGCACAATCCTGGAAGAAACCATCCGCGACAACCCGGACAACCTGCTCGGCGCATTCGGCGAACTCTTTCCGCGCAATGTTCGTTACTATGTGTACCCGGCACGCGAGCCCGACGGTGCTTTGCTGACCACGAAAAGTTTACATCTGCCGGGAGAAATCAGACACCTCTATTCCCATTTGCTCGAAAACCGCCAGATTGTCGATGTCGCTTCTTTTACGCCGGATGTGTTGTCCATTCTCCACAAAGAAGTGATTGGCATGATTCGGCGCGGAGAGAGCGGTTGGGAACACCAGGTGCCCGAACCCGTAGCCACCATGATCAAATCAAAAGGATTGTTCGGGTGGAAACAGGATGCCGCGTAAGCTGCTTTATGAGGCGCAGTCGGCAGAACTTTTTTACACAAATTGATACCATCGAATTATTATAGAAATGACACTCGAAGAAAAGATCAACAAAGACCTCGTTGTCGCCATGAAAGCAAAAGACGAGGTGAGTTTGCGGGGTATCCGCGCCATTAAAAGCGCCATTTTGCTGGCTAAAACCGACGGCTCGGGCCAGGCCATCGACGAAGCCCGCGAGGTAGCCATGTTGCAAAAACTGGTCAAAACCCGCCAGGAATCGCTCGATGTTTACGTCAAAAACAACCGTCCCGAGCTGGCGGAAAAAGAACGAGAAGAAATTGAAGTGATCCGCCGTTACCTGCCCGCCATGCTGGAAGGCGCCGAACTGGAAGCCATTCTGCAAAAAATCGTGGAAGAAACCGGCGCCAGCGGTCCCAAAGACATGGGCAAGGTGATGGGCGCGGCCTCTAAACAATTGGCCGGGAAAGCCGAAGGGCGCGCTATTTCGGAAGCCGTAAAAAAACTGCTGGGCGCATAAACGGGCTTATTTTTGTCGCTCCATGCAGCAAAAAGCAATTTGAGGCGTTTTGTGAAGGCATATCTCCGCCATCTGCTGAAAATTGCTCCAACAAACAAGAATTATGGTACTACGCGCAGAACATCTGGTCAAAACATACGGCAAACGGACGGTCGTCCGAGATGTCTCTTATGAGGTTCAGCAGGGCGAGATAGTGGGGCTGCTGGGGCCGAACGGCGCGGGGAAAACCACCTCGTTTTACATGACCGTCGGCTTCATCCGCCCCACAGCCGGTAACGTCTATCTCGAAGACCAGGAAATTACCGAACTACCCATGTACCGGCGCGCGCAGCTGGGGATCGGTTATTTGCCGCAGGAGCCCAGCGTGTTTCGCAAATTGTCGGTGGAAGACAACATCAAGGCTGTGCTCGAAATGACCAAACTCCCCGCCGCCGAACAGCTGGAAAAACTGGAGGCCCTGATCGACGAGTTTAACCTGCACAAGGTGCGCAAAAGCAACGGCGATACCCTTTCGGGCGGCGAACGACGGCGAACGGAAATCGCCCGCGCCCTGGCTTCCGACCCCAAGTTTATCCTGCTCGACGAGCCCTTCGCCGGCATCGACCCGATCGCCGTGGAAGACATTCAGTATATCGTTGCACGGCTCAAAACCAAAAATATCGGTATCCTGATCACCGACCACAACGTACAGGAAACCCTGAGCATCACCGATCGCGCCTACCTGATGTTCGAAGGCAGCATTTTGAAAGCCGGCACTGCGGAAGAACTGGCGGCCGATGAAATGGTGAGGAAAGTGTATCTCGGCAAACACTTCGAGCTGAAAAGAAAAGTAATAGAACTGTAGCCTCCACCTCAACACCTTGTTGACTTAGCAGCCCGCCCGGCATCGCCCGGTGCGGGTTGATGGCTTTTCTACACCTGTATATCCAATTGGGCATGATAAATGCAGTGTAGTTACACGGGCTGCAAAGGGGCAGCCTGCCGACTTTTTACCAATCAATTTGAAAAACAATATGCGTAAAGTTTTTACCCTCGCTTTGGTCAGCACTTTGCTGCTCAGCATCTCCTGCCGCGACAACGAAAAACTCCTGCCCGATTGCACCGGCGCCGTATGGGGGTACCGGGGTACCGATGGCCCCGGTTTTTGGAAAGACATCTGCCAGAACTACGGCGACTGCGGCGGAGAAGCCCAGTCTCCGGTCAATATTGAAGGAGCGGTTGACGACAACAGCCTCGAACCATTGGCCATACGGAGTGCAGATTCGGAAATTCACGCGTTGAACAACGGCCTCACAGTTGCTTTCACAATGGACCCCGGCTCAGAACTGACCTTCAACGGCGTCACGTATCAATTGGAGCAATTCCATTTCCATACGCCCGGTGAGCATACCGTCGACGGGTTTTCATACCCGGTCGAGGTGCATTTTGATTACAAAGCGCCACAGAGCGGCCAGTTGGCTGTTGTCAGCATGTTCGTCAGAGAAGGCGCGATCAATCCGTTTCTAACGCAGATCGTACCCCAACTCCCCTCTTCCGGCCAGGAATATCACGACCCGGCATTCATCAATCCCGGCGCTTTCTTGCCTGCCAACCTGAGTTACCACACTTATACCGGCTCGCTCAGTACGCCGCCTTGCACCGAAAATGTCACCTGGATCGTTCTGGAAAACCCTGTGGAGGCATCGGCCAATCAAATCGGTGCATTTGTCAACAAACAGGGACGCAACAACCGGCCACTGCAACAGCTGAACGGCCGTGTGATTCGGCATTTTCACCAATAATCAGCCCAGGTAACTTCCTATGCCGATTACTTCGGCAAACACGCCGGCAGCCGTCACCTCGGCGCCGGCGCCGGGACCGCGGATCACCAGCGGCCTTTCGCGGTAGCGTTCGGTCGTAAAAACCACCATGTTGTCGGAGCCGTCGAGGAAATAGAACGGGTGGCGCTGATCGACGGCCTGCAAGCCGATCTGCGCCCGGCCCTCCGACAGGCAGGCTACAAAACGCAGCACCTTGCCCTCTGCCGCTGCGTTCATTCGCATTTGTTCAAAGTGTCCGTCGTGCCGCTGCAAGGTGTCGAAAAAAGCCGCGACGTCCGGCGCCGTCATGCAGTCGGCCGGCAGGATTTGTTCAAGTTCAATATCGGTTGATTCGAGCGCCAGACCAGTCTCCCGTGCCAAAATGAGCAATTTCCGACGAACGTCGGCCCCGCTGAGGTCGTCGCGCGGGTCAGGCTCGGTCAGGCCCCTCGATTGTGCTTCGCGAACGATGTCGGAGAAGCGTCTCGCGCCTGACCCCTCGGGCCTCACCCCCAACCCTTCTCCAAAGGAGAGGGGAGTGGCTCCTGCTGGACTATCCGCTCCCCTCTCCTTTGGAGAAGGGCTGGGGGCGAGGCCAAACGCGTTGAATATGTAAGACAAAGTCCCCGAAAGCACCCCTTCTATTTTCAGGATACGGTCGCCCGAGTGAATCAGGTCGTTCAAAGTGGTGATGATCGGCAGCCCTGCGCCGACATTGGTTTCGTAACGCCAAAGCACGCCGCGCTGGGCAGCCAGTTGTTTGAGCCGCTCGTACTGCAGATAGGGTGATGAGGCGGCTTGTTTGTTGGGCGTGCTGATAGAAATGCTGGCGCCCAGTATTTGTTCGTAAAAACCGGCTACTTCGGCGGAGGCGGTATTATCTACAAAGATTGTATTGGGCAAATTGAGGGTTTGCATGGTTTCAGCAAACCGTGCGATAGAGAAAGGCTGCTCCGATGCGGCGAGCTGCACTTGCCATTGTTCCAGTGCAATCCCTTCTTCTGCAAACAGCATTTTCCGGCTATTGGCCAGTCCTACGATCTTGATTTCCAGTTTGCGGTTCTCAAGCAGGTACGCTGCCTGCGCACGGATTTGTTCGAGCAGCGTACCGCCGATCAGGCCCACGCCGACGATAAAAAGATGGAGAGTTTTGGTATCAGAAAGGAAAAATGCCTCGTGGATGGCATTGAGGGCTTTGGTCTCGTCGGCAGCCGCCACGACGATCGAAATATTCAACTCGCTCGAACCCTGTGCGATGGCCACGATATTGATCCCGTTTTTGCCGAGCGCCTGAAACAAGCGGCCTGCAATGCCGGGGCGATAACGCATGTTTTCACCTACAACCGCCACTACCGCCAGGTCGCCTTCAATTTTAAGCGTATCCACCAGGCCGGTGCGCAATTCGTAGGAAAATTCTTTTTCCACAGCCATTTTAGCCAGGCTGGCCTGGTTGGGCGACACGGCGAACGTGATGCTCGTCTCGCTTGATCCCTGTGTAATCAGCACAATATTGACCCCCGCCTGCGCCAGTGCGCCGAACAACCTGGCGGCAATACCCGGCACCCCAAACAGGCCGCTACCCTGTACCGTGAGCAGGCAAATCTGGTTGATGCTGGAAATGCCCTTTACCGGATGCCCGGCATCGTCGCTTTTCCGACTGATCCAGGTGCCGGGAAAATCGGGTTTGAACGTATTTTTTATGGCCAACGGGATGTTTTTGGCCAAAGCCGGCTGTATAGTGGGCGGGTAAATAACCTTGGCGCCGAAATGACTCATTTCCATGGCTTCACGGTAAGTCATGGTCGGCAACGTAAATGCTTTTTTGACCCTGCGCGGATCGGCGGTCAGCACACCATCCACGTCGGTCCAGATTTCGATCACTTCGGCATCCAGTGCGGCGCCCAGCAGGGCCGCGGTATAGTCGGAGCCGCCGCGCCCCAGCGTCGTAGTGAGGCCATCGGCTGTGCTGCCGATAAAACCCGTAACGGCCTGTACCTGAGGGTGATGGGCAAAATATTCGGTGATGAGCCGGTTGGTTTCCTCGGCATCGACCTTGGCGTTGCCGAACTGCGCATCCGTCCGGACGAGCTTCCGCGCATCGAGGTATTGCGTGGGGATACCCGCCTGTTGCATGGCATGGGCGATGATGAAAGCCGAATTGCGCTCGCCGAAACTCACGACAAAATCGAGGGAGCGGGGCGATACCTCGCGCAGCAGAAAAATACCTTGCAGCACATTGGCCAGGTCGGTAAATTTTTCGGCCATGGGTGCAGCGACTGCTTCGTACAACTCTGGCCGGAGCAGGTTTTTTGCGGTCTCAAAATGACGGGTGCGCACCTGATCGAGCAGGTCAATATAGGTTTGATCGCCTTGTGCAGCGCGGCGCGCCATCTCGATCAGGGTGTCGGTGACTTTTGAAAATGCGGAAAATACCACCGCAAATTTGTCGCCGCGGCGGTAGTATGTTTTCAGGATGTCGATCAGGCTTTTAATCGTGTCGGGTGTTCCGACCGAGGTGCCGCCGAATTTGAGAACCTTCATGAATGATGGCTTCTGGTGAAAAAATGGAGTGCAAAGGTCTGCTGTCGCTAAACAACCCGGAACCTTATTGGCCTGCTTTTTTGATCGAAAATGCCAAAAATGAAGCCGGGGCTGCCACGCTAAAGGCGCGACAACCCCGGGAAGTTTCAGGCTGTGAAGGGAGGAGTCGAACCTCCAAGGGGCAATTAGGGCCGGTTACCCGGTCTTTGTTTTGTGCTCCCCACCCCCGAGACAGGAGGGCATGGCTGCCAATTTCATCACCTCACAGTATAGATCCAAAGCGGCGGAGCGAAGCGGAGTCCTGAGCAGGAAACTTTTTTCCTTTTTTCACCCGCTCTCGCGCTTTGTGATGTGACAAAGGTAAAGGTATGCGCTTATTTATTGCAAATTTTTTATTAAAAAATTAAAATTATTACATATTGTTTAAATAAACAAGCAAAACATTGGATAATCGTAAAAATTAGGTTTGCGAGCCGGGGAAAAATTTTCATTTTGGCAATGGCGAACAAAACCCGTTTTCGACGTTTACATAGCAACGATGACAAACACTGACCCATTTATTCTGCAACTGCGGGAAAAACTGGCCGGTCCTTTACCGGGGCGCGCCGCTCAATACCGGATGGCCAGTATGCGACGCCTGCAGGAACTTGACGATACCCCGATTCCTCCGCTGGACGCGCGGGTGGCTTGCGTCCTGCATTTGCTGCATCGCCGGCACGAGCACGATGATTGGCGCACGGTTTTGATCCAACGCACGACCAACCCGCGCGACCGGCACAGCGGACAGATTAGTTTTCCCGGAGGCCGATGGGAAGAAAGCGACGGCGACGACCTGGCTGCCGCTGCCTTGCGCGAAGCCCATGAAGAAATCGGCGTGTCGCCCCTGGAAGTAGAACTGATCGGCCGGCTCACCGATTTGTATATTCCGGTGAGTAATTTTTTGGTACACCCCTTTGTCGGGGTCCTGCTGGGCCGGCCCGAATTTCAACCCCAGCCGGGTGAAGTGGAAAATATTCTGACCCCTCCGATCCGGCAATTGAACGACCCGCTCAACCGGAAAATGACCGACATCAGCATCGCCCAGGGGCTAACCATCCGCGAAGTACCGTACTTCGACGTCGAAGGGCACGTGCTTTGGGGGGCGACGGCCATGATTTTGAGTGAGTTTTTTGCGATTTTGGACCAATAGGATGCGCCTACAAAACCGCGAAGCGCGCAAAGTTGAGCGAGCCGCGGCGCGGCATTCTATTATTGCACGCGGAGCCGCGAAGGAATCTTGTTCCTTTTTGTGCTCCGCGTGGCAATACTCACCGATGTATAATGCGCCAGGGCTATAACCAGCGCACCAGTCCAAAATCCTGTCGGTGGGCCAGCAGCGGATGTTTGGGGAAGATGCGGAAGCCGTATTCAAATACGCCTGCCGTGCCTAAAGCGATGTGGCAGGCATAACGCGGCTTTGATTTGCCGTGCTCGAGCGTCATTTCGTGGACGGAAATCAGTTCCAGTTGTTTTTCCGTCACACGGCGGAAAAACACGACTTCCACGCCGATGTCTTCGGGCGCCAGACCGTACAATTCGAGCGTTACTTCCGCCTCGAATTTGTCGCCCAGGTGCATGGAATGGTTGTAGGTATCGGGTGCTTTGAGTTCTTTGAGTTCTATGGCTTCCCAGCCCTGGCGCAGGTAATTTTTCCACTCCACCAGCTCGCGAACCGGCTCGTAGTGGTTCTTTTTTAGTTTTTGGCTGCGGGCCCAGAGTTTGCTGTAAAAACGCTCCTGATAGTCGTCGAGCATACGTTTCATCACAAACTCGGGTGCGATTTTGGCAATGGTATTGCGGACGTGGCTTACCCAGCGCTCCGAAACGCCTTTCTCGTCGCGCTCGTAATAAGTCGGTACGATGTCGTTTTCCAGGATATTGTAGATGGTCTCGGCGTCGAGTTCGTTTTGCAGCGCCGGATCGGAATAGGTATCGTGTTCGGGCAGTGCCCAGCCGGCGCCGGGTTTGTAGCCCTCCACCCACCAACCGTCGAGCACCGAGAAGTTCATCACGCCGTTCATCACGGCTTTCATGCCCGAGGTGCCGGAGGCTTCTTTGGGCCGGGTCGGGTTGTTCAGCCAGATATCGACGCCTTGCACCAGCAGTTTGGCCATTTCCATGGAATAGTTTTCCAGGAAAATCACCTTGCCTTTGAAAAGTGGATTTTTGGTGGTGTTGTAGATCAGTCGGATAAATTCCTGCCCGCCTTTGTCGGCCGGGTGCGCCTTGCCGGCAAACAGGAAGATAACTGGCCGGTCGGCGTTGTTGACGATTTCAGCCAGGCGTTTTTCGTTGGAAAACAGCAGTGTAGCGCGTTTGTACGTGGCAAAGCGCCGGGCGAAACCGATGACCAGGGCGTCGTCGTTCAGTCCGTTGACGATCTCGAAGGTGGCGCTCGGGTTTTCGCCCCGTCGGGCAAAATCTTCCTGCAGGGTTTTGCGCACCCAGTCGAGCAGGCGTTTTTTCAGCAGCCGGCGCAAGTCCATAATCTTGTCGGACGGCACTTGGTGGATTTTTTCCCAGCGGCTGTGGTCGGTCTGGTTTGACAGGAAGTCTTTGCCAAACGATTTTTCATACAGTTCCAGCCATTCCCGGGCTACCCAGGTGGGGAAGTGTACGCTGTTGGTGACGTAGCCGATGTGGGTTTCGGCGTAGTTGTAATCCGGGTAAAGGTCGTTGAACATTTTCTGGCTCACTTCGCCGTGCAGGCGGCTTACACCGTTCACTTCCTGCGAGGTTCGGATGGCCAGGTGGCTCACCGAGAACAGTTCGTTGGGGTCGGCGGCTACGAGGCGGCCGATACCGATGAGCTGCTCCCAGCTGATGTTGAGGCCATAGGTATATTCAAAGATGTAGTCGCGCAGCAACGCTTCCGAAAACGCGTCGTGGCCGGCCGGGACAGGCGTATGCGTCGTGAAAAGTTGGGTGGAGCGGACGACTTCAAGCGCCTCTTCAAACGACAACTTTTTGTCTTTTACATAATTTTGAAGGCGTTCCAGTCCGAGAAAAGCCGCATGGCCTTCATTGAGGTGGTACAGGTCGGGGTTAAGCCCCAGCGCTTTGAGCGCTCGCAGGCCGCCGATGCCCAGCACAAGTTCCTGGCGCAGGCGGTTTTCGTTGTCGCCGCCGTACAGTTGGTGTGTGATGGAGCGGTCTTCCCAGCGGTTATCGTCGATATCGGTATCGAGCAGGTAAAGATGGATTCGGCCCACCGAGAGCAACCAGACTTTGATCCAGACGGTGCGTCCGGCCAGATTGACGTGGATTTTTACCCATTCGCCCCGCTGATCGCGCACGGGGCGCAGGGGCAATTGGGTGAATTTAGCGGCATCCAGCTGATGGATTTGTTCGCCGCGCAGCGAAATAGCCTGCTGGAAATACCCGTAGCGGTACAAAAGGCCGACAGATACCAGGTTGGTGTTGCAATCGCTGGCCTCCTTGAGGTAATCGCCGGCCAGCACACCCAGTCCGCCCGAATAAAGCCGGAGGCTTTGATGCAGACCGTATTCCATGCAGAAATAGGCGATTTGCGGGCCGGCCGGGGCCGGGGCCTTTTCTGTATATTGCTTGAAGTCGCCGTATACTTTGCCGAGGCGCGCCATAAAACCGGCATCGTCGAGCAAAGCCTGGGCCCTTTCCACGCTCAGTTCATCGAGCAGGGCAACGGGGTTAAAGTTGAGGTGTTCAAATTTTTGCGCATCGATGCTTTTGAACAGATCGATGGCGTCGTGCTGCCACGACCACCAGAGGTTGTGGGCCAGTTCGTTCAGGGGGGCGAGGCCGGCGGGCAGTTTGGGTTCGATGAAAATGCGCTTGAGTTTTGCGCCGTTTTCGGTCAGATTACCGAGCATATCGTTCAAAAAATTACTTCGTGGAAAATGAGGTGGCGAAGGTAAGGCGATTTTACGCGAAGGTTCGTGTAATTACGACAAAAAGGGGTTTGGGTGCAAAACCGGCATTGGAAGGGAAAATCTTTTGGATAGTTTTACGCCGTTCAAATAAGCCGGGGGCAAGTTGCTTTTTAACAAGAGAACGGGCGCAGGGTTTGATCGATACTACCCGGAAGCAGAAAAAAAATGAGGCAGTGCCACCACAGCACTACCTCAGCCCTAACCAAATAAAACCAAATTATTCTTTCGTTGAAACGATTTCAAAAATTGATGACACAAAATTAGTGGTCTTTGTGTATTATATACAAGAACAAAAGCAGGAATTTTTAAAAAAAAATTTCAAACAAGGTTTTTCCGCTCTGCAAAAATGAAAATCTGCACAGGAGGGGTGAGGCTTAACAAAAAAACTTTAAAATCGCCATTCAGTTCAATTACGCTTTTCTGTCTCTTCGCATAAAACATAATTTTATTTGCTTTTGAAAATGGAAAATTTTTGGTCAAAATTGACATTCAAACTATTGATTGTTTTTGCACTTATTGTAGCCCCTACACTCATTGCCCCGCTCACTGCACAAAATGCTGAACGGGACGCCGACGCCGCCTACATCCGTAAAATTTACAACCAATCACTCACCGACGGCCGTTGCTATCCCTGGCTCGAGTACCTTTCGCTTCAAATCGGGCACCGGCTGAGTGGCAGCACTGGCGCCGAAAAAGCCGTAATCTGGACGGAGGCCATGCTCGATACCCTGGGCCTCGACTCCGTCTGGCTTCAGCCGGTCATGGTGCCCCGTTGGGTGCGCGGAGAAGCCGAACAGGTGCGCGTTGCCGGCGCCGCCAACAAAGCCGACAATTTCAGTCTGCACGCCCTGGCACTCGGCGGATCAGTCAGCACACCCGCCAAGGGCCTGCAGGCAGAAGTAGTGGAGGTAAACAGTTGGGAAGCCCTCGACCAACTGGGCGAACGAAATCTTCGCGGCAAAATCGTTTTTTACAACCGGCCCATGGACCCCACCCGCATCCGCACCTTTGAAGCGTACGGGGGCGCCGTCGACCAGCGGGTATATGGCGCATCCCGCGCCGCGAAATACGGCGCCGTCGGCGTGCTGGTGCGTTCGATGGGCCTCCGGCTCGACGATTATCCGCACACCGGCACCCTGCGCTACGATTCGGCCTTTACCCTTATTCCGGCCGCTGCCATCAGCACCAACGATGCCGAACGCCTCTCCGCTTTGCTCGAAAAAGGCAAGCCTGTGCAGATTTTTATGAAAATGAACTGCCAAACCCTGCCCGATGTGCAGTCGTACAACGTCATCGGCGAGATACGCGGCTGGGAAAAGCCCGGCGATATCATTCTGGTCGGCGGCCACCTCGACAGCTGGGACGTCGGTCATGGCGCGCACGATGATGGCGCCGGTTGTGTGCAAAGCATGGACGTGTTGCGCAACCTGCGCCGGCTCGGCTACCAACCCCGGCACACGATTCGTTGCGTACTGTTTATGAATGAGGAAAACGGCCTGCGGGGCGGTACCGAGTACGCAAAAGAAGCCAAACGCAAAAACGAATTCCACCTCTGCGCCATCGAAAGCGACGCCGGCGGCTTCACTCCTCGCGGTTTTTCCTTCGACGGCGATGATGCCGTCTTTGGGCGTTTTTTTGAAAAAGTGGAAACCTACGAACCCCTGCTCGAACCCTATGGCCTGAGCATCACCCGGGGCGGCAGCGGCGCCGATATCGGGCCCCTGAAAGGTATGAAAGGATTGCTCAGCGGCTATTCGCCCGACTCACAACGCTACTTCGACGTGCACCACACTGCTGCCGACGTATTCGACACGGTCAATAAACGCGAACTCGAACTCGGGGCCGCCAGTATGACGGCATTGGTCTATTTGCTCGACAAATACGGTCTCTGAGCCGAAACACACCTTCGATCTGGTGAATAAAGTCGCCGGGCGACCGCTTCGCCGATTTTTCGGCGCGGCAAGCCCCGTTTCACTACATTTGCCCCTTCGTTGAAAAACAATAGCGGCCAGTAGCCGTTTTATCCGCGTTTTCGCCAAAAATTTTCCATACAAAGCTACACAAGCATAATCTCAAGACATGTCGCAGTTCAAATCGGATGTTGAAGCGGTAGATGCCCTCGCCGCGGCATACAAAGACCTTTCGGCCGAAATCGGTAAAGTAATCGTGGGCCAGGATGACGTGGTTAAAGCTGTAATCCTATCCCTGCTCTCCAATGGCCACGCCCTGCTCGTCGGGGTGCCGGGTCTTGCCAAAACCTTGCTGGTCAGTACGATCGCCGAAGTACTCGATCTCGAGTTCAAACGCATTCAGTTTACCCCCGACCTGATGCCCTCCGACATCACAGGTACGGAAATTCTCGATGAAGACCGCCACTTCCGCTTTGTGCGCGGCCCGGTATTCGCCAATATCGTACTGGCCGACGAAATCAACCGTACGCCGCCCAAAACCCAGGCTGCCCTGCTCGAAGCCATGCAGGAGCGCTCGGTAACGGTGAGCGGCGCCCGGCACGGCTTGCCATCGCCGTTTTTTGTACTTGCTACCCAGAACCCCATCGAACAGGAAGGTACCTACCCGCTGCCGGAAGCCCAGCTCGACCGCTTCATGTTCAATATCCCGCTGACCTACCCGACGTACGAACAGGAGGTTGAGGTGGTCAAAAACACAACATCTCTCCGGAAAGTGGAACTCCGCCACATCCTGAATGCCGAGGAAATTCTCAGTTTTCAGCAGGTAATCCGCAAAATTCCGGTCAGCGATAACGTGCTGGAATATGCCGTCAGCCTGGTGTCGAAAACCCGTCCGGGTACCGCCCGCGCTACCAAAGAGGCCAGCAACTATCTCTCCTGGGGCGCCGGCCCGCGCGCCAGCCAATACCTGGCCCTGGGCGCCAAGGCCCACGCAGCCATCCGCGGCAAATACTCGCCCGATATCGAAGACGTACAGGCCATCGCCAACCTCGTGCTGCGCCACCGCATCGTCCGCAACTACAAGGCGGAAGCAGAAGGCGTGACGGAAGAAAACATCATCGAAGCACTGCTGTGAGCTTCGATTTACGATTTGCGATTGGATTGACGATTTTGAGGTTGAATCAATCAAAATTCCACCTTCAAAAATCCAATCGCAAATCGTAAATCAAATAAATCGCAAATCGTAAATCGAAGTTTCAGGCTCCTGCCCGCCACGGGAAAGTCAGGATAAAACTGCTGCCCTTGCCCGGTTCGCTCTTGACGTCGATCAGGCCTTTGTGGGCCGTCATAATGGCTTTGACATAGCTCAACCCGAGGCCGAAGCCTTTTACATCATGCAGGTTGCCGGTATGGACGCGGTAAAATTTGTCGAAAATATGTTTCCGGGCGGCAGCGCCGATCCCGATACCATGGTCCTGCACGGTGATTTCCACGCCTATGGGCGTCGTGCGGGTGCGCACGGCGATTTCGGGTTTTTCCGGACTATATTTGTTGGCATTGTCGAGCAAGTTGTGGATGATGCTCATGATATGGGTAGCGTCGCCCTCCACAACAGGTCGGTCGGCGCGCAGGTCGGTTGAAATACGGCCATCCCTTTTTTCCACCTGAAGACTGAAATTGTCGACTGCCTGCTGGATGAGTTCGTGCAAATTGACGTCGGCCAGAGTGAGTTGGAAGTCTTTTTTATCAATCAGCGCCATTTGCAGCACCCTTTCGACCTGACTGTTCATGCGGCGGTTTTCCTGCCGGATGATGTCGACGAAGCGCTTGATCTTGTCCGGGTTGCTGACGACCGAAGGGCTGCCGATGCTGTCGGCCGCCAGCGAAATAGTTGCAATCGGGGTTTTGAATTCGTGGGTCATGTTGTTGATGAAGTCGTTCTTCATCTCCGACAGTTTTTTCTGCCGGAAAATGACCTGAATCGTGTACCAAAAACAAAACAGAACGATACTGGTGAATACGATCGACAACACCAGGGTTTTTAGCACCGGCTCGAGCACCAGGGTGGTGCGGTTGGGGAAATAAATGGAGAGATAGCCCGGTGATTCCAGCGCCTGCTGAAACAAGGCCACCCGGTAAGGCGAATTGTAGAGCGATGCCGCACCGCCGTGGGTGATCTGGGGGCTGTTGTCGACCACCACGTAATAATCGTTCATCACCACAAAACTGCTGCGCGCCTTGGAATATACGCCCGACTGATATGGCGAATTGATACCCCGGCTGGTGAGTTCTTCGCGCAGCGATTGTGCGAGCAGATCGAGCGGAATGCGTTCGGCCAGGGGTTTGGAATCGACCAGTTGACTCACTTTCATGTATTCCCAGCGGGAAACCACGTCTTCAAAGCCCGGTTTTTCCTTTGCTTCCACCGGCACCGAATCGGCGGCGATACGGCGTGTGGCATAGCCGTTTTCGAGGAAACGCGCCGCGCGGCGAATGTTGCGGTTCGCTTCGTTGGACTGGCTGTAAGTGCTGTCGAGGGCTTCCAGCACGGCAACTTCTTCGTAAAAATGAAGTTTGTCGGCCACGCGGTTGAGCGCCGCAAAAACGTTTTTATCAAACTGTTCTTCGTTGAGCCGGATACTCCAGCCGATCCAGTAAATCTGGAGACTGATGATCCCGATCAATGCCAGGGACATCAGACCAATGATCAGGCGAATACGGCGGGCGTTCATGAGTGGGTTTGATTTTTTAAGAAAGCGTCAAAAGTAGGTACAAGCCCGCAGGCGCATACTTTGTTTAACCTCGGTTTAACGCAAAAACGGATTATTTTTGTTCAAAATCACATCATGGGGCAAATGAAGAATAAACTGTTCGCCATTGCTTTTGCACTTGTTTGCATCGCCGCCACTTTGCCGGCCCAAACCACTCATCCCCTTTTGCGTCAAATGCGCGACAAGGCCGATGCCCTGCCTTATGGCTCTTTCCGGCTCACGATTAAAGAACATTATCGCGGACAGAACGATACCAGTCGCTATTACGCCACCTGCGCTTTTTACCGCTTCCCGCAAGCCAATGAAACGCAGGGTATGCGGTTCGACATCAGCATCGAAGGACATGCCGGCGGAACCGTGCACCAGCAACGGATCGTATTCGACGGAACGGAAAAATGCGAGTTCAGGGGCGACACCCTGGCCATGCTCTACGACACCCGCGCACTCGGCAAAGAGTACGTATTTCGCGGCCTGCAAAATTTCTTCTTCGTACCGCTGTTTCTGCACGACGGCCAGGTCAGGCGTTTTTTGGGTCCCGACAAATTTCTGGGCACACCGCCGTACTGCACACTGGCCGACACCCTGATCGGCCGCAACCCTTGCCACACTGTGGCTGCCGAATGGAAACCGGATACCAGCACGGCAACTGTGCAACATCTCGCTTTTTATCAGGACGCCCGGACTGGACTGGTGCGGCGCTTCGTCAATATGGAGTGGCTCGACAATACCACGCCAGCCAACCGGATGCTGCATTTTTTCGAGATTACCGTGGAGGACTTTTCCGGCGAACTGCCCTACAACAGTTTCTACGTCGACTGGCCGGGGCTGCCGGCGGGCATGGAAGTGCGGCGTTATCACGATTGCCAGTACAAGGAATTGATCCGGCCGCGACACGAGCAGCAGGGGTTGTGATGTAGTATCTTCGCCACATGACCTGGCCCGCCGCCATCCAAAATTTCCGCGCCTACCTCGCCCTCGAGCGTTCGCTCAGCGCCAATACGCTGGCAGCTTATGACGACGACGTGCAAAAGTTTGCCCGATACCTCGACCTGCACGGGCACGAACTTTCGCCCCTGCAAGTGCGCCGCGAGCACCTCGAACAGTTTATCCTGTGGGTCAACAGCCTCGGCCTGGAAGCCGCTTCGCAAGCCCGGCTGATCTCCGGGTTGCGCGCTTTTTACAAATACCTGCTCGTGGAAGATTTGCTCGACGAAGATCCCACCGAACTCCTGGAAAGTCCGCGCCTCCGCCGCAAGATTCCAGAAGTGCTGAGCACCTACGAAATCCAGCAAATGCTCGCCGCAATCGACCTTTCAGCGCCCCAGGGTGTGCGCAACCGTGCTATCGTCGAAACCCTCTACGCCTGCGGCCTGCGCGTGAGCGAACTGGTCAACCTGCGATTGACCAACCTGTACTTCGACATCGGTTTTGTCAAAGTTGTCGGGAAAAACGACAAGGAACGCATTGTTCCTATCGGCGAATCGGCGGTGAAATACATCCGGCAATACGTCGAACACGTGCGTAACCGGCAGGACAACATCCGGCCCGGCCACGAAAATTTCGTTTTCCTCAACCGCAACGGCCGCCAGCTGACGCGCGTCATGGTTTTTCTCATCATCAAGGAACTTGCTGAAATCGCCGGCATCCGGAAAAATATCAGTCCGCACACTTTCCGTCATTCTTTCGCCACCCACCTCGTGGAGGGAGGCGCCGACCTGAAAGCCGTGCAGGACATGCTCGGGCACGAGAGCATTACGACGACCGAAATTTACACGCATATCGATACGGAATACCTCAAAGAGACGATCTACCTGTACCATCCGAGGTTGAAATTTCGGGAACAGTAATGTCAAACCAGTCCCAGATTGGCTGTTGCCACGGCGAGCAATCCCGCTGTTTCCGTGCGCAATCTCGCTTCGCCGAGGCTTACCCCGGCAAAGCCTTTTTCCAGCGCCAGTGTCACTTCTTCCGGGGTAAAGTCGCCTTCCGGACCGATCAGGATCAGGGTATCCAGTCTGGCGTCGAGTGTATTTTTCAAATGTGGCAATGGCTCCGGCGCGCACCATGCGATGCGCTTTTGGGCCTCGTGGGCATTCTCCAGTACTTTTTTTATCGGTGTCGGGGCGTTCAGGCGGGGCAGCCTGGCGCGGAGCGATTGTTTCATGGCGGATATCAGGATCTTTTCCAGGCGGTCGAGCCGCGCGGTATTGCGTTCCGAGCGTTTGCAGAGCAGCAGGGTGATCTCGTCGACGCCGATTTCCGTGGCCTTTTCCAGAAACCACTCCAGGCGCTCCATCTGTTTGGTGGGCGCGATGCCGACGTGAAGGCGGGCAGGGCGCTCCGGCAGGGCAGGGCGGGTATCGATGATGCGGGCGACAGCGCTTTTTTTACCGGCTTCGGCGAGTTCGGCGGTATAAAAAAATCCCTGGCCGTCGGTCAGTTCGAGCCGGTCGCCGGGCTGGCGGCGCAGTACGGTGAGCAGGTGGCGGCTTTCTTCTTCGTCGAGGAAGGCGAGGCCGTTTTCGATACGGGTGGAGTAAAAAAGCATGGTTTACGGCTCAAAAAATCCAACACTGGCCCCGACCCAGTCCTTGCCTTTGTTGTAGCGCACGCCCACCATTTCGCCTTTGCTGATCCGGATCAGGTTGTTGACCAGGCGCGGCGCCGGCCAGTCTTTGTCCCAGAGCAGCATCATGCGGATTTCGCATTTGGAGGGCTCCTCGGGGTTGGGCGTTTCGATGCCGGGGATGTAGTGCACTTTGCGCTGGAGGATAAAGTTGGACGGGTCGTCGACATTTTCAACATCCTGTCTTGTGATGTTGACCATCACGCCCTGTCCGGAGAAGGAAAACAGCGGTTTCAGCACCCAGTTTTCTAGGTCGTCGGGGATACTTTTCAGTTCGTTGACAAAAAGGGTTTGGGGCACGAAGTCCGACTGCAGGAAAGGCAGGGTATGTTTGGAAATGCGGAAAAACCAGTTGGGGTGCCCCACCCATTCGGCATTTACCTCGCTGAACATATCCCATTCGCGGGGCAGGTCGGCGCGTTTTTCCAGCTCGTCGAAGATGATCCGGTTGTAGATGCGCTCCACCCCGATGCGGCGCCCGGCTTCGTCGATGTAATACAGGTCGCGGCCCTCGCGGCGCAATTTGCTCAGACACAGCGTTTTGATCCCCAGGTGTTTTTCACTGCCCCAAAAATCGATGCGGGTGTTTTGTTTTTCCGGTTCGATTTCCAGCAGGATGACGTTTTCGGGCCGGCTGTTGCCCACAATCACTTCCCGGAGCAACTCGACATAGCCATTTTCATCGATTCCGCCGAAGAGGTGGTGAAAATCGGCGGGAATGTCGAAGTGCTTGCGGTACGCCTCGGCCAGCAGGTGCTGAAAAAAATACAAAGAAGGGAAGCCTTGCATTTCGATCAATTGCGGAGTCAGATTGCCCTCCGCGTCGCGGCAAATACCAAAATCGAGTTGCAGGAAAACCGTGTGATCGGCTTCGTTGGGCACCTGAACATGCGGTGGAATGGCGGCTGCGCTTTTTTCGCGAAAATCGGGGCGGGTAATCACCGAACAGATGTCGTTGACGCCCTGCAGCAACTTGTTTTTTAAATCTCTGGGGACAAAAACCGGTGTTTCACACACCCGAAAGGTAACCGGCTCTCCGTAGGCTGTGTTGACGGTATGTAAAAAAGCCTCGTATTTTTCAGGCGTAAAAGCGGCGTTGAAGCGGTGGCGTACGTCTTTGTGCATGGCGTAAACAATGATTCGGTTGTTCCCGGCGAAAGTGGGTTATTTTTTGTAATTCCTGCTTGTAATTTGGGAAAAAATGCACCGCATTTAAGCCGTACTTTTGTCGGCTTTGTCAAAATGAGCCGCCAAAGGCATTCAAGCAAACACCGAGGCCATGACCGACCTGAAATCGCAAATCATCCCCGATAAAGTTCCGCAACACATCGCCATCATCATGGACGGCAACGGCCGATGGGCCAAACAAAAAGGCATGCCTCGTGTACTCGGGCACCGCAGCGGCGTAAAAAGTGTGCGGGAAGTAACCGAAGCCGCCGGCGAAATCGGCGTCAAATACCTCACACTTTACGCGTTCAGTACCGAAAACTGGAGCCGCCCGCCCGCCGAAGTAACCGCCCTGATGGGCCTTCTGGTAGAAACCATTCGCGGCGAAATACGCGAACTCAACAAAAACGGCGTGCGCCTCATGGCCATCGGCGATCTGGAAGCGCTGCCGGCCGAAAGCTACCGCACCCTGCTGGAAGGCATGGAGCAAACCAAAAACAACACCCGCCTTACACTCGTGCTGGCGCTCAACTATTCGGCCAAATGGGAAATTCTGCGCGCCGCCCGTATCCTGGCCGAACAAGCTGCCGCCGGCGGCTTGCTCCCGCAGGACATCGATGAAACCGTGTTTGAAAACGCGCTCAGCACCCGCGGCATTCCCGATCCCGAACTCCTCATCCGCACCAGCGGCGAAACCCGCATTTCCAATTTCCTGCTCTGGCAGATCGCTTACGCCGAACTGTATTTCACGCCCGTTTTTTGGCCCGATTTCGGCAAAAAAGAATTGTTCGAGGCTATTCTCAGCTACCAGCGCCGCGAACGCCGCTTCGGGATGATCAGCGAACAACTGGCCCGCTAAATTTCACTGCACCACGATCGCCAGCCGGTTATCTTTGCCATAGGCCAGCCGGGTGATGTTTTTTACCCCGTATTTACTCAAGTTGGCGATTTCTTTCCAGTCCGTTTGCACCCCCGGTTTGTATTGGTACAACTTCGCTCCGCTGCCGGCGAGGTAGGTGCCGTCGGGCAGAATCGCAAAATCCTCACTGCCGGGCAGGGTTTTAACCACCACGTCGGCGTGCTGGGTGCGCAGGTCGTAGGTTTTGAGCAGCCAGGTTTGTTCAGTAGCTTTTTGGACAAAAGCCAGTTTGTCGTCGGGGGTTTTGAGCAGACACCGCCCGATGCCTGAAGCGATCCAGAGCGGCTTTTTTCCGCGCGTACCAGCCAATACCAGCCGGTCGGGATCGGCGGGGCCCTTGCCCACCAAATACAAGGCGCACAACGTGTCGCGCAGCCAGCAGTGGTAGCCCACATTGTCGATATCGGGAAAAACCGGCCGGCCGGCATCGGCGCGGTCGATGGGGATCGCCCAGAGCCGCTGACGATTGTCGGGCTCCACCCGCACCACCGAAAACTGCCGCCCGCCGGGCATGGGCGTCGGCGAAAATTCCGATTCTGCCGTGGCGGTCACCTGTGTGCGTGTTTTCAGCACCGCATCGAGGGCAAAAATGTCGGTTTGGGAAGTATCCGCTGCTTCCTGTACCGTGAGGTAAATTTCACCCGAAGGGAAAAAACAGGGCTGGTTGTTGTAACCCCTCGGGTTGTTGGCGCTCAAAAACTTCGGCGCGACAACCGACCAGTTGCCGTCGGTGTTTTTCACAAGGGAAAAAAGCAAAAGGTCGGTATGTGGTAATTGTTGGGCCGACAGGGCCGCGGCGCCCAAAAAGCAGCAGGCCAAAAAGGTAGTTTTCATCCCGTACGTATTGATTTTAAGCCGGAAAATAAGGCTTCGACAGTGCATCAACGTTTTTCCCCGCGTTTTTTGTCCAAAATGGCCTGACCTTTGCCTTGTCATTTGACAAAAAACAGTGTAGTGAAAAATTTTACCCCAGCTGCAAACGCATTCTCTTCCATCGCCGAATGGCTTCGCGCCAGCCAACAGGGCGATGTTCCGGCGGAGCAGGATTTTGCGTTGCTGCCCCGGTACCCGTTCAGCGATTATCGCGGCGTACAGGCTTTGTTGCCGTTCAGTAAGCAGTTTTACGAGATCACCCTGCTCCAACGTTTCCCGGTGGATGCGACGGAGGAACGCGGCCCGGCCGTGATTTTTGTGGCGCCCGCGCAGGTGTTTTCACCGCTTCGCGAAGCATGCGGCCGCGGTTTTACGTTCTATTTTACAGCAGGCTTTTTGCCTGCTTCCGGAGAAGAAGCCGACCGGCTGTTGTCCTTTTTTCAACAAGGAGAAAACCCCGTACAGCCTTTAAACCCCGGCGTTTTCGATGAATTGTTTCGCCTCGGCGAAATCATGCTCGCCGATGCACAGAACCCCTTCGACAAATACCGCAGGGCCGTTTTACAACATTTATTGACGGTGTTTTTGTACAAATGCCACGCGGCCAGCGACCGGCCGGTTGTCCCGAGCGAAAAGCCCTCCCGTGCACTGGAAATCGCCAACGAGTTCCGCCGCCTGGTTGAACTGCACTTTCACAGCTGCCACAGCGTAACCGATTTTGCCCGTCTGATGGACCTCACGCCCGGCCACCTAAACGACTCGGTCAAAGACAGCACCGGTAAAAATGCCAGCGGCATCATCGCCCGGCGTATCCTGGAAGAGGCGCGCAAAATGCTGCAATATTCCGAAGAAGACGTGGCCGCGATCAGCGACAAACTACATTTTGCCAACCCCTCGCATTTTGGCAAATTTTTCAAAAAAGCAACCGGCGAAACACCTCTGGGCTACCGAAGAAGAGTGAATAAGGGGTGAATTGGTGAAGCGGTGATAAAAGGGCGCAACGGAACCGATCCGTTGCGCCCTTTGCATAAAATAACGTTTTCGAAGGCTTTTTTACACGAAAAACACGGCTTATGCCTGCGCCGGTTTCCAGCCTTTCATCACGTACCAAACCACGTAGACGAAGCATACCAGCGGCACCAGCAGCGCCATTTTCATGCCGCCCGACTGGGAGAGCAAGCCCGCTACCGGCGGCAATACCGCGCCCCCTACGATGGCCATGATGACCAGCGACGACGCCAGTTTGCTTTCGGCTGCCGACAGCCCTTTGGTCGAAAGGGCAAAAATGGTGGGGAACATGATGCTCTGGCAGAAATAAGTGAGCATGATACAGGCCACGCCCGCCAGTCCGCCCAGGAAAAACGCGGCCAGCACGAGCCCGACGGCGGCAACGGAATACCACGACATTACTTTGCGGGGTTCCGTCACGCTCATCAGCGAAGTGCCCGCGATGCGGCCCAGCAGGAAGAGGATCATGGCAAAAGAGGCGTGGTAATTGGCGATCTTTTCGGGTGTCACGTTCGGGTCGACGCCAAACAGCGTGTTGGCATAAGCGACCGTCAGGCCCACGTGTTCATTGGGCGAAAAATCGAGTTTGAAGTCGGCAAAATAGCCCCACAACGTCGCCTGGGCGCCTACGTTGGCAAATTGCGCCAGCACGCCCAGCGACAGGTGGCGGTATTTGCTCAGCAAACCGCCGACGGTGACTTTTTCGTGGGCGGCCTGTTCTTCTTCCCGGCCGACTTCGGGCATTTTGGTCAGCCAGAACACCAGCGCCACGGCCAGCAGGATCAGGCCGATGGTCAGGTAGGGCATTTGTACCGACTGGGCTTCCTGGGCGCGGTAAATGGCCAGTTCGGCCTCCGTTTTGGTGGCCAGCAATTGTTTGGTGTCGAGGTCGGAGAAAATAAACCGCGCCCCGATGATCGGTCCGATGATGATGGCAATGCCGTTGAACGTCTGGGCAAAATTGATGCGCCATTCCGCTTTTTTCGGGTCGCCGAGCACCGTGACGTACAGGTTGGCCGCCGTTTCGAGGAAGGCCAGTCCCGACGCAATGGTAAACAGTGCGAACAGGAAAAAAGCGTACACCCGGATGTTGCCGGCCGGCACGAACAACAGGGCGCCCACCGCAAACAGCAGCAAACCCGTCAGAATGCCGGCTTTATACCCATACCGCCGCATGAACATGCCGGCCGGAATAGCCATGACGAAATAGCCGAAATAAAAAGCGGAGTCGACAATGCCGGCCTGCCAGCGTTTCAGGTCGAGGGCAAACTGGAAGTGGCGGATCAGCGAGCCGTTCATGCTGTTGGGTATTCCCCACAGAAAAAACAGGCTGCACACCAGGATAAAGGGGATCAGGTAAGGGTTGCGGGCGTTTGACATAGCGGTTGTTCGATTGTTTCGATTGATACGATTGCTTCGATTGTTTCGATTAGTCCGGATCGTGGGGATAATTTGCCATCGTCAATCAACACCACCATCCGCTCCCCTCCTCGGAGGGGTTGGGGGAGGGTTAATCGAACCAATCGAACCAATCGAATCAATCGAATCAATATTTAAGTTTTAGATGATACAGCATATCCCTGGTCATGGCATCAAGGTCGTATTCGGGTTGCCAGCCCCAGTCGCGGCGGGCGGCGGAGTCGTCGATCGTGGCCGGCCATGAATCGGCGATGGCCTGGCGAAAGTCGGGTTTGTAACTGATTTGAAAACCGGGCATCTCTTTTTGGATGCTGGCGGCGATTTCTTCGGGGGTAAAGCTCATGCCGGCCAGGTTGTAGCTGGTGCGCACGGTCAGGCAGTCGGAGGGCGCTTCCATGAGCTGGAGCGTGGCCTTGATCGTATCGGGCATGTACAACATGGGCAGGCGGGTATCGGCCCGCAGGAAACACTCGTAGGGTTTGTGCTGAACGGCGTAGTGGTAAATGTCGACGGCATAGTCGGTGGTGCCGCCGCCGGGCATGCTCTGGTAGCCGATGATGCCGGGGTAGCGCATGGAGCGCACGTCAAGGCCGTAGCGGCGGAAGTAGTAGTTGGCCCAGTTTTCACCGGCCACTTTGCTGATGCCGTACACGGTTTCGGGGATGAGCACTTCGAATTGCGGGGTGTTGTTGCGGTGTGCTTCGCGGCCGAATACGGCGATGGAGGAGGGGAAATAGACTTTGGCGACCTCCCGCTGCCGGGCAACTTCCAGCACGTTGAAAAGGCTGGTCATGTTGATGTTCCAGGCCCACATCGGGTCTTTTTCACCCGTGGCGCTCAGGATGGCGGCGAGGTGGTAGATCTGGGTGATGCGGTATTTCCGCACGAGTTCGTCGAGCGCGGGCGCATCGAGTGCGTTGAGGATTTCGGTGGGGCCGGATTGCGGACCGAGGGCTTTCAGATCGGTGGCGACGACATGGTCGGCGCCGTAGGTTTCGCGCAGGGCTTCGGTCAATACGGCGCCGATCTGGCCGCCGGCGCCGGTTAGCAGGATACGATCGGATGTCATGTAAAATTTGGCAAAGGCTGTTTCGGGGCGAAATGTAAGGGAAATGGCGGGGGAGCGGGAAAATGAGCAGGGAAGATTTTTTTCATTTCTTTTTCCAAATTTAATATTCAATATTAAATTTGTCCAAATTTTACGAATGATCCCTCGTTTATTGGAAAATCACTTGCGTGAAGCTGCCCGATTTTTTCCAGTCTTGTCCCTCACCGGACCGCGCCAGTCTGGCAAAACCACCCTTATTCGCGCTATTTTTCCGGAGTATCGGTACGTTTCCCTGGAAGACCCCGAGTTGCGACACTTTGCGCACGACGATCCTCGTCAATTTCTGGCAGTATATGGTCCGCGTCTCATCATTGATGAAGCGCAATACGTTCCCGAACTATTTTCATACATTCAATTGCATGTGGATGAACTGCGTCAACCCGGATTGTACCTGCTCACGGGTTCTCAACACTTTTTGCTTTCCGAAAAAATTACCCAAAGCCTGGCTGGGCGAGTAGGCGTGTTCGTACTGCTGCCATTTTCATTTTCGGAAATTGACGCGGTCGGGCTTGCGGAAGGCGATCTGGAAAGCCAGCTTGTCCGGGGCGCGTATCCAGGGTTGTATGACCTTGGCACTCCGCCTTCCCTGTTTTATTCCTCCTATTTGCAAACTTACCTTGAACGAGATGTACGACAATTGATTGCCATTGGTGATTTGCGTCTTTTCCAGTCTTTTATGAAGGTATGCGCAGGACTTAGTGGCCAGCAGTTCAATATGAGCGCTATTGCCAATGAACTCGATGTGAGCGTCCCTACCGTAAAACGCTGGGTTTCTTTGCTGGAAACCAGTTTCGCAGTATTCCTTCAGCAACCCTACTACCGAAATTTTCAAAAACGGGTAGTCAAGGCGCCACGCTTGTTTTTTTATGATACGGGCCTGGCCTGCTACTTATTAGGTATCCAATCTGCCGAACAATTGAATCAGTATTACCAAAAGGGCGCGCTCGTAGAGAACTGGTTCGTGACAGAGTTGATGAAGCAACGTTATCATCGCGGCATCCGGCCTAACCTGTATTACTGGCGTGACAAAACCGGTCATGAAATCGATTGTCTTCTGGAAGAAGAAGGTTTGTTGAAACTTGTGGAGATCAAAGCCGGACGAACGATTAAACCCGAATTTTTCAAAAATCTGGACTTTTTCCAGCGACAAAGCGCATTGCCCAATTTACGTTCTTTCGTGCTGTATGGAGGCGAAGAACGACAACCCCGGACTCAGGCGACGATATTGGGGTGGCGCCATGTGGCGGAGATTTGAAGAGGCTGTCTCATAAGTCTGAGTACCCAGGAGCCTTTGCGAATAAAGTTACACGCAAAGCCGCAAAGGCCGCCAAGGCGCAAATTCTTTGCGCGCTTTGCGACTTTGCGTGACATAATATTTTTACGATTTTGGGTCGACCCGACTTGTGAGACGGCCTGAATTGCATAAAAAAACAGACCGTTTGGGGCGACTGTTAGCCGCCCCAAAACTCAATTTTTCTACTTCTTCTTCCAGCCGCCCAAAATCGCGCCCATTACGCTCAATTGCACGACGGGGTACAAGCCTTCGATGGGCAACAGGCTACCGGGTTCGGCTGCAAAGAGGAGGCCCAGACAACGCGTCGCGCCGACAAAAATGCCCACGATTGCCCCGATTTTGGCGCCTTCCGCCCAGGTATTGGCGCCGGCACGGCCGGTCAGCCAGTTCATCAAAAAGGCAAAAACGAACATCGCGAGCGTGTTGAAGATCATGGGCGTCATGTCCATGGGCAGCTCGACGCCGTCTTTGAAAAGTTTCTGGTTGGCCTCGTCCATCGTGAAGCCGTAGGCGGCCATCCAGGGTTTGCTGAACAGGGGGCCATACCACAAAAAGCCGATAACCATGGCTGCCACCGCGGCCACAACAATAGCGATCCAGTTTGTTTTTCTTTCCATAACAGGGTGTTTTCGTTTAAAAATTGGTGAAAAATCAAACAAACATAAAACAATAGTTTTTATATCGAAAAATTTAAAACAAAAATTATTAAAAAAATAAAAGACTTTCATTGCCCGGTAAGCCAGCAATACCGGGCAATCATACCGCCGGAGACACACCGCCGCGAACCATCTCCGGGGGGCTTTGTTGGATGGGTAATCCGTCGCCGATTGGCAAAACCGCCCGGTCAAGGCAACCCATGCCCGTGCATTCGCGCCAACTCCCCGACCTTTGTCACCTAATTGTTTCGACCATGAAAATTCGGCTCCTCCTTCTGTTTGCCCTTTTTGCCGCTGCCGCCACGGCGCAAAACACCTTTACCTTCCAGCGTACGCTCAACTGGTCGGCCGCGCCGCAGATCGTGTACACTTCCGACGGCAGCCCCGTCGAGCTCTGGAGTTTCGAGGGATGCAGCCGGGGCGACGCCGCGCCGGCCCTGCCGCTGTTTTCCGAGCGTTTTGCTCTCGGCGGCCGTTCCACGCTGGCCGTGGAGATCAATTCCGTGCAATGGGAGCCAATAGCCAAAAAACCTTCGGCCGACGATGCAGCCCTGGGCAACGACCTGATCGTCAGCGCCAGTGTGGAGCAGGAGCGCGACCGCTTTTTCGGCCGGATCAAGTTCCTGCCCCTGCGCCGCAACGGCAACGGATACGAACGCGCCGTGTCGTTCAGCATCACCGTGCGGGCCACACCCGCACCGCCCTCGGCCGCCGAACGCACCGGGCCCTTCACTACCCTCTCCGTGCTGAGCGACGGCGAGATCTGGAAGTTCGGCGTGGCCAATTCGGGCGTGTACCGGCTCGATTACAACTACCTCAAAAACGAACTGGGCATCAGCAACCTCGATAACATCGACCCGCGCCGTATCCGCATCTTCGGCAACGGCGGATTTATGCTGCCCGAACGCACCGACGACGTGCGCACCGACGATCTGATGGAAAACGCCATCTTTATTTCGGGCGAACAGGACGGCAAATTCGACGCCGGCGATTACATCCTGTTCTACGCCACGGGGCCTTACCCCATGATCTACCGCCCGGGCGCCACCGACCCCGAACTCACCATTCGCCAGCACCTGTACGACCGCCATGCCTGGTATTTCCTCAAAATCGGCGATGCCCAGGGCCTTCGCATCAGCGAACAGGCCAGTCAGCCGGCGGCTTACGTGACGACTTCTTTCGACGACATCGGCCGGATCGAGGAAGACAAGGTCAACCTGCTCGATTTCTCCACTTCGGCCCAGGGCTCGGGCAAACGCTGGTTTGGCGATTACTTTTACCAAACCCGTCAGCGCGATTATTCCCTCAACTTCCCCAACCTAGTGCCAGGCTCCGCGGCCCGCGTCCGCGCCGATTTTGCCGCCCGCTGCGGAACCCAGACGCTGGTGCGCCTGATCGCCGACGGCACGACTTTTTCCAGAAACCTCAACGCCGTCACCATCAGCAACAACGACGCGGCTTTTGCCTCGGGCGGCGCCATGAGCGGCAGTTTCAACCCCGATGGCGATTTGGTCAACCTGAAAATCGATTTTCCCAACGTCTCCGAAACCAGCGAGGGCTGGCTCGATTTTATCGAAGTTAATGCCCGCCGTAAACTGATTATGACCGGCAACGCCATGAGCTTCCGCGATTTGCAGACGCTGACGCAGGACGCCGCGACGTTCCGGCTCGAATTCAGCGGCAGCGCCCCGCAAATCTGGGATGTCAGCTCGCCGCTCAGTCCGACCCGCCAACAAACCAGCGTGTCGGGCGGCGCCCTCGAATTCGGGGCGACAACCCTCGGCGTATTGAAAAATTTCTATGCTTTTTACGACAACAGCAGCCTGCCCAAACCCGAGGCCAAAGTGGGCAAAATCGCCAACCAGAACCTGCACGGCATCGGCGACGTACACATGGCCATCATTTACCACGCCGATTTCCAGTCGGCCGCCCAACAACTGGCCGAACACCGCCGCACGTACAGTGGCCTCGACGTGGAACTGGTGGACGTGAATCAGTTGTACAACGAGTTCTCCTCCGGCGCCAAAGACCCCACCGCCATCCGCGACTTCGCCCGCATGCTGCTCGAACGCGGCCCCAACAAATTCGACTACCTCCTGCTTTTCGGCGACGGTTCCTTCGACCCGAAAAACAACAGCGGCAGCGAGGATAACCTGGATTTTATCCCGGTTTTTGAAACAGCCGAATCATTCCACCCCATTTATTCCCACCCTTCCGACGACTATTTCGCCCTGCTCAGCCCCGGTGAAGGCGGCGCCCTCGACGGCGCCCTCGACATCGCCGTGGGACGTGTCACGCCGGAGTCGCCCGATGAAGCCCAGGCCATCGTCGACAAGATCGTCGACTACGACCAGAACCCGAGCAACCTCGGCGACTGGCACCTGCGCCTGCTTTACCTGGCCGACGACCAGGATGGCAACGCCCACGTGAAGCAGGCCGACAAACTGGCCACTGCCGCCGGCGATACGGAGCGTTTTTTCAACCTCGAAAAAGTGTACTTCGACGCCTACCAGCAAATTGCCACCTCGGGCGGCCAGCGCTTCCCCGACGCCAAGGCAGCCATCAACTCCAATATTTTCAAAGGCGCGCTCATCACCCAGTACATCGGCCACGGCGGCCCCCGAGGCTGGGCGCAGGAACGCGTGGTCGACAACAACGACATTGCCGGCTGGGACAATCCCAACCGCTATCCGCTGATCATCACCGCGACCTGCACCTTCGGCGGCTACGACGATTACACCACGCTCAGCGGCGGCGAACAGGCCCTGCTGAAAGTCAAAAGCGGCGCCATCGGCCTGTTCACGACCGTGCGCCCGGTGTTCATCGACGGCAACAACAAACTGACCGACGGTGTGCAAAGCGTTATTTTTCAAAAAGTTAACGGAAAATACCGCGCCATCGGCGACATCCTCAAAGACGGTAAAAACACCCTCTCGGGCGGCAACGAAGACAATGCGCGCCGCTTTACCCTGCTCGGCGACCCGGCCATGTTTCTCGCCCTGCCCGAATACCGCGTGTCTACCGATTCCATCAACGGCAAAGTGTACGACACCGCCAACCCCGACACCCTGCGCGCTCTGATGCCCGTCGAACTCAAAGGCTCGGTAACCGATACGCTCGGCAACCTGTTGAGCAATTTCAACGGCAAGGTATTCGTCACCATCTTCGACAAAGCCCAGACCCTGCAAACCCTCGCGCAGGATACGGACAGCCCCTTGTTCAATTTTTCCGTGCAGCGCAACGTCATTTTCAAGGGCAGCGCCACCGTGAGCAACGGGCATTTCAAGGTCAATTTTATCGTGCCCAAAGACATCAACTACCCCTACGGTTTTGGCAAAATCAGCTACTACGCCGAAAACGGCACCCCGCTCGACGCTGCCGGCGCCGATGAAAAATTTGTGATCGGCGGCAATGCCAACCAGATCAAGGACGATACCCCGCCCATCATTCAGGTGTTCCTCAATACCGACGCCTTCGTCACGGGCGGCATCACCGACGCCAACCCCAAAGTGCTCGTCAAATGCGCCGACGACTACGGCATGAACGTGAGCGGTACCAGTCTGGGCCACGACCTCACCGTGGTGCTCGACGACAACGTGCAGGAAACCATCATTCTCAACGACTTTTACGAAAGCGAACTCAATGATTTCCGCCGCGGCCAGGCGCTGTATCCGCTGCGCAACCTCGCCGCGGGCCGCCACACCCTCAAAGCCAAAGGCTGGGACATCGCCAACAACCCCGGCGAAGGCGTGACCGAGTTTGTGGTGGCCGAAGACGGCAAAGCCGCCCTCGATCACGTGCTGAACTACCCCAACCCGTTCACGACCAACACCTATTTCCAGTTCGAGCACAACCTCGCCGGCCAGATCCTCGACGTGCAGATCAGTATTTTCTCCGTCTCGGGCCGCCTCGTCAAAACCATCCTGCACAGCGCCCCGGCCGACGGCTACCGCGTCACCGACATCCAGTGGGACGGCAAAGACGAATACGGCGACCAACTGGCCCGCGGCGTGTACGTGTACCGCGTCAAAGTGCGCGGCACCGACGTCGCCGGCAACGCGGTGACGGCCGAGAGCGATTTTGAAAAGCTGGTGATTTTGAAATAGGGTTAATGTGCTAATGTGGGAATGTGCTAATTAGTTAATGTGCTAATGGGCGGTTGTGGACTTTTTGGGAGAGACCGACTGTTTATCATTTGTCTTCGATATATTGCAGATGGTGTTGCCATTAGCACATTCATCTGCTGCCGATCGATGGTGCCTCCCCCGAATTTTTTTCCCCATCCCAGACAACCCTTTCCCGCAAAAAATTGTCAAAGCCGAGGTTACCTGACAGTGCCAAACTAAAAAACAGCGTCGGGAGCGTACTTTTGCACACTTTTTGCGGTACGACTCGCGCTTGCGAAAAACAAAACCGAATTTTAGCCACTAAATTTTTGGAATCCGATCATGAAAAAAATGGATGTACAGTTGATGCTGGTTGCCCTGGGTATGCTGGCCGCCACGGCGCTCTCCGCCCAGATTCAGCACAAATGCATCGACGGCAAGGGGTATAGCTACGATCCTGTCACCGGGCAGCGTTTTCCCACTGGTGACGACTGCGCCAACGCCGTAACCTCGGCCGTACCTTTCCTGCGTATCACGCCCGACGCCCGCGGCGGCGGTATGGGCGATGTGGGTATCGCCACCTCCGCCGATCCCAACGGTATGCACTACAACCAGTCCAAACTGGCCTTTGCCGATAAAAAAGTCTCCATCTCCGCTACCTATACCCCCTGGATGCGCAATCTGGGCCTGCAGGACGTGTACCTGGCTTACCTCTCGGGCTACGTGCAACTCGACGAATTCCAGACTGTCGGCCTGGGCCTGCGCTATTTCTCGTTGGGCGATATCGAATTTACCGACGAAAACGGCACCTCCCTCGGCCAGGGTCGCCCCAACGAATTCGAAATCACGGGCGCCTACTCCCGTAAACTGACCGAAAATTTCTCCGCCGCTATCGGCGCCAAGTTCATCTACTCCAACCTGGCCAGCGGCCAGACGGTGAGCTCCGACGGTCAGCGCACCGAGATCAAACCCGGCGTGGCCGGCGCTGCCGACCTCTCCTTTACCTATAAAACTGAAATCAAGTCGGCCCGCACGCCCAGCGAACTGACCATCGGCGGTGCGGTGACCAACCTGGGTTCCAAAATCACGTACACCAACTCGGTGAACCGCGACTATATCCCGACCAACCTCGGCCTGGGCTTCGCCTGGAAATTCAACCTCGACGATTTCAATACCCTCACCTTTACCAGCGATTTCAACAAACTGCTGGTGCCCACGCCCACCCCGGCCATCGACGAAGACAACGACGGTATCCCCGACTATAAACAACTCTCCTCGATCCGCGGCGTATTCCAGTCCTTCGGCGACGCTCCGGGCGGATTCAACGAAGAACTGAAAGAAATCACCGTGGGCGCCGGCGCCGAATACTGGTACGACGACCAGTTTGCCGTGCGCATGGGCTATTTCTACGAAACGCAGTCGAAAGGCAACCGCCGCTATTTCAGCGTGGGCCTCGGCGTGAAATACAACGTTTTCGGACTCAATTTCTCCTACCTGGTGCCCACCACCAACCAACGCAACCCGCTCGACAACACGCTGCGCTTCTCGCTGCTGTTCGACTTCGAAGCGTTTGACGGAGAAGAATAAACAATCTTCAAGTTACGCCTCATTGACAAATGGGCCGCCCCGGTATCGAGGCGGCCCATTTTTTTGAGGTTTATAAGGGTTGATATGGGGGTTTATGAGGTTTATGTAGATAAAAAAATTGCCGCCGGAATGCTTTCGCCTCCGACGGCATAAACCCCAAAAAACCAAATGAAAACTATTATCAGAACGCCGAAAGGCCGCTTCAGGTTGCTACCCCGGCGTCATGGTTTTGTCAGGAGTGAGCAAATGGGGGAATTTGAGTGCCGCTTCGCGGCGGGGTTTTGTTGCACGCAGGGAGCGCAAAGGAGCAAGGCACGCAAAGTTTTATTGCACGCAGAGACGCAGAGGGATTTGAGTTTCACGCGAAGGGCGCCAAGGAGCAAAGCGCGCAAAGAAGGGCTGAGACTTGTTATTGCATGCAGTGAGGCATCGGGATGCAAAGGAGCAAATCATACGAGGAAAGAGATGATAACCCTCAATCAAAAACTCTGCGCCTCTGCGTCTCTGCGTGCAATAAAAAATCCCCCTTTGCGCGCTTTGCCTCTTTGCGCCCTTTGCGTGAACCACTCATCCCTCTGCGTGAAATACCATGAACGCACAAAACTCACCTGGCCTTGACAAACCCGGCGCTCCACACCCGCTCCTTCCCTTGCACCTGCAAACGATACGCGCCGGCCGGCAAACCGGATACGTCCAGTCGCCAGGCGCCGGCATCCGCGGCCTGAGCAGTCAAACGGGTCGCGCGGCCCGCCGAATCGACAGCCGTAAACATCGGCGCGGCATCGGGAATGTTTTGATCAAAACGGACGTACAAATCTGCGTTCGCCGGGTTGGGCGACAGCCTCAGATCGGGACTGGCCGGCGCGGCATGGCTGCTCAAAGGCGCTGTGCAATTGGTTTGCGCGACGGCAAGCCCGGGCGTGGCGGTCAGGGCATTTTGAAAAACAGCCCACTCGCCGGTTTCTTCTTTCAAGTAAAAATCAAACCAGGGCAACAGCACTGCCAGCACACGCTCGTGCTGCTGTTCGCGGCTGATACCGGGCTGGCAACCCGTCGTCGCCTCCCCGAAATTGCAATTGAAATTGAAATCGGCGAAATAGCAATGGTTGCCGCCGTCCAGGTCTACGTGCACCTTGCAGGCCGCATCCAGTGCCGCGTACATCGGGGCGGCGTGGTTGGTGGTTGGCGTGATGCAATCCTGCGAGCCGGTGAAAATCAGCACGGGTTTTTCGATTTGCACACAGGCAGCAACGGCGCTGGGGGTGGTTTCGGCGGGGGCGAATACAGCCGTGACGGTCACGGCCGACTGCAATGGCGTACCGAGCAAAGCCGCGCCGCCGCCCATCGAATGTCCCATGAGTGCAACGCGCGGGCTCACGCGGTTTTCCCAAAAGCTGCCGGCGGTGTTGCCTGCTTCCTGCATGGCACCGACCAGAAAAGCCAGGTCTTGGCCAAAATTTTCATGACTGGGGGCAAAACTGCCCTCCGTGGTGGGCAGGCACACGATATACCCCTGTGGTACAAGCGCCGACCAGACATTGGCGTAGGCGCTCGTACTCATCACGAAACCATGCCCGAACGCCACGACCGGAAACGAACCGGCGGCGATAGGCTGGTCGTCGCCCTCGGCCGCGGCCGGGTAGTAAATTTCCGTTTGAACGGCGCGGTTGTTGCGCGCGGGGTCGTTGAATACGAGTGTTTTGTGGCCAATGGAAAATTGGCTCCATGCGGGGGCGCAAAAGCTCCCCCAAAAGAGTAAAAGAAGGCTGTATCGTTTCATTTCGGGTAAAAGTTTCCTTCGCCAAACAAGCGGCAAGCCCACAGGTTCAATCCATGCAAATTCAAAGCGCGCCGCGTTCGGTAAAAATCCGGCCCAGCGCTTGCGCGTCGGGGGCAATGAAATCGGCGCCGTGGGCCAGCAGTTTTTCGGCGTGGCCGTCGTGCACGTGCGAGGCGCCCAGGAAGCCCACGACCTGCAAACCGGCGCTTTTGGCGGCGGCTACTCCGGTGGGACTGTCTTCCACAACGAGCACTTCGTGGGCGTTGAGGCGCAGGGTGTCGAGTGCAAACCGGTACACATCGGGGTGCGGTTTGGGGCGCTCGACGTGTTCGGCGGAAAAAATGTGCCCGTCGAGCGCATGGCGCAGGCGTACGCGGCGCAGGCTGCGTTCGACGTGCCGCACGCTGCCGTTCGACACCATACTTTTGGGTACCCGCAGCGCACGGAACAGGCGGTGCATGCCCGGTATACTGCGCAATTCGCGTTGAAAAGCCTGCACGTGTTCGTCGTGTAGCCGGTGCAGAAAATCGGGTGGAAACGACATGCCGTGTTCGCGGGTCAGGGTGGCTACAATGTCGCGGTCGAGCAGTCCCGGAAAGCGCTGGCTGTATTCTTTTTCGCTCAAATGCAGGCCCAGATGGCCCAGGTGGCGCAGCATCAGCCGCACGGCGATGATTTCGGAGTCCACGATGGTTCCGTCGTTGTCGAAAAGGATATGTCGAAGCATTGTTGTGTTTACTGCCGGCTGAATTGTTTTACCAGTACCTCGCGCCCGATGGTAAGCCGGAGCAGGGCGTTGCCGGGCGGCAGGTCGCGCACGTCCAGTTCGAAGTCGGTGGTTTCGCTGGTCCATTCACCCAACTGCGCGAGGCGGCCGGCGGCATCGTACACTTCCCAGCGGACGGGTTCGGCGGGCACGGTTTTGAGGCGCACCTGCAATTTATCGACGGCCGGGGAGGGGAAAACTTGTACCTGGTCTTCTTTGGGGAAGTTGACGCTGCGCACGGAGCTGTACGTAAAAGCGCCGTCGAAATCGGTTTGTTTGAGCCGGTAGTAGTTGCGGCCGGGCGCCGGGTTGTCGTGCCGGAATTCATAGTCCTGCCATTCGGTCGTGGTGCCTGCGCCTTCGATACGTGCGAGGGGGCTGAATTCGGCCAGGTCGGTGGCATGTTCGACGGTAAAGAAGTCGTTGTTGCGTTCGCTGGCGGTGGCCCAGTGGATGTCGACGGAGCGGTCGGGGCTGGCTTTTACTTCAAAAGTTGCCAGTTCGATGGGCAGGGAACAGCCGGCGCCGTTGCCCTGGATAATAATGTCGTCGACGCGGAAGGAGGAGCCCGGGTTGAAGCTGGTTTTGCGGAAACGGTAGGCGTTGGCATTGCCAGGCAGGCCGCTCAGGGTGCGCTGATACCAGCCGATGGTGCCTGCGCCGGTGGGCAGGGTGATGGCGCCGGCGGAGGTCCAGGAATTGCCGCCGTCGGTGCTGTACTCGGCAGCAAAACCGGCGCCGTTTTCATTGTTGCGCGATTTGCGCACGCCGAAGGTCAGGGTGGTCGACACGCATTGCTCGTTGGGCGTCAGGCCGGTGATGACCAGGTCTTCAAACTGGGCGTTCAATAGCACGTTGGCGCTTCCCGAAGCGCCGGGATAGCCATTACTGGCGGCGCTGTTGCGCACGTCGCCGCTGCCGGAATAGGTCAGCAGATCGACGTCGAAGTTGTTGGCGGCTTCGTGTGCGGCAATCGTCACGATACCCGAAACGTTACCCATTGTTTCGGTATAGGATGATTGTGCGACAATGGTTTGACTCAGGGTGAAGAACGACAAGGCGAGTACAAAAACGCGCATAGCGGGCAGGATTTAAGCGAATGAAGGCGATGGAATGGACACGGGAGCGCAGGGAAGCGCTAACAAAAGTAATCGCCTTGTATCACAAAATGCTGTCCCGGGGTTTATTTGCCCAAAATTTGCCCGTTTACTTCGCCGAAACCCACCCGCAACCCGTCTTTGGCCGCCCAGCCGCGAATAGCCAGGGTATCGCCGTCGAGCAGGAACGTGCGCGTGCTGCCGTCGGCCAGGGTCAGCGGTTTTTGGCCGCCCCAGGAGAGTTCGAGCAAAGAGCCGTAGCTGCCTGCGTCGGGGCCGCTGATGGTGCCGGAAGCCAGGAGGTCGCCGACCTGCACGTTGCAGCCGTTGACGGTGTGGTGGGCCAGTTGCTGGGCCATGCTCCAGTACAGGTATTTGAAGTTGGAGCGGCTAATCACCGATTCAGGGCCGTTTTCGGGCCGGATGGATACTTCCAGTTCGATGTCGTAATGCTGCGCGCCGCGGGTTTGCAGGTATTCCAGCGGCGCGGGGTTTTGTTTGGGGCCTTTGACCCGGAACGGTTTCAGGGCTTCGAGCGGCACGATCCAGGGCGACACCGAGGAGCCGAAATTTTTGCCCAAAAACGGCCCCAGCGGCACGTATTCCCAGCGCTGGATGTCGCGCGCGCTCCAGTCGTTGAAGAGCAGCAGGCCGAAAATGTAATCGTCGGCTTTGGCCGCGGGGATGGGTTCGCCGAGCGCCGATTCTTTTCCGATGACAAAGGCGACTTCCAGTTCGAAATCGAGCTGGCGGGAGGCCGAGTAAACGGGTGTTTCTTCACCTTTGGGCACAATCTGACCCATCGGGCGGTGAATGGAAGTGCCGCTGACGACGATAGACGACGCGCGGCCGTGATAACCCACGGGCAGCCAGCGCCAGTTGGGCAGCAGCGGATTGTCGGGGCGGAACATTTTGCCCACGTTGGTGGCGTGTTCGATGCTGCTGTAAAAATCGGTGTAATTGGGCACCCTGAGGGGCATTCGCATGGCGACGCCGCGGCGGTCGGCCAGCAGGCGATCGGCTTCTGCGGGGCGCTCGGGGCGGGTGAGCCATTCCTGTACCTTGCGGCGCACACGGCTGGTGACCGGTTTGCCCAAAGCGATAAAATCATTTAGTACAGGCTGCTCGAATATTTTTTTGAAAAAACGGCGTTTACCGAACAATCCCGCATCGGCTGCCGCCGCCAGGTCGACGATATGGTCGCCGATGGCCATGCCGGCGCGGGGCGGGGCGCCGGCGGGCTGAAAAATGCCGAAAGGAAGATTGTGAAGGGAAAAATCAGAATCTTTGGGAATGGAAAGCCAACTGGTCATGGTATACAGGCTGCTCGAATATTTTTGAAAAAACGAGGCGCCGCAAAAGTCGTAATTCTGCCAGGCTGTTTTATGCTGAAACAAAAGCGCGCTTAATTTTTTATTACGCTAAAAAAACAAAAGGACTTCAAAACACATGATGGATTATCGCAAATGGCTTTTAATCCAAAAACTGCAGGAGCCGGGCGACCGGCACAAGACGCGGCGGCAGTCGTTTTCGGTGAAAATGATGTATTCATTCATTTACCCGTTCAGTTCCGGCATTGTCATTTACGCGGGTCTGATGACGTTTTCGGTGGTGGTCACCAATATCACGGGTTTGCTGCCGCAAATTGCGCAGGGTTTGTACGAAGGGCATTTCGAGACGGCCGGGTCGGTGTTTCTCTGGCTGTTTTCTTTTTTTCTGGGCGGTTTTTTTGCCGGCTGGTGCGTGGAGCGGGAGAAGTTGCTCAAAAAGCGCTATTTGCACCTTCTGCCCCTGCTGACGGTGATCGGCCTTTTTGTTTTCGTCGGCGCATCGCATACCAAAGACGGGAATGGCGCCCTGCATCCCCTCACTTTTCCCGCCATGATGTTGTTTGCCATCGGCATTCAAAATGCCATGGTGAGCCTCACGACCTCTTCGCTGATCAAAGCCAGTCAGATCACCGGGGTCGTCAACGAACTCGGGGTCGATATCGCCGAGATATTTCATTCGGAGGGCGAAAAAAGGCGCCTGGTGCAGCGCGAAGCGTTTTTGCGCATCATTATCATGTGCAGTTTTTTAGGTGGCGCACTGTTTAGCGTGGCGGTTTTCCCACAATTGCAGATGAAGATATTTTTCGTACCCGCGGGCATTATCGCCTTCGTCATTCTGCACGATCTGATTCGATTTTGAACAAGGCAGTACGGCTCGCGTTGTTTTTTCCGGTAATTTTGTCCCTCCAAATATCCTGATAATTTTCACTCTTAATCTAGTTATTCATGTCTGACAACAAGAACCAGCAGCAGCCTGCCATCAATATCGAGATCTCGGAAGAAGTGGCTGACGGTATCTATTCCAATCTGGCGATTATTTCGCACTCGCACGCCGAATTCGTGGTCGATTTTATCCGCATGATGCCCAATGTGCCCAAGGCCAAAGTGAAAGCCCGCATCGTGCTCACGCCGCAGCACGCCAAGCGCCTGCTGCATGCCCTGCGCGACAATGTTCAGAAATACGAAATGCAATTCGGAAAAATCGAAGAGCCCGACCAGCCGCCGTTTCCGCCCATGAATTTCAACACCCCGCCGGCGCAGGCGTAACTTCGTTGGTGTTGGATTTTGGGTTTTAGGTATTGGGTTTTAGGTTTTGGGTAAAAGGGTTGTTTCTGCTCTCGGGTATTGTCACGAGGCAAAGCCTCGCGCGAGCGGTGGTTTATTGCTGCCGCAAAAGTTATCGAGAGCAAAAACAACCCTTTTCCCCAAAATCCAACACCTAAAACCCAAAACCCGCTAACGTTTTTCTCCGTAGGCCAGATCGCCGGCATCGCCCAGGCCGGGCACGATGTAGGATTTTCCGGTCAGTTCCTCGTCGAGGGCGCCCACCCAGAGTCGGGCGTTGTGGTGCAGGCGCTGCACGGCATCGACGCCGGCGGCACTGGCGATCACCGTTGCGATGTGGATCGAAGCGGGTTGGCCGAAGCGGCTTAGTTCTTTCAGGGCTACGTCGATCGAGGAGCCGGTAGCCAGCATGGGATCGCAGAGGATCAGTACACAGCCATCGAGATCGGGCGTACTGACGTAGTCGAGCTGGATTTCAAACGTTCCGTCTTTGTGGTGGCGGCGGTAGGCGGAAATAAAGGCATTGTCGGCCTGATCGAAATAATTCAGCATACCCTGATGGAAAGGCAGCCCTGCCCGCAGGATGGTAGCCAGCACGATCCGAGGCGCGGGGAGCGGCACCATGGCCACGCCCAGCGGCGTTTCCACCTCGAAGGGTTCGTATTCGAGGGTTTTGGAGATTTCATAGGCCATGATCTCCCCGATCCGTTCCAGGTTTCGACGAAACCGGAGCCGGTCTTTTTGCAGTTCCACGTTGCGTAATTCGGCCACGAACTGGTTGGCGATCGAATGCTGTTCGGCGAGATTGAAAAACATGGTTAAGGAAATTTAGAAAAATAAAGCGTTGGAAAACAGCACTTTGCCCTGCTCCCAGAAACAACGGTAAAGCGGGTTGTCGACAAAATAAACGATCTGCCCCTCACCCATTCGTTGTACGGCAACAATTGGCGTGTTGTTGAGCCTCGGCCGTACCCGGCTGCCGATAAAACCCGAAGACGTATAGTTGTCGCCCAGCCAGACCACGGTAGTGGCTTTGTCGGGCAACTCGAATGCGCTCGCGGTGGTTTTGAGCGAGAAGTAATAATCCGGCAAGCCGAAGCCGAGCGGATGGGTGTTGTCGACCTTCGTTTTTACGATGGCGCCGGGCAGTTGGTCGCTGATGCCGTCGCGTTCTCTCGACTGGTAGGGTTTGGGTTTAGTTTCCGTGGTATCTTTTTTCGGGTCGGCTTTGCTTTTGAGCGCAAAGCCGTCTTTGTCGGCAAAAGCTTTCACAGCGCCCTCGTAGGCAATAATTCGACCGCCGCCGCGCACCCAGTCCTGCAATTGTTTCAGGGTAGCTTCCGGCAGGTTGTAGTATCCATTGGGGAAAATCAGGATGTTGTAATCGTTGAGTTTTACGCGGCCGAGTTTGTCGAGCGGAAGTGCCGTGACCGGGTATTTCAGGTCGTGATCGAAGAAAAACCAGGCATGCCCGAAAGAATTGTCGTCGACCTCGTCACCGTACACCAGGGCGATATTGGGTCTGATAAGCGGCACGTAACTATCAGAGCCCAGGTCGCGGCCGGCTCCGGCGAATCCGCTGAACATGGCATGCACGTTGACGTTGCTTTTGCGTGCGGCTTCGAGTACGATGCCGTCGAGTTCGCCGGCCATAGCGTGGTTGTCGGCGCGGTTGATCACCAGTGCGCCCGCCTCGAATTGCTGGTCGGCCAGCGCGAAGGGTTTCATCGAATAGCGCACTTTGACGCCTTTGTCGAGGATGTCGGCCAGGAATTTCGCTTCGGCCAGAGAGCGGCGGTGCACGCACCAGGCGTAGGGCGAAGCGGCCAGCCGCACCTCGGGCGCTTTGTAGGGTTCGTAGGCTTTTTTGGGTTCCAGCCTGCTTTTCAGCGCCACGGCATCGAGGCCGTAAGCATAGGGCAAGGCCCAGGCCGTAATATCGTAGGTGAGGGAATCCGACAAGCGGGGAGCCGGTTCGAAAAGCACCTGTACAAAGGTGCCATGGGGCTGGTATGCGCTGATCACCAGGTCGTTGGGCTGTATGGTGACGCTTGCCTCCTGGCTGCTGACGTAGTCCCAGCCGCGCAAATTACCACTGCTTGCCCCGGCCAGTCCGTAGCGGACGTGGTGCAGATCGAGGAGTTGGCAAAGCGCATTGACTTTGTTGGGATCGTTGCCGGCCCGGATGACAAACGACACGTAGGCGCCTTGCGGCTGTGTGGCGCTTCGGCTGTAGTAGTTGCGGAAGTTTTCGACAACTGTGCGGGCATTTTTGCTGGCGATTTCGATGGTCGACAAACTGGTCGTCAGGTGGTGTTCCATACGGTCGGCCAGCGTGAGCGTGTCGCCGATGCCGGTGATAATGGCCCGTCCGGCGGAGCTGTTGCCGGCCTGTTCGTACGTCATCCCGATTGCGCCGTTGAACATCGGGTAGGTATCGCCATATGAAGGGTAGAACAGGTCGAACACCTCTTTGGTAAAATAGAGCCACCCGTTGGCATCGAAGTAGCGGGCGTGATTCTGACCGATCTGGGTCTGGAAATCACGTTGCCAGGGCGTGATGTAGTCGTGCATCGGTTCGGCGGCCGGCGCGAAGTAGTAGGGGTTGTCGACGTACTGTTCGTGCAGGTCGGCATGCACCTGCGGCAGCCATTTTTGATAGAGGATGATCCGCTGCCGGCTTTCTGCCTGGGTCGCCCAGGCCCAATCGCGGTTGAGGTCGAAATAGTAATGGTTGGTGCGTCCGCTGGGCCAGGGCTCGCGGTGCTCACGGGCTTCGGGGTTCACATTAGGGCCAGGGCCCGATACGCCCCTGAACCAGTTGGTATAACGGCTGTATCCATCGGGATTGAGTGAAGGATCGAGCACCACGACCGTGTTTTTGAGCCATTCCCGAATCTGCGGATCGGTTTGTGTGGCCAGACGGTAGGCCAGCTCGGGGCTGCATTCGGAGCCCGAGGCCTCGTTGCCATGCACGCTCATGCTCAGCCAGACGATTGCGATCGGGTTGCTCAGGTCGGGTGTGCCATCGGCTACCCCCGCCAGGCGCAGGTTGTTGACCCGGATTTGTTCGAGCCGTGCAATGTTTTCCGGCGCGGAGAAATAAGCCACCTGCAAGGGGCGGTCTTCATTGGTCATGCCATAGCGTTCGAGCCGCATGGTCTGGGTTGCATTGGCGGCCAGGTACTCAAAATAATCGGTGAGCTGGTCGTGCCGGGTATATTGTACGCCGGGCTGATGCGGGAAAAAAGCATCCGGCGATTTGATCTGGGCCGACAAGACAAAAGGAAGGGCCAAAAAGGCGAATAACAGGGGGGAAGCGGGCAAACGCATGAATACAGGAGTTTTTTACCGGGAAATGGCTCGAATTGTTCTGCAATGGTAAGGCGCTTTGCCGAATACTCGGTAATGAGCATTGAGGGGCAATGATCCTATTAGACGAGTTGCAACCATTGCAAGGTCTTTCGTGTCAAGTATTCCGTTAAAAAACGAATATGGGGTTTTGATTAAAATTTTGAATTTTATCAAAAATCCCATAACTTAGCTAAATAGGTGCAATTAATGCCAAATGACAATCTTTAATTCTTCATTTTTAAAAAATCCTTACCGATGCTCACCGTAAAACAATTGTTGGCTGGAAAACCCTTTAACATCGTACTCAGCGTCAGCCCGGACGACATGGTGATTGACGCACTCGAACTCATGGCAGAAAAAAACATCGGCGCAGTGATGGTCATGGACGGCGGCCGGCTCGTGGGCATTTTTTCAGAACGCGACTATGCCCGCAAGGGTATTATTCAGGGCCGCAAAGCGAAAAGCACCCCGGTGACCGAGGTGATGACCGCCAATGTATTCACCGTGACGCCGGAGATGAACATCGACGACTGCATGCAATTGTTCAGCGACAAGCACATCCGCCATTTGCCGGTGGTGACGCAGCAGCAGGAAGTGGTAGGCATGCTCAGCATCGGCGATATTGTCACGGCGATCATGCGCGAACAAAAAGAGCATATTCACTTTTTGGAACACTACATCAGCCGCAGTTAAACCGCGGCAAATTTTGCCTCCAAAAAATAACGGCCTCCGTCTTGTTCAAGACGGGGGCCGTTTTGTTTGACACTGCGTTTTTTATTGGAAAGAGAAGCCTAGCGAAGCGCCGAAAAAGGCAGCAAAAAAACCTTCCGAAGTAATTGCCGGCGTCCAGTCGAGACGGAACATTACACCATTGCGAAGCGGCTGGAACCGGTATCCGAGGTTAACAAAACCCGCTGCGCCCCAGCCTTTGCCAGAGTAGAATTCATTGTCGATCACGGCCAGGTCGGCATTGACGTAGATGGGTGTAATGCCCAGCCCGGCTTCGAAAAAACTGCGGCGTTTGCCCACCAGGTAGTTGATACTCAGCGGAATCGTAATAAAATTGGCGCTGATGTAGTCGCCGTTGGATGCGGTTCCTTCCAGCCCACCGCCGCCGATGCCGGCCCGGAAACCAAGGCCGTCGTTGACGCCGCGTTTCAGACGCATATCGTAGTTGGCTGAAAGAATCAGGCCATTGCCAAGACCCTCGACAAAAATGTTTTTGCGAAATTTGGCGGGGCTTTCGCCGGCGGTAGCGGCCCCCTGGGCCTGGGCGAGTTGAGCGGAGAAAATCAGGCAAAGAAAAATGCCGAAATAAACAGGTTTGCGCATGATGTGGAAGTGTAAGAAGATAGATGATGGAATGTGACAGGGTCGACCCTCGTGTCGTTGGGACAAGAATGGGAGAATTTAGTTAAATTCCAAAATTGAATAACACAACGCTAACAAAAAGATCGAATATCCGGTTTGAAAACCAATGAAAACGACAATTTAATGCCGATTTTGAACGCCTTGCACCGTGAATCAAATTTTCCGTTTTAACGCCGTTTTTACAGTACTGTGCTGCTGGCTGGTCGCCGGTACGACCCTCGAAGCGCAAAAATGGTCGTTCGAAGCCGCTGCCTACCGCGGCGTAATCTGGCGCCATACGCCCAAGCTCAGCACCCGTACCGGAGAAGTCCTCTGGGGGCAGGAACTCGGTTTGCGCCTGCAAACCCTCGGCCGGCAACCCTGGGAAGTGTGGCACCGTTATCCCGACCTGGGGCTTTCCTTTTCACATTTTCGGCTGGGCGAGGGTTCGCATGGCGAGGCGTACGGCCTGCTGCCCAGTCTGACCGTACCGATTGTCCGGCGGCCGGCCTGGGCGGTTCATTTTCGCGTCGGGACGGGTCTGGCTTGGGTTACCCGGCCTTATGATTATTTCGACAATCCGGGACAAAATGCCATCGGCTCCCACTGGAACAATTTTACCCAGTTCAAACTGTACGGCGAATACCGCCCGAGCCCCTATTGGCGCGTGATGGCCGGGTACAGCCTCAACCATTTCTCCAACGGCAGCGGCGCGTTGCCCAATTTCGGGATCAACCTGCCCTCGGCATTCTTATCGGTTGCCGGGCAGGTACGACCCTTAAAACACACTGATTTTCAGACAACTGAGGCGTCGCACCGCCCCGACCGGCGTTGGGGTTTTCAGGCCCAGGCCGCCCAGGCGCGGGTGGAATTTGCCGTTTTTGACGGACCGCAATACCCCATCTGGATATTTACTGCTGCCGGGCATTTTCACATTACCAAAGTCAACCGTGCCCTCCTCGGCGCTGAATATGAAAACAACGTGGCCGTAGCCCGCTGGGCCTGGCATGTGGGTGATTTCAGCAACCGCGGCGATGCGCGACGGGCTGCCCAGCGGCTTTCCGTTTTTCTGGCCGATGAGTTTTTGTTCGGCGATTTCGGGGTTGTGTTGCAGGCGGGTTATTACGTCGGCGCTCCGATCAATCAATTTACCCTGGCGAACTGGTACAGCAAATTGACCTCCCGCTACTATTTCCCCGCAATCCCGCACACCCGCATAAGGCCCCAGGCAGGGGTTTCGCTTAAGGCGCACAAAGCCGTGGCGGAATACATTTCTTTTAACGTTGGGTTTGCATTTTAACCCCTTTGGGCCGCTAAAAACGGCGTATTTTTGCCGACTTTTTTTGTAAAAATGGCCACACCACGCACAGTCGCTTTTCATACGCTCGGTTGCAAACTGAACTTTTCGGAGACCTCGGCGCTCGCCCGGCTCTTTGAAGACGGCGGTTATTTGCCTGTCAAATTTGAAGACGGCGCCGATATTTATGTGATCAATACCTGCTCGGTGACCGAACAGGCCGACCGCGAATGCGCCAAAATTGTGCGGCGCGCGCTGCGTCAGCGTCCCGAGGCTTTTGTGGTAATCACCGGTTGTTATGCCCAGCTGAAACCCGAAGAAATTGCCGGTATCGAAGGCGTCGATCTGGTATTGGGCGCCGGCGAAAAATTCCGCATGCTCGAATACGTCGACGAACTCTCCAAAGCTCCCGGAAAAGGCCTGGTGCGCGCGGGCGACGTGCGCGACGTCAACACATTTACCGCCTCGTTTTCTTTCGGCGATCGTACGCGCTCTTTTCTCAAGGTTCAGGACGGATGCGATTACAAATGCTCGTTTTGTACGATCCCGCAGGCGCGCGGCGCCAGTCGTTCGGACACTGTGGAGAATGTACTGCGCAATGCGCGGGAGATCGCGGCCATGGGCGCCCGCGAAATTGTACTCACCGGCGTCAACCTCGGCGACTTTGGCAACGGGACCGAAGTGATTGAAGGAACCCGTGTGAAGAAAGAAGCCCTGTTTGTCGACCTTATCCGCGAATTGGATCAGTTGGAAGAGGTGGCTCGCTTTCGCATATCCAGCATTGAACCCAATTTGCTGACCGATGAAATTATTCAAATAGTGGCTGAAAGCGACCGATTTATGCCGCACTTTCATGTCCCGCTGCAATCGGGCAACGACAAGCAACTTCGCGACATGCGCCGGCGTTATCGCCGTGAATTGTATCAGGAGCGAGTGGCCACGATCAAACGTTTGATGCCCCATGCCTGTATCGGTTGCGACGTGATTGTGGGTTTTCCGGGCGAAACGGAAGCGGATTTTCTGGAGACCTATCAGTTCCTGAGTGCGCTGGATATTTCCTACCTGCATGTATTCACCTACTCGGAGCGCGCCAACACGGCGGCTGCCGACATGCCCGGCGTCGTGTCGGTCGAAGAGCGCCGCCGCCGCAACCAGGCCCTTCGCGGCTTGTCGGAATCCAAGCGGCGGGCATTTTATCAGGCTCATGCCGGTACGGTGCGCCCTGTGCTTTTCGAGCATCACCGTGATACCGGTCTGTTGAGCGGTTTTACCGACAATTACATCAAGATTGAGGCGCCTTTTGAGGAAGGCCTGCTGAACACGATCGGTCCGGTGCAACTCGAACGGCTGAGTGCCGACGGCGAGGTGATGAGGGCGACTATCCTTGATAAAACTTCAGGCAGTCGTCACACAGACATTTTGCCCCGTACTGCCGAGCCAGCGCTTCCCGGGTAGCCGGGTGAAGGTTGGGGAATCGTTCCCAGCAATCGTCGCCGTAGCTGATAAATTTCTTTTTACAACGCGGGCAGTCTGCCACGAACTCCAGAATTTCTTCGACAAATGCCGCATCGATGCGCCCGCCGAGGGGCGGGTTGAGTTTTCGGACACGGATGCGGAGCGCTTCCATGGTGCCGAACTGGTGTTTCATTCGCCCGATGATCTTGGCCACTACTGTTTCCAGCAGTTGGCGGGGTTGATCCATTTCCAGCCGGCAAATGCGGTAAATCGTTTCGTAGTTGATCGTTGCTTCCACGCTATCGGCAGCTGCCGCTTTGGCAATTCCGGTGCGGACGTATAAATCGATAACATACTCGTTACCAAGCAGTTTTTCCGCTTGATAGACGCCGTGATAGGCGTGAAAACGCATTCCTTCGAGGGCAATCCAGGCCATAACGGGGGCAAATATACGCTGTAGCGTCTGCTGTAGCGCCGACCTCCAGGTCGGCGAGGTTGAGAGCAGCAATGCCCCGCGATTATAAGCCAATGCCACAATCGATAGGTAAGCGGGGGCGCTTCTATCTATGGCTGATCATCGCGGATAATTTCTGCCCTCCGTATCGCCGCTGTAGCGCCGACCTCCAGGTCGGCGAGGTTGAGGGCAGCAATGCCCCGCGATTATAAGCCAATGCCACAATCGATAGGTAAGCGGGGGCGCTTCTATCTATGGCCGATCATCGCGGTTCACTTTTGCCCGTAGCATCGCCGACCTTGAGGTCGGCGCTACAGCCGTGCTACAGCAGCGCTACTGTTCCCCCAGCATTTCCTGCAATAAATCCTGCTGCTCCGTCATTTCCGGACATTTTCCAGCCAGCGCTTTTTGCACGGCGTCGTACTCTTCGGGTTTCAGTTTGCCGAACTGGCTGATAATGGCCGCCGAGCATTCTTTTGCTTTGTTGTATTCCGCCTGCATGTCTTGCAAAGCCGTCAGCGCCCGTCCGGTGGAATCATTGGCCAGTTCGGCGTATTGACGGTTCATTTCCGCGAGCCGCCCCGTGCATTCGCAAAAGCCGGTTGCGATTTTATCGTAGCGTTGTTCGGGCGAATCGCCGCAGGATACCAGAAGCAGGAGCAACAGAAGGAGCAAGGCATGTCTCATGCGACAAAAGTAAAACGTAAGGTTCAGACCTGCGCCAGTTTCCATTTGCCGCGCCGAAACACCCACATCGACAAAATTGCCAGAACGGTTTCGGCTACCACGATGCTGATATAAACGCCCACTTGTCCCCAATCGAAATACAAAGCGAGCAGCCAGGCCAGCGGCATTTCGAGCAGCCAGAAACAGACGAAATTGATCAGCGTCGGGGTGCGCGTATCGCCCGCGCCGTTGATGGCCTGGGAAAGGATCATGCCATAGCCGTAAAAGACATAACCCGCCGCCATGATGCGCAGCGCCAGTGAACCGGCGTGTATGGCCTCCGGTACGTCGGTGAAAATGCGGATAAACAGGGGGGAGGCGAACAGGTAAATCGTACCGATGATCGCCAGAAAGATCATGTTGAAATACCCCGCCCGCCAGGCCGATTTTTCAGCCCTTTCGGGGTGCCCGGCGCCGAGGTTTTGCCCGACAAGCGTGGCGGCGGCATTGGCCATGCCCCAGGCAGGCAGCAGACTGAAGATCATGAGGCGGATGGCGATGGTATAGCCAGCCTGTACGTCTTTGCCTTCCTGGCCCAGAATATAGATCATAAAAATCCAGCTGCACGAGCCGATCAGGTATTGTCCCGTGCCCCCGGCGCCCACGCGTACGAGCCGGCCCAACACCTCGAAATGCGGCCGGAAATGCGCCCATTTCAACCGAACGATACGCCCCACGCGGAACAATTGCCACAACTGGTACGCCACGCCGGCCGAACGCCCGATGGTCGTCGCAACCCCTGAGCCCAGCACGCCCAACTCGGGAAACGGCCCCCATCCGAATATAAAAAGCGGACAAAGGACGATGTTCACGGCGTTGGCGATCCAGAGTGCCCGCATGGCCGTGGCAGCGTCGCCGGCGCCCCGGAAGATACCGTTGAGCATCCAGAGCAGCAGGATGGGCAGGTTGGCGGTGAGCAACAGGCGGGTAAACGAAGCGCCGTGTTCGGCCACGCCGGGGTCTTTCGACATCAGTCGCAGAATGTCGTGGGCAAACAGGTATCCGGGAATGGCGATTACGACCGACAAGGCCAGGGCGATCAGGATCGTCTGGGCGCCGGCCCGCGCCGCCGCTTCGCGGTCGCCCTCGCCGATGCGCCGCGATACGGTCGCTGTGGCCGCCGCGCTCAGGCCGATGGCGATGGAGTAGATCAGGGTCAGCACCGTTTCCGTGACGCCTACCGTGGCCACGGCTTCGGTGCCGATGCGGCCCACGAAAAAGGCGTCGACCACGGCAAACAGCGACTCCATCATCATCTCCAGGATCATCGGGATCGACAAGAGCACGATGGCCCGGTCAATACTGCCCGAGGTAAATTCCTGTTCTTCGCCGTTGACGGCCTGCTTCAGCACCCGCCAGCCGCGTTGCCAGAATGTTTCTTTTTGAATCGGTACAGACGACATGAGTATCTATAGACGCGAAGCGCTCCGCCGGCGTTGCACTTCGGTCGGCGGCACGGGCGCCGCTGACAGGGTTTGAACTGGATAAGGCGAAAATTATTTTGCCGGGGCGTGGGGGTAAACGGCGGGAGCAGGGGGAAAGTTCCCTGTGGGGAAGTTTAATAATCTGGTGTCAGTAGCGCCGGGGCAGGCAGATCTCGTGGATCA
>JAEUUU010000111.1 GCA_016787345.1 Saprospiraceae bacterium | reverse complement strand
CCATCGCGCCAGGGTCTCCCGGATGGCGTGCAGCAAATCCGCGTGGCGATACCAGCGAGCCGACGACACCGGCTTGCCGGAAAGCCCCGATACCCGCATACCCCCGGTCCGGGCGCGTTCCAGAATATCTGCAATTTTCAGCATCGGCCCGTGCCGTTGAAAAAAATGCGACTTCTCCACCGACAGGTCTATGAGTTCATAAAATTCGTCCAATTCAGCAAGCGCAGGAGCAAGGAAACCCACAACACGGGCTGTTCGGCGGATATCTTGCCAAATAATCAGCAAGCGCCAGAGTCCGATCGCTACCAAAACAAGGAGTACGATAACGGCACTCCAATAACTCCACAGAGCGAGCAGAATCAGCGAAAATGCAGGAGTAACGCGATGCATAAATTATCGGGTGTCAAAATCTGAGCCAGCGAAGGCAGACCCCGGCGGTTAAGAGAAAGGCGAAAACCAATGTAGCCCTCAAAGGCTTTGAGTCGTTATGCTTTCTTCAACCAGAGATAAAAACAATTCGCTGTAAGTGGTGATTTCAATTTCAGGCCGATCCTCCACGATCTGGTCATTGTCCACAAACAAGACGACACATTTTCCGCCGGGATTTTTTACGCTGCGATAAATCAGACCATGAACCTTCATTTTGGTGGACAATACATACCTCAGATACTCTGTGACCACTTGGGTCGGGATGTAGTCCAGGTGTATTTTGTCGTCTGGTTTAATCGGAATGGCTACATCACGGAGGAACGATTGAATAAATTTTGCAACGGCACGCTTACCCCGACTCGATTTGTCTAAGAGACTCGGTACTCCCTTAAACTTGGTAAAGTCAATCAGGTTCAGAGCTTTTAAATTCGTAAAAGTGCCGGTGGTAATTTCCGACCCTGTCCAACTCGTGTCGGCAACTTCATAAAAGCAGGTATCCGGGTCAAAAGCGCCGTAAAACATGGAAATGCCGGCAGGACTCATCCGGTTGTCTTTTGCTAAATAGCCAGGAGGAGAGCCCAAGCGCTTAGCGTACCCAATTTTCTCCCCTGTGGTGTGCTGCTGCGCTCGGAAAATCTTCAACTGTCTAATTGGAAAACGTGTGATGAGATTCAAACGAGTAATGGCACTGCAAACCTCATCCAGAATATCAAAAGGATTTACGAAGTCACCGTAAGGATTTTCAAATCGTTTTCGGTGTTCCGGTCTGAAAAAGAGAAACCGGATTTTGTGTTTGATAACCTCTTTGAACTCCTGCCAGCCATCTATTAATCGTTCATGTTCTTCGGGCGTCCAAATGCTTTGTGTGCTCAAATAAGCGTGTTCGAAGAATGCTGCAATATCCGCCGCGATGTCGCCATCGTCAACGCCAAACTCACCTTGCAACACCTCCTCAGTATAACTGACAGAAATACCCGGAAACCGGTCCTCATAAAAAGTTTGCTCTTTGTCATAAGGAGCGCCACGCGAATAAGGGTCATCATATTCGGAAAGAACAGCTTCTTCGAGCACTTCCGCCAAATCTCGAACCTCAACGCAGATGGCTTTCTTCTTACAAATCGCGCATTTGATTTTCTGACCACTGGATTTGATGTGAGAAATGACAAGTGGGTCTTCAAAATGCTTGGAGCAAATGGGGTAATTTTTCATCATTAATACGGCTTGTGGAAGATGCTTTTGATGATCCCGGTAAAAACGAAGCATATCAAAAAATATGCCCCACCATTTCCTGCCGCTTCGCCGGCCAGCCCCGCGCTGCCGCGTCCCGCTATCGCGGGGGCGGCGCTTGGGCAGGCCACATCCCGGTCATGTTTTGGCCTTTGGGCACTCACTTCGCTTAGCCGGGGTCTGCCCCTGCGCTATCGCGCAAAGGCAGACCCCGGCAGTTGACGGATAACCCCGGACCAACAAGATCGCGGTCAAACTCAGAAATACGAACTCACGCCAAACTGCCAACCCGCCGTCCGCGCAGGCGGATTACCCAAAATATCGCGTTGCCATTCGTAGCGGTAGTTCAGCCGCAGCACCGTTTGAGCCGTGGGGCGGAAACTGATGCCGGGTACGACGGCGCGAAAATCATCGGCGATGTCGCCGCCGGTCTCCCGGAATGTACCCGCGTTCCAGTCCACATATTCTAAACGGCACACCACGCTGAATACGGCTTTTTCCCAACCCAACCATTTCCGGCGCAACACTGGCTGCACCACATCCAAAAAGCCCCCATGCTGACGACTGCCGAATTGTTGACCGTATGTTTCCGGCACATCCACCTGCACCCAGGCCCATTCGCCGAGCAGCCTCGTCCCGAGATGCGGCACAACGGTGTTGAAATCTGCCGCGAACGTGTGCAGCCGGCGCTTCCGGTCGAGCGTCAGGCCGTCCTCCTGGAATTTGTTGTACACGCCGCCCATGTACGAAAGGCCAATTTCCCCGACATTCTGACGGCGCACCGATATTTTTCCCGTGTACAGCGGCTGCCCGTTGAAACTCTCCTCGAAACGTTCGGGATTTTCTTTGGCTGCCGGTAAAAAAGTGCGGTTTTCCGGGTTGCTGATAATGCTTTCGTCAAAACCGTTGCTCAGGTAGGCCTCGTAGCCGAACGTCCAGTCGCCCGTGTAGAATTTGCCGTACAGCCCAAAACCCACGTTCGACCAGGTGGCGGGCAACATCTGTGTCGCCGACACCGGGCGACTGATAAAATCCCATTTCGGCCCGTCGTGGTTTTGGTTGAACGCGCCGATGGGGTTCATCACCACGCCGCCACGCAGCGTCAGCGCGGGATGAAATTGAATATCCAGCGAGGCAAATTCGATGTTGATTTCGCGCCCGCCTTCTTCAAACTCGATTTCGGTCAAAAACCTGATGCGCCGCGCAATGCTCGACGACAGAAACATGGTCAGTCGCGGCAATTGGAACGACAAGCCTTCCGACACCCCATCGGTGGCAAACCAGGCGGTGTTGGCCTCTACGTACCCGCCAAGCGCCACGGGCATTTTGCCCATCTGTAAAAAAGGCCGGTCGTACACCGCATCCATGTTCATTTTTCCCGGCACGGAGTCCGTTGCGGCGGGCGGTACCCGGCGCAGCCAGGTACTGTCATTTTGCGCCGATGCTGCGTTTGCCGCCGGCAACAGTAACGCGAACAAGCCGATTTTATGCCAGCCAGATGTGGATATGTGTTTCATCCTGTGTCGTTTTAAAAGTTTTGAGCGGTCGGTCGGCAGGCCCGTCGAGCACGGCGCCGCCGGTGCTGAATTCGCTGCCGTGACAAGGGCACACATAACGATTGCCCTGTACTTCCACCTCGCAACCCTGATGGGTGCAACGCATCAGGCAAGCCGTGTAGGTGTCGCTGGATTTGTACAAACACACCGGGAACTCCGCGCCCGGCGGCTTCACAAAAACAAAATTGCGTTCGCGCAACTCTTCTTTTTTCAGGTACTGAAATTCCGATTTTGGCACACTGACCCTGTCCGCTGCCACTGTCGCTTTTGCGAAATAAACCGCGCTGCCGCAACTTTCGCCCAACAAGGCCGCGAGGCAAAGCGCCAGTCCTGCCTGGCTGCTGATGCTGATAAACTCGTCTCGTCTCATGATTTCAAAGCGATTCCAAAAAGCTGAGCAATCGTGTTTTTTGAGCCGCATCCAGCGCCTGGTACGCCGCCCGGCTTTGGCTGCCCTCGCCGCCGTGCAGCAGGATGGCCGCCTCGATGTTTGGCGCCCGCCCGTCGTGCAGTAGGTAGTATTGGCCGCCCTGCGAATTTTTGGAAAGCCCCAGACCCCACAGCGGCGGGGTGCGCCACTCGGAGGTCGTGGCCGAACCCTCGGTGTAGCCGTCGTCGAGTTCAGGCCCCATGTCGTGCAGCAGCAAATCCGTGTAAGGGTGAAAATCCCGTTCGGCCAGCGGCTCGATGGAGGAGGGACCGGTGCGCAAGGTCGGGCGGTGACATTTGGCGCAGCCGACTTGCCCGAACAACGTTTTGCCCGTCGCTACATCCGGCGCATCCGTGTCGCGGGGAATCGGCGCTTTCAAGGTGCGTAGGTAAAACACCACGTCCTGCACCGTCTGGTTGCTCACCTCCGGGTCAATCTCGTGACTCGTATAAGTATCGAACGGCTCGTAAGTGGAAGCGATGCCCATATCCTGATTGTATGCGCGGGCGCTTTGTTGCAGCAAATCGTACACGACGGCTTTTTTCCCGAACCGCCCGATGTATCGCCCGGTTTGTGATACGGCATCCGGTCGGGCGGTCAAGTAGGCCGGCAGGGCGATCCAGTTCGGTCGTCCGCTGATGCCGTCGCCGTCCAAGTCGTCCGGGTCGGACATGGCCAGAATATCCGCATCCGGCACGAGTTCCAAAAAACCCAGACCTGTATTGGCCGGCGGCAACAGTTTGGCGAAGGGAGCGCCGGACGGCAACTGTTCCGGCGAGTAGCCCGGCAGGGCGCGGTGTTGGAGTTGCGGGCCGCCGAGGTGCAGGTACTGGTTGCCGGTGTCGTCCCATTGGCCAAAGCGCGTGAGCGCATTCATCGGGTGACCCTTGCCGTCGCCTGCGTGGCAACTGCCGCAACTGGTGGACACGAATAGTGGCCCTAACCCGGTGGTTGCCGTAAACACCTCGTCGTTAAAAGCCACATCGCCCGCCAGAAAACGGCGGTTTTCTGCCTCGCTCAGCCCTTCGACGGGGCCATCGAGCAGTTCCGCATCATCAGGCAGCGGCGGAAACGTCTTTTCGCACGCGACTAAGAGCCATATCGTAAAAAGGGAAAAAAAGAGAAGCCATATCATTTGCCATGAGTTGAATTCCCGGCAAATATAAGGCTGGTTGTAAAATAAATTTAGGTTAATCTAAAAATTGTTGCTGGGAATTTAAAATCTGCCGCAAGTCCTCCGGTATCTCCATCGGTCGCAACGGCGGCACATTCGCTCCGCCCGTGTTCCCGACCGGGACTTTGCCCACGAAGGATTTCACTCCACCGAATACGAGTCGCGTGATTTGGCCGAGCACCTCTTTCGGGCTTTTGATAAAAAAACCGAAACGCAACATCCGCCAATGCACGTACGAATGTTCGCGCGGCCAGGGTTGCGCCAGAATATGAGCGCGTTCAAGGTGTCGCCACGCTTGTGGCAGGTGGCGCTCATCAAACTCGGTTTCGTACAGTTCCAGTTCGCGTCGGTGGTGTTGTTTGATGCCTTGCGGCATGGTCCAATACAGTTTCATTGTATGTTAGTTGTTAATCCCAATTCATCCCTGACGAATTCTTTTGAACCGGCAGGCCCTGATATTTCCAGCCAAATCGGACTTTCAGGGTCTTGGATACCAAGTTTGAAGGTGAAAAAGTCGCAACATTGCCGTTCGGCCTGGATGAAAACCATCAGTTGGCCGAGCGTCTCGTCCGATCCGGCAAAACGAAAAGCGTAGCCGTACTCGGTTTCCACCGTTTCGAGGATTTTCTTTTTCAATTCAGCCACCGCGCCCGCTTTGCGGGCTTGCAACTCCGGCGAGGTCAGTTTGCAGGCGATTTCCTTCTGGGTGTTCACGACGTTAAGTTTGTCAAAGGATTGGCTGACCGTAGTTGCGTCGTTTGGTAGTTTTTGCTTGCAGGAGAGCAGCAAGAGTGCTGCCAGTAAGCAGATTATGACGTGTTTCATGTCATCAGATTTTTTTGTTAGTTGAATTTCATCCTTTGCACCCTTACCGCGTTCAAAATCGCCAGCAACGCCACGCCCACATCCGCAAACACAGCCTCCCACATTGTCGCCAAGCCACCCGCGCCGAGTATCAGCACGATGACCTTGACCCCGAAGGCCAAGACAATATTTTGCCACACTACGCGCTTCGTGGCCCTGCCGATGCTGATGGCCGTCGCCACTTTGGAAGGCTGGTCCGTCTGGATCACCACGTCGGCAGTTTCGATGGCCGCGTCCGAGCCGAGGCCGCCCATGGCGATGCCCATATCCGAGACTGCCAGCACAGGTGCGTCATTGATGCCATCGCCCACGAAGGCGATAACGCGAACAGGATTGTCGCGTTTCAGGGCTTCTACTTTTTCTACTTTCCCTTCCGGCAGCAAATCACCAAAACCTTGCCCGATGCCGAGCGCCGCGATGACCTTCTGCACCACCGCGTCCTTGTCGCCCGAAAGCATCACCAATTCGCGTACCCCGGCGCGATGAAGCTCGGACACCGTCTGCTGCGCATCGGGTTTGATTTCGTCGGCGATGGTGATGAAGCCGGCGTATTGCCCGCCGACGGCCACCACCGCAATCGTATCCACTTCCGAGTCAAGTTTGGCAGGGTAGGGGATCTTGAATTTTTGCAGCAGTTTGGTGTTGCCCACCAGCACAGTCTTGCCGTCCACCGTGCCGCTCAGCCCGTGCCCGGCGATTTCCTGCACATCGGCGACGGCGGCTTTTTGCCAATCAATATCCAGTTCGTCGGCGTGAGCAATCAGGGCTTTCCCGACCGGGTGTGTGGAGTGCTGTTCGAGCGCGGCAGCGAGCCGCAGCAATTCGTTTTTCAACAAAAAGGATTCGCTTTCCACGTTTTGCACCTTGAACACGCCGCGCGTCAGTGTCCCGGTTTTGTCCATCACAACCGTGTTCACCTTGGTCATCAGGTCGAGAAAATTCGAGCCTTTGAACAAAATCCCGTTGCGCGAAGCCGCCCCGATACCACCGAAGTAACCCAGCGGAATCGAAATCACCAGCGCGCAGGGGCAGGAAATGACTAAGAAAATCAGCGCGCGGTACAACCAGGTCTCGAACGAATAATCCGGCACAACAAAGTAGGGCACTACGACCAGCAGCGCGGCCAACACCACCACGATCGGCGTATAGACCTTGGCAAACTTGCGGATAAACAATTCCGTGGGCGCTTTGCGGGCAGTGGCGTTTTGCACCATTTCGAGAATACGGGCAATGCTGCTCTCGCCGAATGGTTTTGTCACGCGGATTTCCACCACGCTATCGAGGCTGACCATGCCCGCCAGCGCCGGTTCGCCCGCGGTGAGGGTGCGGGGTTTGCTCTCGCCCGTCAGCGCGGCGGTATCAAAACTGCCCTGTGCGCTCAGCAGTACGCCATCGAGCGGCACCCGGTCGCCGGGACGGACGCGGATGGTATCGCTCACCTGCACGGTGTCGGGTTTGGCGCCTACGAAATTGCCGTCGCGCAGCACGATAGCCCAGTCGGGCCTTACGTCGAGCAAGGCTTTGATGTTGCCTTTGGCGCGGCGCACCGCCGCCGTCTGGAACAATTCGCCCACCGCGTAAAACAGCATCACCGCAACGCCTTCCGGGTATTCGCCGATGGCGAAGGCACCCATCGTGGCGATGCTCATGAGCAGGAATTCGGTGAAAAATTCGCCTTTCCCGACGGCCTGCACCGCTTCTTTGAGCACCGGCAAGCCAACGGGCAGGTAGGCTGCCAGGTACCAGACTAAGCGAAGCCAGCCTTTGAAAAACCCCGGCTGAATGTACTCGTCCATTGCGATGCCGCCGAGCAGCAGCACAAAACTGGTGAGGGCGGGCAGGTATTCGCGCCAGGGGCTGTGCGCCGCGCCGCCGTCGTGGTCATGGTCATGCCCATCGTCATCGGTATGGAGCGGTGTGGCGGTTTTGGCCTGAATTTTTTCTTCCGGAGAACAACAGGTCATGCGGCCTTGGGCATCGTAGGTGTGAACGTGGGGAGTGGATTCTTTTTGCATAATTCAAATCGAAAAAGCAGCCGCCCGAAAAACAATAATCGTCCTCCGGGCAGGCTACCGAATGTTAAAAAACTACTTTTCAGCCTCCTTATTTAACCCCGGTTGAGTCCTTCGCCCGGTTCAAATCCTCCAATTTTACATCCTTTTGCTCCAAGTCCATGTGGCACACCGGGCATTTGCCCGGCTGACCGTACATTTTTCCCTTTTCGCAGTCCATCGGACAGATGTAAACATCGGTGTAGTTGGGGTCGTGATGCAGTTGGTTGGGCGGGTCGTTTTTGCAGGCTGCGAACAACCACCCGAGCATGACAAAAGCGAAAATCAATTTCATGGCATCGTCATTTTTTGAATTGAAAGTAGATGCCTGTGTCACTGTCCCACCAAGACTTTCTGCACCTGCCGCCCTTGCGGGTTGTGCAGCGTCACGAAATACGTCCCCGGTTCAAGCAAGTCTGCCCGAAAAAAATGTTTGGACTCTCCTGCCGGGAGTGCGCCGTTGAACACGCTCGCCACCGTGCGGCCCAGCACGTCGGTGATTTCGATGCTCGCCGTGCCGCCGTTTTCGCTGAAAACCGGCACACAGGTAATCGCGCTGGCCGGATTTGGGAAAATACGGAGCAATCGGGGTGCATCCATCGCCTCGTCCGTGCCGACGCTCAGCCGAATATCAAAATCGAAATAACCCTCCGGGGCGGGCAACGGCCTCACTTGTTGTTTGCCGGAGTTCGCCGTCGCATGGAGATAGTAGCGCACCGTAGATCCGTAGGGTTGTTGCGGAATCCAGCCCGTCCATAGATGGGTCGCCGGGTCGGTCAGCGTCATCGGCACAGACTGGTAGCTGCTTGCGGTGTCCGTCGTGTAAAACACCTCAGCCCCGGCAATGCCGCTGCGATGCCGTATCCACGCTTTGACCTCGTAAGCGGGCGGGTTGGTGTCCACAAAACTTTCTGCTTGTTTGTGCTGAATCAGCAAAGGGTCTGACACGCCCACTTCTTTCACGATACAGTGAATCGCCCCGCCGAGCGGGATGATAGCGTTGCAGTTGATGCCTGTGATATTGTAGCCCGGCATATTTTCCTGCCAGATGCGGACGGCGGAGGTGTCGTATTGCGCTTCATACTGCGGCAGCAGCACGGTTTTGTTCACGATAAATGAATTGACGAAGGTGCGCAACGGTGCGCCCTGACTCGGATATACGCCTCCATCGGGAGGCATCGGGATGCGCACCACTTTGTAGGGCGTACCAAACGGCGTAGTGAAATTGACGAGCAGGTACTGGATGTTTGCCTCGATTTGGTCGCGGTCAATCACCCCCTCCGGGTACTCGCCCACGAGCAGGGTTTCCTCGTTGAGCAGTTTCATGTGCATATCAATGTGGTGGATGCCGTCGTAAGGCAGCACGTCGAATTTCACATAGCGGTCAATCCCGTAGAAGCGGCGCATGATGCTGTCCACGCCTTCCTCGGTGTGGTTGCTCGTGCCCCACATATTGTTGATGCCGTTTTCTTCCAACACGAGTTTGCTCGAAAAATTCGTCCCCATGCCGTCCGAAAAGTTGTTGCCGCCGGGGTGTGTCAAGTCGTAAGGCGCGACGGTGGTGGAATAGACGGGGTAGCCGAAATACGCGCCCACGACGCTCGGAATCGTGTCGTCCTTCGGGCGCGGGCGGTTGTAAATCCAGTCCACCAGCGCCAGCGAATCCACCCCGTTGAGGTAAATCGGGTTTGCGCCGTAGTCCCGAATCCAGATGCTGTTGTACGGGGCGACTTTGAACTCGACGTTGCCACCTGTCTGCCAGTCCACACCGTAGCCGCTTAATTCTGACTGGCAAGTGTTGATGTCGTTGGTGATGACCAGCACCCGGCACTCGTTTTTGGCCGCGTTGAC
>JAEUUU010000069.1 GCA_016787345.1 Saprospiraceae bacterium | reverse complement strand
CCGGCCGATACCGTCACCGAGTAAACACCCGCCGCCAAATCCGTCAAATCCTCGGTTGTCTCCGTATTCGACCATTGGTAAGTGTATGTGCCGCCGGGATTGACCGTCAGGTTGATCGAACCGTTGGGGGTCGTGCAGGCTGTGTTCGGGGTGGCGGCGCCTGTCAGGGCAAAACTGGAACTGTTATTCGCGATAGTTGCTGATGTTACAGCCGTACACCCTGAGGGGCCGGTAACCGTCACAGTATACGTGCCGGGTGCCAGATTGGCCAGGTCTTCAGTCGTTTCACTGTTCGACCAAACAAATGAGTAGTTGTCGGGTGGATTTACGGTCAAATCAATAGCGCCGTTCGCGCCGCCGCAGGAGGCAGGCGTTGCGCTGATCGAAAGCGATGGAATTTGAATATTGTTACTGACAACAAAGCTGGCCACAGCCGAGCACCCGCTTCCTCCCGAAACCGTAACGGAATACGTGCCTGCAGCAACACCGCTCAAATCTTCATCTGTTGTTGCATTCGACCATAAATAATTATAGGTCCCACCCGGATTGACGGTAATATCGACTCCTCCGTTAGGTGTTCCGCAAGAAGTATTGGTCATTGCCAGACCGGTGATATTCAGGTTGCTGTTGACATTATTAACCGTCGAAGTAGCCGTTGCCGTACAGCCGTCGGTTCCGGTTATTGTAACAGAGTAAGTTCCGGCAGGTACATCAATCAGGTCTTCGGTAGTTGCACTATTAGACCAAATGTATTCCGCTCCTCCGCTTCCGGCAACGGTCAGGTCAACAATGCCGTCGCTCTGACCGCATGTGGCAGGGTAAGATTGGATATAAACACTCCAAATAGAAGATTTTATATGTATGTAAACCGCTGCAAGGCAGCCATCAGAATCGGTTACACTGCCATCTGTTGAAATGACGCCTTGCGAAGTAATTGTAATGCTTTGGGTAGTGGCGCCGTTGTTCCAGAGATAGGAATAAGGCGGCGTGCCGCCGGAGGGCACCAGAGTTAGCGTTACCTGTTGGCCGGCACAAAACGGAGGCGGAGGGTTGGTCGTGTACACAACCGTCAGGTCACACTGGCTAACCAGGGTAATACTGGTGGTTTCGGTACATCCGTATTCATTTGTTACCGTGACAAAGTATGTGCCTTCTCCCAGGTTTGAAATATCCTCAGTTGTAAAGCCGTTGGACCAAAGGTACAAGGCCGGCCCGGGAGGGGTTACGATCAGATCAATTGCTCCGTTGTTCTGACCGGCAGTCGGATTGGTCACATCCGCTGATATACTGATGCCGGAAGACCAGTTCCAAACAGTGGTAGAAGCGGTTTCGCTGCAACCCTGGTCGTCCGTTACGGTAACGTAATAGTCGCCTGCGGGTATGCCGTCCAGATCTTCCGTTGTGGCGCCGGTATTCCAAATGAAGGTGTAAGTGCCGGGTGGGTCCACAACGAGATCAATACTCCCATCGTACAGGCCACAGGTGGCAGGGTTGGGCAAAATGAACAAGGTTGGGCATGTATGCAGGCTTTGAGTAACCATCAGGGAATCATAGTTCCATTCGGTGTCGGTCGAATCGCATTTCAGGGGGTCTGCACCATTGTTCGCCCGCAATTCTACCCTTGTATCCCATGCCAATGACAAGACAAGGATTAGCCGGAAGAGGACTGGAGTACGCTTCATATAACTGGTAAATAATTGGTGGGTGGATGCTCTTCATGGCACCACAGGGTAGTTATCAGTCGGCTGAAACCAGGGACCGAATGCGCCAACTTTCCGGGAGACATTTCAAAGCTACACATCCATTTTCCACATTTCCTCAATTTCCGATCAATCATTTACCGAGCAAGCAATATTTTGGGTTGAGGCCGGCAATATTGCATTTGGTCTGTAAGCGCTCCGATCAAATAACACAAACGGGGCCGCCTTGTCAGGCAGCCCCGTTTGTAAATCTATTGTTCTTCAGTCGAAAGGCTTACATCATACCTTCCATGCCGCCCATGCCCGGGTGACCGCCGCCCGGCGCTTTTTTCTCGGGCTTTTCGTTGATAACGCACTCGGTCGTCAGCACCAGGCCGGCGATCGAAGCAGCATTTTCAAGGGCGATACGGGTTACTTTGGTCGGATCAATGATACCTGCTTTTTTCAGGTCTTCATAGCGGTCGTGGCGGGCATTGTAGCCGAAAGCGCCTTTGTTTTCGAGCACTTTGTGGAACACTACGGAGCCGTCGACACCCGCGTTTTCAGCGATGATGCGGATGGGTGATTCGAGGGCCTTGCGTACGATTCCGACCCCGATGGTTTCGTCTTCGTTTTCGCCTTTCATGCCGTTCAGGTGGTTGAGGGCGCGCACCAGGGCGACACCGCCGCCGGCCACGATACCTTCTTCGATAGCAGCGCGTGTAGCGTGCAGGGCATCGTCAACGCGGTCCTTTTTCTCCTTCATTTCCACCTCGGTGGCAGCGCCAACGTAGAGAACAGCCACACCGCCGGCCAGTTTGGCGAGGCGTTCCTGCAGTTTTTCCTTGTCGTAGTCGCTGGTGGTCACCTCGATCTGTTGTTTGATCTGGTTGATACGGGCTTTGATCGCATCGTTGCTGCCTTTGCCGCCCACGATGGTCGTGTTGTCTTTGTCGACAGTCGCGCGCTCGCAGGAACCGAGGTGGCTCAGATCGGCGTTTTCAAGTTTGTAGCCTTGTTCTTCACTGATGACGGTGCCGCCGGTCAGGATGGCGATGTCTTCGAGCATGGCTTTGCGGCGGTCGCCGAAGCCCGGGGCTTTCACGGCTACAACTTTGAGTCCGGCGCGCAGACGGTTGACAACGAGTACGCCGAGCGCCTGGCTGTCGACATCTTCGGCGATCACGAGCAGCGGTCGGCCGGTTTGCAGGGTTTTTTCCAGCACAGGAATAAACTCCTGCATATTGCTGATTTTCTTGTCGGTGATGAGCAGGTACGGGTTTTCGTACTCGGCCACCATTTTTTCGGCATCGGTAATGAAGTAGGGGCTGAGGTAGCCGCGGTCGAATTGCATACCGATCACTTCTTCTACATAGGTGTCGGTGCCTTTGGCTTCTTCCACGGTGATCACGCCGTCTTTCGACACGCGCTTCATGGCGTCGGCGATCAGTTTGCCAATGGTTTCGTCGTTGTTGGCGGAGATGGCGGCAACCTGTTCGATCTTGCTGAAATCGTCGCCGATTTCTTCGGTTTGTTCTTTCAGATCGGCAACCACTTTTTTCACAGCCTTGTCGATACCGCGTTTCAGGTCCATCGGGTTGGCGCCGGCAGCGACGCTTTTCAGACCGGCCTGTACCATGGCCTGAGCCAGTACGGTGGCTGTGGTGGTGCCGTCGCCGGCAGCATCGGCGGTTTTGGAAGCAACTTCTTTGACCATCTGGGCGCCCATGTTGGCCACCGGATCTTCGAGTTCAACTTCCTTGGCGACCGATACACCGTCTTTGGTAATGGCCGGGGCACCGAAAGATTTCTGGATAACAACGTTGCGGCCTTTGGGACCGAGGGTAACTTTTACGGCGTCAGCGAGGGCATCAATACCTTCTTTGAGTTTTTCGCGGGCGTCGCTATTGAAGTGAATTTGCTTAGCAGCCATATTTTATGGATAATTTTTTTTAAAAAAGGGTGATTTTGGATTCGGTAGAAAATCAGAGCACAACGAGAATGTCTTCCTCGCGCATAATCAGATAATCCTGGCCTTCAATATTGACTTCCTGGCCGGAGTATTTACCATACAACACGATGTCACCCACTTGAACGGTCATGAGGTTGCCATCTTTGCCCGGACCAACGGCGACAATCTCGCCGCGCTGCGGTTTTTCCTTGGCAGTGTCGGGAATAATCAGGCCACCTTTGGTTTTCTCATCTGCGGGAGCCGGCTTCACGATTACACGGTCAGCGATTGGTTTCATACGTCTGAAATATTTTTTTGTTTTGGTGATACACTTAAATGGAATTCCGAACGGAATTTAATTCGGACAACGCCTTTGATCAGACTTTGTGCCAAGCCGGGTTTTCTGCCATTTTTTCCGATTCTGTCAACACAGTACCGCCAGCCTGTCATAAACTGCACAATCTGTCAGCAAACGACCAAACAATTTATTTCCTGCCGATCCGGATTTTAACATTCAAGAGCCCGGGGAAAACCCTTATCATTGCGGCCGCTTTGGATAAGCAGGCAAAACACTGTTTTTATCTAAAAGTTTTATAATCAATAATTTACATTTCAATCCCGAATCTTCGGCCTCAGAAAAATTGTTTGAACGTACGGTATGCGAAGACCCATCGACATTCTTAGCGCAGGTGAGCTTTTAGTGGATTTTATTACGGCTGAATTTGCCAGCACGCTCGACGAAGCCACACTTTTTAAACGTATTCCCGGGGGCAGCCCCGCCAATTTGTGCATGAATATGGCCCGCCTCGGCAATCAGGCCATCCTGATCGCTTCTGTCGGAAATGACGATATGGGTACCATTCTGCGCAACTACGTCGCCCGTCAGGGTGTCGACGTGTCGTACATCACCCAGGTCGAAGAACCTACCACGCTGATTCTGGTTACGCGTTCTGCCGCGGTAGCCAACTTCCAGGCCTATCGCGGCGCCGATGCCATGTTGGCAATCCGTCAGTTTCCGTACAGCCGTTTCGAGGAAATTTCAATCTTCCATACCACCTGTTTCGCCCTGAGCAAAAATCCGGCCCAACGCGTGATACTGGAAGCCGCTGAAAAAGCCCGCCGCGCCAAATGCCAACTGAGCCTAGATGCCAATTATTCCGAAAAAATTTGGCCCGAACGCCTTGAAGCACAACGCCTTGTGGCTGAACTCAGCCGGCTTGGCGCGCTGGTAAAAGTCAGCGATGTCGATTGGGAGCGACTCTACGAAGACGCCTCTCCTTCCCCCGACGCCGTAATCGACCACTTCCTCAAAATGGGCGCTACCGAAGTTTGCTTCACGCTCGGCGCCAACGGATGCTGGGTCGCCAACGACAAAGAACGCCACTTTCTGCCCGGCCGCGCCGTGGAAGTAAAAGATACCACCGGCGCCGGCGACGCCTTCTGGTCGGGATACCTGACCGCGCGCCTCGACGGAAAGAGCCTGCTCGACTGCGCCATTGCAGGTCGCCGTATGGCAGAAATCAAAATCAGCCACTTCGGCCCGCTGCCCGATAAAGTGGAACGCGCAGCGATCTACGCCGATCTTATTTGATTTCCAGCGATGCTGCGCAGGAACGGGCGTGCGCATCCAATAAGGGGAAAAAGGAAATAAACTCGCGCAGGTAACTGCTTTTATCCTGTAAAAAATGGTCCCTCAACACCCGCCAGTCAAATGCTCCCGACAGGCGGCGGCTGAACCTGTCCAATACAAAATCCAGCCCTTCCGTACGCGCATACCCTGTCAGGAAATCGCCTGCCAGCATACGGGGCAAACGCTCGTCCAACGGCGGCGGCATCTCGCCGTGCCGGCTTTTCAGTATCGCGTAAGTCTCTCCGACAAACTCCTCGAAAGGCTGCTCCGCCACAGTCGCCCATTGCTCCGCCAATAGAAAATCATACAGAATATCTATCACCGGGCCCGCATAACGCCCTGCAATCGGTCGAACACGCACCACACTTTGCCGCACCGACGGATGCTCGTCGGTGAACGCATCAATTGCCCTGTGCAGCAAAATGCCGCGCTGCACCCCGGGCGGATACGCTTCCCAACGGCGCCCCTTTACATAATCGGCAATAAAATTGCCCAGGAGCAGATCGCTGTCGCCGTAGGATAAATAACAATGTGCGAGGTGATTCATTGGCGGTAAAACAGCGTTGCCGGACCATTGTTGTTGAGCACGACGAGCGCCTGCCCACCGGTCGCCAAATCAATTACCGCTGCCTGGCGCACTTCCGCACAAGCCCAGAGCCCGTGCTGACGGTTGGGTAAAAACCGAAACCCGCCCGACCCTTCGTTGAGCAGATAAATACCGCAGGAAGCATCGAGCGGTCCTGTTTCGGGTTCGTTGTCCGAACGATTGCCCAAAATCAACAGCCCTGAGCGGCCATGATCGGATGCAGGAAGTGTCAGAATAGCCTGCGCCGGCGATACCTGCGCTTCCGGCGGCAAATCGTGTTTTTCCCATTGCCCTCCTTTGTTTTCCCACCAGCAGGTATGTAATTCGGCGGAAGTGAGTATCAACGATTGCTCAAGCGCTTTTTGGCCAAAAATATCCTCAATGCCAGCCAGGGCGTAGTCGTGATAACGCGGGTATTTTTTCCGAATCATCGGCAATTGCTGCGCCAGCACCTCGCGTTGGGCGACAGGCGCATAGCCGCCTTTTTGGGCTTCGCAGAGCACCGGATCGATACTTCCGTTGGCGTCGAAATCGGCGGCAAACAAGCGCAAGGGGGCGCCTGGCCAGGGATAAAAACGGCCGTTCAGCCCTTCATTTCCTGCCACAATATCCAGGTCGCCGTCGCCATCCAGGTCGCTGATGGTCAGGCAATTCCACCAACCCGGAAGCAGTGGAAAGCCCAGCGCTTCCGTCACATCTTTAAAAGCCACCCTTTCGTAACGGAAAACACGGACCGGCATCCATTCGCCAGCCACAACGAGTTCGGCGCGGCCGTCCTGATCGAGATCGGCAAATTTGACGTCTGTCACCATGCCGATACGTTCCAGTTCGGGAGCTGCCGAAGCGGTCACATCGGTAAATTTTCCACCGTCGTTGCGCCACAGGGTTGTGCGGGGCGATTCAGGGAAGCGCCCGGGCGTCACCCGCCCGCCGACAAGCAGGTCCGGATCGCCGTCGCCGTCGTAATCATGTGCAGCCACGGCCTTTCCGCTTTCCGTTTCTGCGGGCAAAGCGCCGGCATCGAGGCTGAACCGGCCCTGACCATCGTTGCGGTACAGCCGGTCCTGATATCGTTTGTCGCCCGCCGGCCACTCATTCCCGCCGCAAACCACGACCAGATCGCGGTCGCCATCACCATCCGCATCGAACAGCAGGGCGCCGGTGGCGTCGCAGTGCGATTCAAAGGCAGGCTGCAGCATTTTTTGAAAAGAACCATTTTGTCGCTGGACGAACACCTCGCTGGCCTGACCGGCCGAGCCGCCGATAAACAGGTCGTCCAGTTTGTCGCCATTTATATCACCCACAGCCAAAGCCGGGCCGAGCCGCGAATAACCGCGCAAAAGCAGACGCTCGCGCTCGAAATCGTCAAAGTCATTCTCCCGGTGCGCAAAATCAAGCGTAAAAGATGGATTGCCCGATGTAAATTCAGAGGTCTGCATGGAATCTTCCGCGTGTCGTCTGGCAATTTTACCAGGCTTCGCATCGCCGAACTTCAATACGATCCTTTGATTGGACGGCACGTTTTCCAGGGTTTGGGATTTGCCGCCCGGCCATTCTATTTCAATTTTATCCGCCTTGTTCATAGCACCCAGGCCCAGCTGAAAAAGCGGCTCGACCGAGGAGTAAAAACCGCGAACCGGCGTCATTTCATGAAACCATTTTTTACCGGCGGCATACACCCAAATTTTAGCACCCGTACCGTAAGGATTTGCCGCCGGCCCTTCGCATTTAATTTGTAACCAATGGTTTGCAGCATTTTTCGATGCTGTATTTTCATACAACCCGGGCGCGAGATTTAGTCTGCTGACGATCAAATCCAGGTCGCCGTCGTTGTCCAGATCAGCGTAAGCCGCGCCGTTGGAAAAACCCGGCTCGGCAAGCCCCCAGCGCTCCGTGGCATCGGCCATTGGCCAGGCGCCGGTGTTTTGGTACATGTAATTGCGGCTCGGAAAAGAAGGGATGAGGTCGACGTATTCCTGAAATGACTGGAATCTTTTGTTGCTCACGCCGCCCGTCCGGTTGATCGAATCGGCGGTGTAAAAGAAAAAATCGAGGTCGTTGAGGTCGCGCAGGATGCCGGAAGTGAGGAACAGGTCGTTGAGGCCATCATGATCGAAATCGGCGATCAGGGGCGCCCAGCTCCATTCGGTGGCGGGCAGGCCGGCCTGGCAGCCCTGTTCGGAGAAGCTCTGGTTGCCGTTGTTGATTTGCACGACGTTGCGCATTTGCTGCCGGCCGTAGCCCTGCCGCAGCAGCGTATTCGTCCGCTCGCGTTGCATGGTGTTCATCAACATTTTACGGCGTTCGGGCGAACTGCCCAGCATATCGGGTACGACCAGATCAGGCAGGGCGTCGCCGTTCAGGTCGGCAAAATCGGCGCCCATGCTGTGGTTGGCCATGTGACGAAACCAGCGGCCTGCCTGCTCCGAAAATGTTCCATCGCGGTTGTTGAGGTATAAAAAATCGGGCATGATAAAGTCATTGGCCACAAACAGGTCGGGCCAGCCGTCGTCGTTGAAATCGGCGGCAATACTGCTCAGTCCCCAGGCGCGGTTTACGATACCCGCGGACCGGCTGACGTCGGTAAAATGCCCGTTGCCGTCGTTGCGATACAGGCGGTCGGAATCATACTCGGTTTTGGGCGCCGATGCTGCCGCCGAGGGCGCTGCGCCGCTCGGATGATAGTCGGCAATATTGATGTCGTGAAAATCGACCGGATGATTGATCACGTAGCAATCCAGGTCACCATCAAGGTCGTAATCGAAAAAATTGGCGTGCTGGCTCCCCGACAAATCATCGAGCCCGTAGGTTGCCGCGCTTTCGGTGAAAGTATTGTCTTTGTTATTGATCAGCAACAAATTACGGCGTTCCGGTACGGGCGTCAGCCAGGTTCGGCAAACGTACAGATCGGGCCAGCCGTCGGTATTGATGTCGACTACCGTGACGCCGGTTTTCAGGCCGCTGTGCCGGGCCACGCCGGAGGATTCGGAGAGGTCGTCAAATTTAAAATTGCCCCGGTTGAGGTACAAACGACAACCCTGCAGACGCGCGGTAAAAAACAGGTCCTGCAAGCCATCACGGTTGACATCGAGCACCGCCACTCCCCCACCGTTGTAGATATAGGGGTCCATGGTAAAATTGTAGCGGTATTCGTCTTCAACTTTAAAGACAAAAGACACCCCTGTCTCGGTTGCCGCATGGCTGACAAAGCGGGTACTCGCCGTAGCCGCCGAAGGGGGCGGCGGGCTGGACTGAAAGGAAGCGGATTGCGGGTCGGAGCATTGAAAAACAAACGGCAAACACAGGGCAAAGAGCCAAATGCGCGGTTGCAAGCGGGCTTTTTTCATGAAATAACACAATAAACTGGGGTGAAACTACACATTCCCGGAAATTTTAAATGTGCTCTCTTTATTCCGGCTTTTCGGTCTACCTTTGCGGCCGTTTTTTGATTATTTACTTGTTTTTTACCTGAAATATGGCTCTTCAGTGCGGCATCGTCGGCCTCCCCAACGTCGGAAAATCCACCCTTTTTAATGCGCTGACCAGCGGAAAAGCCCTGGCAGCCAACTATCCTTTCGCCACCAAAGACCCCAACGTGGGCG
>JAEUUU010000155.1 GCA_016787345.1 Saprospiraceae bacterium | reverse complement strand
TGTTGTCCCTGGATCTGAATACCATGACCCCGATGGACGCGCTCTGGAAGTTGAATGAATTGGTGAAAATTGCGAAAAATAAGTAGATAAAGGTTTGAGGATGCGAGGATTTGAGGATGCGAGGATTTGAAAAAAGGGTTATTTCTGCGCTCACAATGCGATGAAGTCAGATGACAGCAAACGCATCAGAGCGCAGAAATAACCCTTTTTTCAAATCCTCGCATCCTCAAATCCTCGCATCCTCAAATCCTCGCATCCTCAAACCTTTATCTACTTATTTTTCGCAATTTTCACCAATTCATTCAACTTCCAGAGCGCGTCCATCGGGGTCATGGTATTCAGATCCAGGGACAACAGTTCTTCCTTGATTTTCAGGGTAAATTCATCCACGTCGAAGATGTGTAATTGCAGCGGGGCGGCGATGTTTTTGACTTTTTTCCGCAAGTCTTCTGCTGTCGGCTGATTTTTTTCCGGTGCGGGCGGGCGCTGCCGGTCGGCCGATTCGATGTGTTGTTGTTCGAGGGTGGCTAATATTTCCTGGGCGCGTTCTACGACTACCTGCGGCATACCTGCCAGGCGCGCCACATGGATGCCGAAGGAGTGATTGGAGCCGCCGGGCGTGAGTTTGCGCAGGAAGATAACCTTGTGGCCCAGTTCACGAGTACTAATGTGGTAATTGTGGATACGCGGGTGGGTTTCGGCCAGTTCGTTTAGTTCGTGGTAGTGGGTAGCGAAGAGGGTTTTGGGTCGCGCCCGTTCGTTGTTGTGCAGGAATTCGGCCAGGCTCCAGGCGATGGAAATGCCGTCGTAGGTAGAGGTGCCGCGCCCGATTTCGTCGAGCAGGATGAGCGAGCGCTCGCTGACGTTGTTCATAATCAGCGCCGTTTCGTTCATTTCCACCATAAACGTACTTTCCCCCCCGCTGATATTATCGCTGGCACCCACGCGGGTAAATACTTTGTCGACCAGACCGATACGCGCTGCGTCGGCCGGCACGAAGCTGCCCATTTGCGCCATGAGTGCAATGAGTGCGGTTTGGCGCAGGAGCGCCGATTTACCGGCCATATTGGGGCCGGTGAGCAGGATAATTTGCACGTCTTCGTTGTCGAGCCACACGTCGTTGGGCACAAACTGCTCTCCGACCGGAAGTTGGCGTTCGATGACCGGATGCCGGCCGGCTTTGATGTCGACAACAGTGGAGTCGTCCACTTCCGGGCGGACGTAGTGGTACTGGGCGGCATTTTTGGCAAAGGTGAGCAGGCAATCGAGCCGGGCCACCAGTTGGGCATTGTGCTGGATCGGCTGGATATATCCGGCGGTTTCTTCCACCAGTTGGCGGAAGATGCGTTCTTCCAGTTCCAGCATCTTTTCTTCGGCGCCCAGAATTTTGGCTTCCAGTTCTTTCAATTCGGGGGTGATGTAGCGTTCGCCGTTGGCGATGGTTTGTTTGCGCGTCCATTCGGGCGGCACCTGGTCTTTCCATTTGCTGGTGACTTCGAGGTAGTACCCGAACACGTTGTTGAACCCGATTTTCAGGCTGGAAATGCCGGTTCGTTCCGTTTCGTGCTGCTGGATGGCCAGCAGGTGTTCGCGGCTGTTGCGGGCGATGCTGCGCAGTTCGTCGAGTTCGGGGTGTGCACCGTCGGCAATGGCGCCTCCTTTTCGCGCATCGGTTGGCGGGTCGGGGGCGATGGTAGCTTCGATGCGTTGGCGCAGGGTGAGGCAAAGTTGCAGGGTATCGGCCATCTTGCCGAGTTCGGGGCTGGCGCCGGAGAGCGATTCTTTCAGTTGTTCGATGGCCAGCAGGGCGCGCCGCAAGGCCATGACTTCGCGCGGATTGATTTTTCCGACCGCCGTTTTGGCCATGAGCCGTTCCAGGTCGCCTATTTGTCGCACATGGGGTTCCAGGTCTGATACGAAATCGGAATGATCGACGAAATAAGCAACCACCTCTTGCCGCTCCCTGATTTGGGTCAGGCTGGTCAGCGGAAGCAGAATCCATTTCTTGAGCAGGCGGGCGCCCATAGGACTCAGTGTTTTGTCGAGCACCTGTAACAATGAAGTTCCGTGTTCCTGGTTGGCGCTCACCAGTTCCAGATTCCGGATGGTAAACCGGTCGAGCCACACATAGCGGTCGGTCTGCAGCCGGCTGATGCTCAGGATATGCGCCAGTCGGGTGTTTTCGGTGGCGGCGAGGTAGTGGAGCGCTGCCCCGGCCGCCGTTTGGGCCAGGTCGAGTTCATCCACGCCAAAACCTTTGAGGCTGGCGGTTTGGAAGTGCTGGAGGAGTTTTTCGCGGGCGAAGTCGTGCGTAAAAATCCAGTCTTCCAGCGCATAGCAATAAAACCGGTCGCCGAACAGTGTGACAAATTCCTTCTGGCGGCTTTTGGGCAATACGATCTCGGCGGGTTTGAAGCTTTGGAACAGTTTGTCGATGGTTGGCGTGTCGCCTTCGCTGACAAAAAACTCGCCGGTACTGATATCGAGGAAGGCCACGCCGAACCGATCGTTGGGCGCCCAGGCAAGGGTGGCCAGGTAGTTGTTTTGATGGTGTTCCAGCAAGGCGTCGTCGGTCGTAACGCCGGGGGTAACCACCTCGGTGACAGCACGGCGAACGACTTTTCCAGGCACCGGCTTTTCCATTTGTTCGCAGATGGCCACCCGGTAGCCGGCGCGCACGAGCCGGGGCAGGTACATATCGAGCGCATGGTGCGGGAACCCGGCCAGTTCGACGTCGGAGCCGCCGTTGTTGCGGCTGGTCAGGGTGATACCCAGGGCTTTGGAGGCCCGAACGGCGTCTTCTCCGAAGGTTTCGTAAAAGTCGCCCACCCTGAAAAGCAGCACGGCATCCGGGTGTTTGGCTTTTACCTGAACATACTGCGCCATCAGCGGGGTCGTAGACGGAGCGCCGTTGGAGTTTGATTCGTTTTTTTTGGTACGCGCCATGCAGAAAAGCCGGTCTGTAAAAATTGTTGAAAATACGAAAATAGAACGGCAAATGTAAGGCGAAGCGCCGGTGTGGGCATGCCGAATTTCGAGGCGCAACCAGACTTATAAAAATCCCGTTTCAAGAATATTTGAAAAGGCAAAACAGGCTTGTTTTGCGAAATATTAATACATTCGCCACGCTTCCTTCAAAATTGAATTTTTCCAATACCTCATTTTTTGCTAATCCGAACACTGACACGCAACGCCAGTTTGCGCTGTTCAATTTGCACTTTTTTGTCCAAACCTGCATAACAAAACTACTATGGCTCGTTGGTTTACACTCTTAACCCTGGTCATCACGGCTTTTTTTGCCCACCAACTAAATGCACAACAAACGATTCAGGTAACGCTGGAAGGGCGCCAGATTCGCACGCCGCTGACGGTTTCCCATGGCAAACATCAGGTTATACTGAACGGCCTGACGCCTGGCGAAACCTACTCCGTCAACGCCGTTCCTATGGCGGCGGGACAACGTTCCACTTTCGAGTTGTCCATGGCGGACGCTGTTCAGGAAAAAAAGGCGGTTTCCATGACGCGCGGCGACTCGCCAGCAGAACGGCGATTTGTCGCCGAGGGAGCCCAGGCTACCTTTTTGTTAGCCAGTGAAAACTTTGAGCCTGGTACGACGGATATTCCGCTGTACCTGTCGGTCATGTGCGAAAGCTGCCCCAATCCCTGGATGGAAGCTTTCGTCGAACAGGCGCCGCAAATGTTTGCGCCCAATATCTCCACCACGGGCGGTATTGGGGCCACCAGCCTCATCCAGAATACGCTTATCGGCGGCAACTGCTTCGATGTATCCAATGTAACTTCGGCAGGCAACGCCAACTCGCGCGGCACATTTACCAACGGCGCGGGTAGTATAAATATCGCAAACGGGGTGATTCTTTGCACGGGCAACGTCAACGTCGTACACGGCCCCAATAACGCGGCCAATGCCGGGGGCGGTTTTGGCAACAACTCTGCCGACGATACCGACCTGGCTACGCTGACCGGCGGTAACCAGTACGACGTTTCTAAAATCGAGTTTGATTTTACACCCACCGCCTCGACGGTTCAGTTCGATTTCGTTTTCGGGTCGGAAGAATATTGCGAATACGTCAACTCCAACTTCAACGACGTGTTCGGCTTTTTCATCAGCGGCCCCGGCTTTGGCGGCAATCAGAATATCGCCCTGATTCCCAGTACCTCTACCCCGGTGACCATCAACAACGTCAACCACCTGAGTAATTCCTCTTATTACGTCAATAACAACACCTTCGGCGGCGGCCCTACGCCTACCTGCACCGGCACCTACAACACGGCCGACAACCAGCTCGACGGCTGGACAAGCGTGCTCACCGCCACAGCCAACGTTACGCCTTGCTCCACCTATCACATCAAACTCGCTATCGCCGACATCGGTGATGCCGCTTTTGCTTCGGCCGTTTTTTTGAAGGCCAACTCCTTTGATGCGGGCGGCACCATCAAACCGGAAACCGTTTACCCGGCCGGACAAACTTTTGCGTATGAAGGCTGCACCGGCGGTTTTATCAAATTCATCCGCATCGGCGGCGATGTATCCCAACCAGTCGATATTTACTACACCATTGGCTCCAACAGTACGGCAACCCCGGGCGAAGACTACGCCGATTTGCCCAATCCGATCACCATTCCGGCCAATCAGACAGAAATTCTGATCCCGGTTACCGTATTTGCCGATCTCATCATTGAAGGCCAGGAATCCATTATCATTCAACTCCAAAATGCCTGCTCCTGCTCTTTGCAGGAACTGACTTTTTTGATCAATGACGTCCCGCCGCTGGAAGTCACGCTCGAAGATCAAACCCTGTGCGGCGGCAACAGCGCAACGATCTCGCCCACGGTAAGCGGTGGCCTGACGCCTTACACTTACCTGTGGAGCAATAGCGCAACTACGCCAAGCATTACGGTGACGACGCCGGGAACCAACACCTACACCGTCACCGTCACGGAAAAATGCGGCAATACCGCTACTGCAACAGCAACCGTCACCCTCGAACCCTCCCCCACCGCCAACCTGAGCGGCAGCGGATATTTCTGCGAAGACACCCCAGGTTCGGTTACGCTGACCATCACCCTGACCGGCCTGTCGCCCTGGGAGGTGGTTTACAACACCCCGAATGGTCAAATGACCGAATCCTTTTCAAGTTCGCCGGCAACCATCACCGTCACCGATCCCGGCACGTACAGCCTGGTCAGTGTCACGGGGCAAAACGGATGTACCGGCACCGTAAGCGGCACGGCCAACCTGCTGGAATACGACGTCAGCGTCAACCTGAATGGTATCGATCCGAAATGTTTCGGGCAAGCCAACGGCTCTATCACCGCTTCGGCCAGCGGCGGGACCAACCCATACACTTATGTGTGGTCGAACAGCGGATCGGGCGCGACCCAAAATAACCTCGGACCGGGCACCTACACCGTGACGGCGACCGACAACAAAGGCTGTACCGAGGAAGCGACCATCACCCTGGATGAGCCGCCCCTGCTTACGGTTGACCTGACCGTTGAAACCAATATCGACTGTTACACACCGCAAGGCACTGTAAGTGTAAGTGTCGACGGAGGCACGCCAGGGTACACTTATTTATGGAGCAATAACTCCAACCAACCCGAACCAACCTTCACCAGCGGAGGCACCTATATTCTTACTGTAACAGACAGCCAAAATTGCACGAGCACGGCAACAGCCGTCATTACCCAAAATACAACCCAGCCTACCGCTGTAGCGACTTTTACCGGTCAGGTGACTTGTACAACACCGGAAATTACCATTAATGGAAATGGCTCTTCAACGGGCCCGCAATTTACCTACGAATGGTCGGGGCCCGGCATCGTATCCGGGGAAACAACCCTCGAACCCATTGTAGATCAGGGTGGTACGTACACTTTGACTGTGACCAACAATGAAAACGGTTGTACAAAAACCGTCAGTGTCACCGTCCCGCAAAACAACAATCCGCCCAACGCCGCGGCCAACTCGCCCGTCAATATCAGCTGCACCAACCCGACCGTTTCCATCAATGGTAACGGCTCCAGCACCGGCGCAGGCATTACTTATCAATGGACGACGACCGACGGCAACATCGTCAGCGGCGGCAACACGATCAATCCGCAGGTCAATCTGGCCGGCACGTATACCATTCTGGTCACCAATACCAACAACGGCTGTACAGCCGAAGCCAGCGTAACGGTGAGCGGCAACAATACGCCTCCCACCGTCACCATCAACCCGCCGGGTGAAGTCAACTGCTTCACCCCCACCATCGACCTGAACGCCGATGCCAACTCCGCCAGCGGCAACGTCAACTACAACTGGTCAGCTTCCGGCGGTGGCGTGATCAGCGGTGGCGGCAATACATCTTCTCCGACGATCAGCGCGGGCGGCAACTACACGGTGACCGTAACCGACCCGGCCAACAGTTGTACCGCCACTGCGACCATCTCCGTCACAGCCGATCTGGTACAACCCGTGGCCGTGGCCGCGCCGCCGGTCGTACTGACCTGCTCACTGCCCGAAATTACCCTTGATGGTACCGGTTCTTCCACCGGACCGGATTTCAGTTACGAATGGTCCGGACCGGGTATCGTATCGGGTGAAACGACCCTGAATCCGGTCATCGACGCCCCCGGCTCCTATACCCTCACCGTCACCAACAACGACAACGGCTGCACCAAAACCGTAACCGTCAACGTCACACAAAACGCCAATCCGCCCAACGCCGCGGCCAACTCGCCCGTCAATATCAGCTGCACGAACCCGACTGTTTCCATCAACGGCAACGGTTCCAGCACCGGCGGCGCCATTACTTATCAATGGACAACCACCGACGGCAACATTGTCAGCGGCGCCAATACCATCAACCCGCAGGTCAATCTGGCCGGCACCTACACCATTCTGGTCACCAATACCAACAACGGTTGCACGGCCGAAGCCAGCGTGACGGTCGAAGGCAACAATACGCCCCCCACGGTCAATATCGACCCGCCGGGAGAGGTCAACTGTTTCACCCCGACCATCGATCTGAATGCCGACGCCAACTCTTCCAGCGGCAACGTCAACTACAACTGGTCGGCTTCCGGCGGAGGCGTGATCAGCGGAGGCGGCAACTCCTCGTCGCCTTCAGTCAGCGCTGGCGGCACCTATACCGTCACGGTTACCGATCCGGTCAACAGCTGCACCGCCACCGCGACAATCTCCGTTACAGCGGATCTCGTACAACCCGTGGCCGTAGCAGCGCCGCCGGCCGTGCTTACCTGCCAGTTTCCGGAAATCACACTCAACGGCAACGGTTCTTCTTCCGGACCTGATTTTAGTTATGAATGGTCCGGTCCGGGCATCGTTTCGGGTGAAACGACCCTGAATCCGGTCATTGACGCCCCTGGCTCGTATACCCTTACCGTCACCAATAACGACAATGGCTGTACAAAAACCGTGACCGTCAACGTCACACAGAATGCCAACCTGCCCAACGCTGTCGCCAACGGCAATGTCCCCATTAGCTGCACCAATCCGACTGTCAGCATCAGCGGCGTAGGTTCGAGCACGGGTTCCAACTTTTCTTTTGAATGGAGCACCACCGACGGCAACTTTGTCTCCGGACAAAACACCCTTACCCCGCAGGTCAACCTCGCCGGTACTTATACCATTGTAGTGACGAACAACGTCACCGGATGCACCAATGAAGCCAGCGTGACCGTCACGGGCAACAACGTTCCGCCCACGGTCAACATCAATCCGCCGGATATCGTCAACTGTTACAATCCGGTGATCACGCTGGAGGCTAACGGCTGGTCGCAAAACGGCAACCTGAACTACCAGTGGACGGCCACCAACGGCGGCGTCATCAGCGGCGGTGGCAACACGTCAAGCCCCGATGTAAGCGCCGCGGGTACCTATACGGTCGTCGTCACCGACCCGGACAACAATTGCACCGCCACCGCATTTGTCACCGTCGCGGCCAACCTGACCCAACCGGTCGCGGCCGTCGCTACGCCCCAGACGCTGACCTGCCAAAACCCGGAGATTACACTCAACGGCAACGGCTCTTCGCAAGGCCCCGATTTTACGTACGAATGGTCGGGCCCGGGCATCGTTTCGGGTGAAACCACCTTGAACCCGGTAGTCGACGCCCCCGGTTCCTACACCCTCACAGTGACCAACAACGCGAATGGTTGCACCAAACAAGTCACGGTCAACGTCAACTCCAACCAAAACTATCCCAACGTCAGCGCTGGCCCCGAACAACTGCTCAATTGCCTGCACCCGACCGTGCAACTGCAGGCACAGGCATCCACAGGCGCCAATTTTACCTTTACCTGGACGGCCAACCCCGGCAACTTTGTCAGCGGCCAGAATACCCTGAGCCCCACCGTCAACCAACCCGGCGTATATTATTTGGTGGTGACCAATACCACCAACGGTTGCACCAGTGAAGACTTTGTCACCGTCGATGAAAACTTCGACACACCCGACGCGGTCGTCGCCACCCCGGGCATACTCAATTGCTACAACCCGGAAATTGATCTGGATGCCACCGGCTCTACCCAGGGACCGAACGACGTATTCCAGTGGACGACCACCAACGGCGTCATCGTTTCCGGCGCCAATACGCCTACACCGACCGTAAACGACCCAGGCACGTATAACCTTCTGATTACCAACTCGGTCAGCGGCTGTACTGATCAGGCGCAAGTCACCGTCACACAAGACATTACACCGCCAACAGCCAATGCCGGGCCTGGCGCTACGTTGACTTGTACCGCTCCGATTTATACGATCAATGCCACGGCATCGGTCGGGCCGCAATTCAGCTACGAATGGTCGGGGCCAAGTATCGTTTCCGGCGAAACAACCCTCAACCCGGTGGTCGATGCAGGGGGAACCTATACGCTTACTGTAACGAACAACGACAACGGTTGTACCAAAACCAGCTCCGTTACGATTAATATCAATCAAAATTATCCAAACGCTTTTGTCCAACCGCCGGGCATCATCAACTGTGCCACGGCAGTCGTTGAATTGAATGCTGTCGGCACCACTACCGGCGCCAATATCAGCTACCAGTGGACCGCCAGTCCGGGTAATATCGTATCCGGCGCCACGACGCTGAAACCCAAGGTCAACGAAGCCGGTTATTACACCCTGGTAGTTACCAATACTTCCAACGGCTGCACGGATGAAGTGGAGGTTTTTGTTGATGAAAACACGACCCAACCCTCCCTCGGCATCGCCCCGCCGCTGCAACTCAACTGCAATTTCCCCTCCGTCCAACTCGACGCTTCCAGTTCGTCGCAGGGCAACGAATTTAATTACAACTGGACGACCACCAACGGTCACATCCTCTACGGCAACGGCACGCCCACCCCGGAGGTCGACGAACCCGGCACCTACACCCTGGTCATTTCCAATCAGGAAAACTTCTGTACCGCCACCGGCTCGGTCGTCGTCACCGAAGATTTCAGCCTGCCCACCGCCGTGGCCGTCAGCACCGGCACCCTCACCTGCCAGTTTCCGCAGGTCGAACTCTCCGGCGTCGGCTCCTCCGACGGATGGCCTTTCTTCGCCGAATGGTCGACCACCAACGGCAACATCCTTTCCGGCAACCTGACCCTCAACCCCATCGTTAACCAACCGGGCACCTACACCCTGACCATCACCAACACCGAGAACGGTTGCACCTCCACCGCATCGGCCAGCGTGGTCACCAGCCAGACCTTCCCCACCGCCGACGCCGGCCCGGCGCCCACCCTCACCTGCGCCAATGCCCAGCTTAACCTCGACGGCAGCGGCTCTTCCCAGGGCGCACAGTACGTCTACGTCTGGTCCACCCTCAACGGCAACATCGTTTCGGGTTCGAATACCCTCAACCCGATCATCAACCAGCCCGGTTCCTACGACCTCAACGTACTCAATACCCAGACCGGCTGCGCTTCGACGGCCACCGTCACGGTCGGCCAAAACATCGCGCCGCCCAACGCCGCGGTCGCTCCGGGCGGCATCCTGAGTTGCACCGTTAATTCGCTGATCCTCAACGGTGTCGGTTCCAGTGCAGGCGCAGGTTATACCTACAACTGGACCACCGCCAACGGCAACATCCTCTCGGGCAACAATACCCTCAACCCCGTCATCAATGCCGTGGGCGCCTACACCCTCGTCGTGACCAATACCCTGAACGGTTGTACCGCCTCGGCCTCCACCTCCGTAGGGGCCGACGCCAGCCTGCCCACTGCCAGCGCCGGTGCTCCGGACACCCTGACCTGCGCCGTGCAACAACTCGTGCTCAACGGTTCGGCTTCCAGCCAGGGCGCCAACTTCAATTACGCATGGAGCGGCCCGGGCCTCGTCAACGGCGGCAACACCCTCAACCCCACCGTCAACGCACCCGGTTTGTACGAGCTGCTGGTCACCAATACCTCCAACGGCTGCACCGCACTCTCTTCGGTCAATATCCCCAACGACGTGGCCCTGCCCCTGGCAGAAGCCGGTCCGGCAGCGCAAATCAATTGCAACTTCCCCACCCTCACCCTCGATGGTTCCCCTTCGAGCAGCGGACCCGTATTCACCTACCTGTGGACAACCGCCGGTGGCAATTTCATCTCCGGTCAGAACACCGCTTCCCCGGTGGTCGACCAACCCGGTACTTACAACCTGCTGGTGACCAATATCCAGAACGGCTGCACGGCGGTCGATAATGTCGTCATTGACCAAAATACCACCCCGCCGAGCGTTGAGGCCGGGCCCAACGGCCTCATCACCTGCACCAATGCGACGGTTACCCTGAGCGGCACGGGCAGCACCGGCGCCCAGTTTGCATACAGCTGGACCACCGCCAACGGCAACATCGCCTCCGGCGCCAATACCCTCAACCCCGTCGTGGATGCCGCCGGAACCTACAACCTGCTCATTACCAATACACAAACGGGTTGCACCGCCACCGACGTCGTTACCGTCAACAAGGACGCCAACGTGCCCACGGCCCTGGCCACCGTTCCGGGTGAACTGAACTGCGTCGTCGGTTCCGTTCAACTCAACGGCAATGCCTCCACACAGGGCGCCAATATTCAGTTCAACTGGACCACGGCCAATGGCAACTTCACCGGCGGACAAAACACCCTCACGCCCACCGTCAACCAGCCCGGCCAGTACACGCTGAATATCCTCAACACGACCAACAACTGCACCGCCAGTTCAACTGTCACCGTCGATCAAAACCTCACGCCGCCCCTGGCCAACGCCGGAACGCCCGCCGTGATTTCCTGCTTCAACCCGCAACTCACCCTCAACGGCAGCGGCTCGTCGCAGGGCCAGCAATACAGCTACCTGTGGTCGACCAGCAATGGCAACATCGTTTCGGGGAACACCACGTTGAGCCCGATTGTCAATCAGTCCGGTTTTTACAACCTCACCGTGACCGATCAAACCAACGGTTGCACGGCCTCCTCTTCCGTGCAAATCCTGCTCGATCAAAATTCCCCCGAGGCCGATGCCGGCGCCGATCCCCTGCTCACCTGCACCGTCGCCAGCCTCCAGCTCAACGGTACCAACAGCAGCATCGGACCCGTGTTCCAGTACCAATGGACGGCCTCCAACGGCGGTAATATCGTCTCGGGCGCCAACTCGCTCACCCCCACCATCAACGAACCCGGCACCTACACCCTGCTGGTCAGCAACCCGCAAAATGGATGCACCGCACAGGACGTGACCGTCGTCACCGAAAACCTCACGCCGCCCTCCGTCAACGCGGGCCCCTCGCCTACCCTCAACTGTCAGCTCATCCAGACCCAACTGGGCGGCAGCGCCAGCGCGCAGGGCCCCGGACAACTGGCGTATTTGTGGACCACTTCGGGTGGCAACATCCTGGCAGGCCAGAATACCCTGACGCCCACCGTCAACCAGCCGGGAACCTATAACCTGCTGGTCACCAATCTGCTCACCGGTTGCACCTCAACGGCTTCCGTGCCCGTGGCGCAAAATGTATTTTACCCCGTGGTCGATGCCGGCCCAACCGCCGTGTTGACCTGCTTGAACACCACCAACACCCTCGGCGCTACCGTCAGCAATGCCGGTCCGAATTACCAGATCGGCTGGACAACCCAGAACGGCAACTTCGTCAGCGGTCAGAATTCGCTCAACCCGGTCGTCAATGCCGCCGGCATTTACAACCTCACCATCACCAACCCCGACAACTTCTGTACCGCAACCGACCAGGTCGTAATCACCCAGGATGCCAGCTTGCCCACGGCTATTGCCGGCAACGGGCCCACCCTGACCTGCGCCGTCACCACCGTGCCGCTCGATGGATCGGGAAGTAGCGTAGGCGCTGCATTTACCTATACCTGGACGACCTCCGACGGACAGATCATCTCCGGCGCCAATACCCTCGCCCCGACCGTCGGTGCGCCCGGAACCTATCAATTGCTGGTGTTTAACACCCAGAACAGTTGTCAGGCCGTCAGCTCCGTGGTGGTGAATCAAAACATCACACCGCCCCTGGCCGTCACCGGCGCGCCCCAAACACTCACCTGCACCGACGCCAGCCTGCAACTGAGCGGACAGGGCAGCAGCAGCGGCGCCCAGTTTGTTTATCAATGGAGCACCACCGACGGCCAGATTCTGAGCGGCGCCAACGGGCTCGAACCCCTCGTCGGCGAACCCGGCAACTATGTGCTCCAGGTGACCGACCAGGTCAACGGCTGCGCCTCCACGGCAACGGCCGTGGTCTTGCAGGACGTCAATGCCCCCCTGGCCGCAGCCGCAACGCCCGGCGAACTGACCTGTCAGGTCACGACCCTCTCCCTGAGCGGCGCGGGCAGCAGCGTGGGTAATAATTTTAATTATCAATGGACGGCCACCAACGGCGGACAAATCCTCAACGGCGTCACCTCCCTCTCCCCGCTCGTAGCCGAACCCGGCACGTACACCCTGCAGGTGACCAACAGCGACAACGGTTGTACCGAAACGGCTACTGTCATCGTTGCTGAAAACGTCACCCCACCCGCCGTCAATGCCGGCCCGGATAGTGAAGTGACCTGCACCGATCCGCAACTCGTGCTCTCCGCCATCGCCGTCGGCGGCGTCAATGGCCTCTCTTACAACTGGACGGCTTCCAACGGCGGCACGATCATCAGCGGTGCTAATACGGCGCAGCCCACCATCGGTACCGGCGGCGCCTACAGCCTCCTGGTCACCGACCTGTACAACGGCTGTACCAACACTGATCAACTCTTGGTGGCAACCGACCAAACACCGCCCAACGTTCTGATCGCCGCCCCCGAACAACTGACCTGTGCCGTGCAAACCGTGCAACTCAACGGCGCCGGCAGCAGCAGCGGCAGCGTCTTTGAATACAACTGGTCGGGACCGGGTATCCTCTCCGGCGCTTCCACACTCAACCCAACCGTCAACCAGCCGGGCCTGTACACCCTCGACATTGTCAACACCGACAACGGCTGTCCCGCCCAACTCACCACCACGGTCGTGCAGGATATTCAGCCGCCGCTGGCCGAGGCAGGTAACGGATTCGAACTCACCTGCTCCGTGGAAGAAGACGAACTGAGCGCCAGCGGATCTTCCGCCGGTATCAACTTCGTGTACCAGTGGACGACACAAAACGGCAACATCCTCGCCGGCGCCAATTCCGCCACACCGCTGGTCAATGCCGTCGGCACCTACAACCTGTTGGTTACCAATACACAAACCGGATGCACCGCAACCGACCAGACGCTTGTTACGGAGAATACCAACTACCCCGCGGCACTCGAACTCGCCACCGAAAAACCCGCCTGCGGCGGCCAACCCGGCGCCATCACCTTCAACGAGGTGATCGGCGGCGTGGGCCCGTACCTGTATTCCATCGATGGCGGTGAAACCTTCCTCAACGCCAACGAGTTCGGCAACCTGACGCCCGGCACCTACAACCTGGCCGTGCAGGACATCAACGGTTGCGAATACAACCAGGTGCTCACCTTCCCTGTGCCGGTCGAGCCCAATGTCACCGTCGATCCCGAAATCTCCATCCAGTTCGGTGAATCCGCCACGCTCACCGCCGCAATCAATATCCCGATGTCGCAGATCGACACCATCATCTGGTCGCCTATGGAAAGCCTCACGCTGACCAACCTGCCGACCAAGGTGATCGCCCGCCCGTTCCGCGACACCAAATACACCGTCACGATCATCAACGTCGACGGCTGCGTCGATGTGGCGGAAATCATCGTCCGCGTATCCGAACCGAATATCTGGGCCCCCAACGCCATCAGCCCCAACAGCGACGACGGCGTCAACGACGAGTTCCTCATCTGGGCACAGCAGAACACGGTGGAAATCATCCGTTCTCTCCAGATCTACGACCGCTGGGGCAACCAGGTCTTCCAGGCCAAGGACATCCAGCCCAACGATCCGAAACTCGGCTGGGACGGCACCTTCCGCGGACAGGTCATGAACCCGGCTGTGTTCGTCTGGTGGGCCGAAGTCGTGCTCATCGATGGCCGTAGTATCCTGATGAAAGGCGATGTGACCATCGTGCAGTAAACAGGTAGCCGATGCAGCAACAAAGCCGCTAAGCGCGCAGATTCCCTGCGTTCTTTGCGGCTTTGCTGTTTAGGACAGGTTTTTTGGGGGACAGGTTTTTTGGGACAGGATTTACAAGATTTACAGGATAAAAGACATGCGGCGAAGCCGCATAAACAATCCAATCCTGTAAATCTTGTAAATCCTGTCCAAAAAAACCTGTCCAACAAAAGCCGTTATTCATTAAAAACCGCTAAGATTTAACCCGGCCCGGCAGCAGGCTTTAACTTTGCATTCGACTGTGAACCAAACAACTCAACATGTCCGACTTCGATACCTTACCCCCTGCTGAAATGGCGCAACTGTCCGAAGCGCCTGTCCTTGTCGTTGCTCTGCTGGCTGCTGCCGACGGCGAATTTGACCGCCACGAACAAGACTGGACCGACCGGCTGGTGGATGTTTTTACGTATGCTAAACCCAAACTGATCAACGATTTTTACGCCCCCGTTTCCACCGGTTTTGTCAAAAAAGTCAGCGCCAAACTCGCATCCCTCCCTGCCGAAACCGAAGCCCGCGAAGCTGCCCTGGCTGCCGAACTAGAAGCCATCAACCCCTTGCTGGCCAAACTGGACCCGGCACTCGGCGCTGCGCTGTACAAAAGTTTCCGTAGCCTGGCGCTCGAAACTGCAAAAGCTTCGGGCGGGTTTCTGCGCATCGGCGCCGTCTCAAGTGAAGAATCGCGCTGGGTGGACCTGCCCATGCTGACGCCGATTGCGCCGCCGGGCCATCAGGAGAGCTGAGTTTTTCCCGCTTCCACCGCTTCCCAAAGCCGGATCACCTCCATTGCTTCCTTTACGTCGTGGGCGCGCAGAATTTTTGCCCCTTGTTGCAATGCAACCATGTGCAGGGCGGTCGTGCCATTGAGCGCGTTTTCAGGATTCACTCTCAATACCTTGCAAATCATCGACTTGCGTGAAATGCCGGCCAGAACAGGCAGTCCTGTAACGCTGGTAAACAGCGACAGGTGATTGAGCAAACGATAGTTGTGTTCCACGGTTTTGCCAAAACCGAATCCCGGGTCGAGCACGATGTCGTTCACACCGAGAGCACGTAGGCGACCGATTTCAGCGATAAAAAAGTCGAGTACTTCCGTGACCACATCGTCGTAAACGGGCGCCTGTTGCATAGTGGCAGGCGTCCCCTGCATGTGCATCAAAACGTACGGGAGCCCCGATTTCGCGACTTCCGGGTAAAGATTATCATCCATGCGGCCCGCAGAAATATCGTTGAGGATACCGACGCCGGCAGCTGCTGCCTCCCGCGCCACGCGAGCCCGCCAGGTGTCGACTGAAAGGATGATTTCGGGAAAAGCAGCGGCCAACTGTGATACCAGCGGTACAACGCGCCGCAACTCCTCTTCCTCTGGCACGGTTTCAGCGCCGGGCCGTGACGATGCGCCGCCGACGTCGATGATGCGAGCGCCTTCGCGAATCATTTTCTCCGCTTGCCGGAGCGCATGACCCGGATCGTCGTGGCGACCGCCGTCGAAAAACGAATCAGGCGTGACGTTGAGGATGCCCATGACGACCGGTGTGCTCAGATCAAGCAGCCGGCCACGGCAGTTGAGGGTCGTTTGTTGCATCATGGGTGCATTTGACGTATCCAGTTTTTGATCAGTTCAACGCCCTCGCGGTGCTCCAGTTGGCGGCCCAGTTCGGGCATGCGCACACCCGGTTCTCCGTTTTCCATCCGGTATACCAGAATACTTTCCTGGGGTTTTCCAGGCACGATGCCGAAGCGGCGGTTGCCGCTGCCGCGGCCGGCGGCAACAGGGGTTTTGTTGACGCCCAGGCGTTCGGGGTTTGTTTCGAAAATATCGAGAAACATGCCGCTCGTACTGGCCGGGCCGTGCGCATTGTGGCAATGCCCGCAATTGGCGTCGAGGTAAGCGCGGGCGCTGGCAGTCAGCGGGTCGGAGAATGCGGGATTGGCCGGCGATTCGGCGGGATGGCGGTAGTCGGCCAGCCGGGGCGCCGCGGCGGCATCAAAGTCAGCAGGAAGATCGAGCCAGCCGGCTTTATTCCAGTAAACCAATTGATTTTCAGCATGGTTGGAAGCGTCGACTGCGCGGTTCAACTGCCGGGCCGTGGCGCCCAGGGGCACAAATTTGCCGTCGTACGAATGGCAGCCCTTGCACTGATTCAGGTTGGGCGCGATATATTGAATGGACTGCGATTTGCCACCTGCATCGACCCATTGAAAAGGGAAACTGGCGCCGGCCACTTCGAGCACTGCGTCGGTTTGCTCGTCATTCCAGAGGTATTCGAGCGCTTTCCAGCCTTTTTCCTCTTTGATCAGCAAACGGGTTTCGAGTATGCGTCGCCCTTTTTCAGGGTGCGCAGCTTCATGGTAGAAATAAAAGTTTTTAATCAATACCGCGCCGACGGGAAATTCGAATGCCTGATCGGGATGATAAGTCATTTTTTGCCCGGCCGGCAATGCGATAAAACGCGCTTTTTCGGCATAGTCGCTGAACAAGGGCGCGTTCACTTCGTAGGGAAATACCTGCTCGGCGGGTTGCATGTTGGCCAGGGGGCCTTTAAAAAAGCCGTACTCGGAGAGCAGGTTTTTGGGCGCTGCTTCATCGGGCAGGGCAACCTGCCAACCCGTCACGACCATGAGCATTAATGCCAAAAACCAGATTTTGCCTTGCGGCAACTTATTGCGGAATGGTGCAGTCATACGGTTGAAGATCGCGGCTGATGCCTTTGAATTTTTTGTCGGCTTTGAGGTTGGCAAAAGTTCCGTTGATGTTGTTGCGCACGCAAATGCGGTGTTCCGGACGGACAGAGCCGTCGGGATTCAGGTAATCCGGGTTTTGAATGCCGTCGTACAAAACGTGCGGCACCCGGCGGCCGAATTTGAGCCAAAAAAGAAAGCCCATTTTATTTTTCCAGGTAGGCATTCGTTTGCCGGTGCTGTATTTATTGTCGTGAATACTGATGCCCGAGGGGTAAGGGATGTAGGCCTTGTCTTTGATCGGATTTTCGGTGATATAATAACTGATGACGGCCGTGCTGGCCGTTTTGTTGTCGAGAATGGTATTGTTGTAAATTTCAACGTCGTGCGTGGCCAGCACCATGATACCGGTACCTGGCGGGACCTTGCCCACGATATTTCCTTTGGGCGCAAAGTTGCGGAAGTTGTTTTTGGTGACGGCGTTGCGGTACACGCGCACGTGGCCGCCGCGCTTTTTGGGCAGGTCGGGCAGGTCGAAGATCAGGATGCCGCCGGTATTGTTGTAAGCCTGGTTGTCGTACACCCAGGCATTGGTCGTATTTTCGATCTCGATGCCGGCTACGTTGTGAAATGCTATGCAATTGCGCACCCACACGCTGTCGGACTGCCCAACGTAAATACCCGCATCGGAAGCCCCGATGGCCGTGCAATGATCGATGATCACCCGCGAGCACTGGACGGGGTACAAGGCATACGAGCCGTTGGTCTTTTTGGGTTTGCCCGTCCAGCGTGCCGTGATATTTTGAAGGATCAGGCCGCTGACCTGCTGGGTTTTGATGATGTCGCCCTTGGCGTCTTCGATGGTGAAGTCTTTCAAGGTGATCTCGCTCGAATTGGTCACTTTGAAACCTTCGGCGCCCTGGGTCTGGTTTTTAAAGGAAAGAATGGTTTTGTCTTCGCCGGCGCCTTTAACCACCACCCTGCGTTTTTCATCGAGCCAAAGGGTATTTGTGAGGGTAATCGTCCCCGCCGGAAGCGTGACGACGTCACCGTCTTCGGCAAGGATCAGTTGAGTCTGGATCTTTTTTTCAATATCGGGTTGGGCCGAAAGCGTTGCTCCGGCGAGCAGGGCGAAGCAGAAAACAAGCAGAATACGCATGGGTGGGTAAGTTTAGGCTGCAAAGATTGAATTTACCCGAAAACAGCGCCCAATACATGCCGTTTTTTTCAAAGCCGCACCTCATTTCGGCGAAGTTTCATGTGTATGATTTCACGGCCCACCAAGCGACCAAGGCGCAGGCCTTCTTCACAATCCATCCGGTAATGCACGCCTAGTGCGACCCTTGAAAACGCATTTTCCTGCGCCATTTCGGCAAATGAGCCAAACTCACGGGGTTTGCCGGCAAATTCCTTGCGATGAATATGTGTTCGATCGGTAATTGGTGTGTCGTACCCGATCACATCACCCAATACTTCTGCGGCCGCGGCCCCGAAGGCCGAATGGCCGGAAGGATACGCGGGGAAAGAGGGGTTGGCATGCAGGGGCTCCCAGCCGGGTTGAATGTATCGATTGACGTAAGCCTGTGGTCTTTCTACATTATACTGGTACTTCGCGTCCCAGCAAATCACGCAGGCATCGTTGAGCGCCCAGCCCAGGCGCAGGTATAACTCGAGTGTTTCCGGCAGGCTTATGGGGTACTGTTCGACCGCCTGATTGGCAATCGAGATCCATCGGCCTGCCGGTGTAACGGTAAGGCCCGGCACGTCGTCGCTCCAGAATTCTGCCAGCCAGCGGTTTTCTTTCGACATCGGTTGCGACACAGAAAATACTTCCATGGCCTCTGTATAAAATGTCGAGCCCGGCTCGTCGTCGAATGAAGCGGGCGGGTTGACCGCTATCTGACCCCGGCGCAACAGGAACAGGCGCACTTTTCCCCAATGGGGCGTCAGGGCCGGCGTCCGGTGTATCTCGTCGGGCTGCCAGCAACCGATGCAAACCGGCGGGACGTAAGAGCGGTCGTAGTTGTACAAATAAGCGTCATGCCCCAGGCTGTCCATTCTCGACCATTGCCACACGGCGTCGGCTACGCTGCGACCGTAGGCGACCGAGCGGGCATAATTCTCGTCGGCAAGTCCGGAAACAAACTGTTTGGCCAACCCTGTTTCCGTGTCCTCGATCCGTTGTTTCATCTGTTGGCTGGCCGTTGGGAAAAAGTGCCGTATGCTCTGTCCGTAAGCTGCATTCAGACTGGCTGGCAGGTTGAATACCCCGGATTTGGGTATTGGCGGCGGCGCATAGCCGGGGCAATATGCGGCCACGGAAAGATGATCCTGAATCAAAGCCGGCATTGCGGATTCGTAGGCCGCCATCCCCATGTAGGCAAACATCCGGGCGCTTACAGGCGCCCGATACCCTTCCGTGTGGCGCTCCAGATCCAGCAGTAGCGCATTCCAGGCTTGCACCACATTTTTGGCCTCTCTGAAATCCGGACGTTCATCCAGGTCGGCGTCGCGTTTACAAGCGACTGCCGCGGTTACAAACGCCAACAGGAGGATGAAATAACGCATAACCGGAATTTAAATGGAAGGAAACTCGAGCAAAAAGGTGGTGCCTTTGCCCTGCGTCGAATTGACACGCATACCGATTCGGTGAATCTTCATGATACTGTCGACCAACGAAAGCCCGATACCCGAACCCCGGACGTGAATGCTTTGAGAACTGCGGTAAAAAGGCTGGAAAATCAGTTGCAGGTCTTTTTGCGGAATGCCGGGGCCGTGGTCGGCAATTTCGATCCGGTGTTTGCCCCTGGTATTGAACCATATTTTGACCTCTACCCGTTTGTCGGGTGAGAATTTACAGCCATTATCCATCAAATTGAGCAAGGCAGAGCGCAGGAGCGGTTCATTGGCATGAACGTACAATTCCTCCTCTTCTTCGGGTATCCCCTCGATGTCGAAGGCAATATGATAATCGGGGTGGATTTTGAGCAAAGCTGCCCGGGTTTGCAGCATGGTTTCGTCGAGCCGTATGCGCTCGAAGGCGATATTGGCGCCCTCGGAATGCACGCGGGCCAACTGGAGCAGTTTTTCGGTGATGTCGTTGAGTTCACGGGTGTCGTCGAGCACCGATTGAATAGTCGACTGGTAATCTTCCTTTGGACGGTCTTTATGCAAAGCCACTTCCAGCTGAGAGATAATCACCGACAGCGGATTTTTCAACTCGTGTGAGACGTTGGAAATAAAGCTTTTCTGCATCCGGAAGGCAAACTGAATACGGTCGAGCAAGCGGTTGAACGTGACGACCAGCCGCGAAATTTCATCATGGCTGTTAGGCGAATCCAGTCGGGCGCTCAGGTCTTCGGGCAACATTTGATCGACCTGATTTACAATTCGCGACACCGGGGCAAGCGCTTGCCCGGCATAAAACCAGCCACCAGCCGCAACAATCGTAACGCCGAGAAAAAAACTGATAATCAGGATATTGCGAAGATTGACCAGGTCTTCCGAATTAAAAATCGATTCTGCGACGATCACGTATTCCCGGCCCGTTTTGCTGACGTGTTTCAGCCCCAGGGCGTGAAAATTGCCATGTAAAAAGCGGCGCTCACCCTGCCCGCCCAGCAAAGCCTGCAACTGGCCATGACTAACCGGCCTGGCGTTGCGGTTGAAGGCAAAAACCTTCTGCAACTGGGCATTGTAAATGGTGATATTGTCGTGAAAAGGCAGTGTTTCAGCCCTGGCGCTTTCGGAAGGATCGTCCGAAATAGGCTTCAGTTTGGCTTCGTCTTCATCGTGAAACATCATTTCCGCCGTCATCAGCGCCTTGGAGCGCAGACTGCTGTAAAATTCGTCTTCTGCGAGGTGTTTGAACTTGAAATAAGTAAAACACAGCGCAAGCAACAAAATACCCGCGACGATGGTGATAAACTGTATCGTAAGTCGTGTACGAATTTGCATGATCTCTGTTAATTGTTTTCCTCCCGCAGGATGTATCCGTTTTTAAACTGGGTATGGATGAGTTTGACGGGAAAATCGCGGTCGACTTTTTTTCTGAGAAAGTTGACGTACACCTCTACAACATTGGTGCCCGTATCAAAATTGAGGTTCCAGACTTTTTCAGAAATCTCCGTTTTGGAAATCACCCGCCCGGGGTGCTTCAAAAAATATTCCATTAATGCAAACTCACGGGGGGTGAGGGCTATTTTCTGGCTGCTCCTGTAAAACTCCTTGGTATCCAGATTCATTTCAATGTCGGCGTATCGGAGAACGGGCGACGACTGGTAGGTGTCGACCGGTCGGCGGGCAAGGGCGCGGATTCGGAGTAATAATTCCCTGAATTCGAAAGGTTTGGTCAGGTAATCGTCGGCGCCTGCCTCAAAACCCGTAACTTTGTCGTCGACCTGCCCAAGGGCCGTAATCAGCAAGACGGGCGTTCGGTTGCCTTGTTCGCGGATGTTGCGCAACAGTTCAAGGCCGTTCATGCCCGGCAGAATTACATCAGACACGATCACGGTATAATCGTTCCGCTCGCAGAGCTTGCGCCCGGTGTCGCCATCGTAGGCAAAATCGACGGAAATCTGGTTCTCTTCAAGCCCTTTCACCAGTGACCGGACCATCTTGGGTTCGTCTTCAATCAGCAATACTTTCATCAGGTAAAGCGGTTTGTTATTCTGTTCTAAATCAGGCAGACAAGATCGGCCGGGTTTTTGCTGTAAAAATGCATCCTTCATTCTTCCCTGGAAGGAGATATTTTATAAATCCACCATTTGAATTGTTTCTTTGATTAAAAAACCTCCTTATGAAAAAATTGTCGACGCCCTTGTCGCTGGCTGGTGTTTTTGTGCTCCTTGCATTGCTGTTTGGCGCCTGCGGAAAGGAAAAGAACACCGGACTCACTAAAGAAGTTGCCGATTTCGATTACAGCGTAGTATTCCAGTGGAACGATCTTTTTCTCCAAATCGAACGCCATGCCGCGGGTTATCGCCCCGGACCGGCTCCCCGCGCATTGGCCTATCTCGGCTTTTCTGCTTACGAAGCCACGGTGCCCGGAATGCCGGAGTACCAGTCGCTGGCCGGTTTGTACGGTCTGAACGTTCCGCAACCGCTCGAGGGCCGCGAATACCATTGGCCGGAAGTGGTCAATGCATCGTCGGCTTATTTGATGCGTCGTTTTTTCCCGACTGCCGAAGATGATCTTTTTCAACAAATCAGCATTCTGGAAACATCTAACGAGAGCAAATATCGCGCCGAAGTGAGTGCAGAAGTATTCGACCGCTCCAAAGCCCATGGCCAGGCCGTTGCAGCAGCTATTTGGGAATGGTCGAAAACCGACAATATCGGTCACGATGCCTACCTCGATCCGTTTGGCAACTACGACTGGCAAGCCCATTTCGATGGCGACGGCGACTGGATTCCCACCTATCCGGGGCCGGGAGAGGGCGTGTTTCCGTACTGGGGCGAGGTGCGCACTTTTGCTTTGCGCAACGACCAACGCCTGTGCCGCCCGCCATTGGCATTCAGCGAAGCGCCCACTTCCAAATTGTACGCCCAAGCCCTCGAAGTGTATTCCATGAACACGCCTTCGCAAGCTTATGCCGACGAATGGGTGGGCGAATTCTGGAGCGACGACTTGCTGGACCTGACTTTCAGTCCGCCGCCCCGATGGATCGCTATTGCCAACCAGGTGTACGAGCGCGAAAAGCCAGATCTCCAGACCGCGGTGGTCAGCAACGCCAAGGTAGGCATGGCACTCAATGATGCCGGCGTAGGCGCCTGGTATTCAAAGTATTACTACAACGTAGAGCGCCCCGAAACGTATATCCGCCGGGTGATTGACCCCAACTGGCATACCAATCTGGACAATCCGATCAACGGCGACAAAGGTATTACACCCTCTTTCCCGGCCTATCCTTCCGGTCACGCCACTTTTGGCGCTGCCGGCGCCGAAGCCCTGGCCAGCATGTTCGGTTATTCGTACTCGATGACCGACCGCTGCCACGAGTTCCGTAACGAATTCCTGGGTATGCCGCGCACTTTCAGCAGTTTTTACGAGATGGCCCAGGAAAACGGCTGGTCACGCGTGCCACTCGGCGTGCACTTTCGAATGGATTCCGAAGAAGGCGTTCGTTTTGGTACGGAAATCGGCCGGCTGGTGAATAGCCTGCCCTGGAAGAAATAAGGAAGAATAGCGTTTTTTTTCGTTTTTTTGCGCTGAAAAGAGGTTGTCTCAAAAGTCTGGCTACTCAGGAAGACTGGTGAGGCAACCTCTTTTTCTTGTCAACTTCTTCTTCAACGCTGATTTATCATGAAAAGTAGTTCTTTAATCGCCGCTTTATTGGCCCTGTCCGGTTTATTCTTCATCACTTCCTGCAAGGACAAACCCCAGGAAATACCGCCCGATCTCAATCTGGTATCGCAATACGATTATCAGGTCGTATATGACTGGAACAAACTTTACCTGGAAATAGAGCGGTACGCCGCCGGCTACCGGCCCTGTGCAACCGCCCGTTCGCTTGGTTACCTGGGTTTTGCCGCCTATGAATCCTGTGTTAGTGGCATGCCGGAGTACCAGTCGCTGGCGCCGTACTACAACGGCCTGACGATACCGCCCGTTCTGGAAGGGGTGAAGTACCACTGGCCAACGGTCGTCAATGCATCCTATGCCTTCCTGCTGTCGAAGTTTTTTAAAAATGAAGCAGCCGACCGCTTCGATCAAATCGCCACGCTCGAAAACGCCAACAACGCGGCCTATAAATCGGAGATCAGCGCCGAGACGTTCCAACTTTCCCAAAATTACGGTCGCGCCGTAGCGGCTGCCATTTGGGAGTGGTCGAGAACCGACGATATTGCCCACGATGCCTACCTCGACCCATTTGGCAACTACCAATGGCAAAACCACTTCGACGGCAATGGCGACTGGAAGCCCACCTTCCCGGGGCCGGGAAAAGGCCTGTATCCGTACTGGGGGCAGGCACGGACATTTGCCCTTTCGGAGAGCGATAAACTCTGCCGCCCTCCGCTGCCTTTCAGCCAGAATCCACAATCCGCCATGTATGCGCAGGCGCTCGAAGTGTATGCGCAAAACACACCTTCTTTTTCCTATGAAAATGAATGGGTTGCCGAGTTCTGGAGCGACGATCTGCTCCATCTTACGTTCAGTCCTCCGGCGCGCTGGATCGCAGTGACCAACCAGGTATTGGAAAATGAACAGGCCAATCTGGAAAAAGCCCTCGCAGCCACAGCCAAAGTAGGCATGGCCCTGAACGATGCGGGCGTAGGCGCATGGTTTTCAAAGTACCACTACAACACAGAACGCCCCGAAACGTATATCCGCCGCGTGATCGACCCCAACTGGAAAACCAATCTGAACAATCCTTTGAACGGCGATCAGGGCATTACACCATCTTTCCCTTCGTTCCCCTCCGGACATGCAACGTTCAGCGCGGCAGCAACCGAAGCGCTGACCAGTGAATTCGGCTTTGCTTATGCCATGACCGATCGTTGCCACGAAGGCCGGATCGAGTTTCTGAGCACGCCGCGTACTTTCAGTAGCTTTTACGAGATGGCTGCCGAAGATGCCTGGTCGAGGATACTGCTGGGCGTCCATTTCCGCATGGACTCCGAGGAAGGCGCGCGTTTTGGCGCCGATATCGGAAGAAGAATCAACGATCTGCCCTGGAAAAAATAAATGACGAATAATTTTTAAGCACTTTTTAAGGCCGAATTAAAGCCGCATTAAGCCCTCTTAGTCATTATGGCCTGACCTTTGTGGAACCAAAGTCAGAACATTAGTTAACCAAATATCCTTCTTTTTATGCGAATGTTGAAAAACTACTCTTTAATCCTGTTGGGCTTTTTTATGACAGCCTTACTGGTTACCGCCTGTAAAGATAACCCTCAGGATACCACTCCTGGCGACCAGAATCTGGTTTCCAACTACGACTACAAAGTCGCCCACGGCTGGAACAACCTTTTCCTCGAACTGGAACGTTACGCCGCCGGCTATCGTCCCGGTCCCGCGCCCCGCGCACTGGCCTACATGGGCTTCTCTGCCTATGAAGCCTGTGTGAGCGGCATGCCGGAGTACCAGTCGCTGGCCAACCTGTATCCGGGTCTCACAATCCCGCAAGTACAGGAAGGCGCCGAATACCACTGGCCAACGGTGGTGAATGCCTCCTACGCTTACCTGATGGACAAACTCTTTGTCACTGCCGATCCGAGCCGCTTCGCCAAGATTGCCGCACTGGAAAACACCAACAATGCTACCTACCAATCACAGGTAAGCGCAGACGTGTTCCAGCGTTCCCAAAACCACGGCCGCGCTGTAGCCGCCGCCATGTGGGAATGGTCCAAAACGGATGCGATTGGACACGACGCCTACCTCGATCCGTTTGGCAACTACGTTTGGCAAGACCACTTCGACGGCAACGGCGACTGGGTGCCCACCTACCCCGGTCCCGGCAAAGGTATGTTCCCCTACTGGGGCCAAGTGCGCACGTTCGCTCTGCCCGACGGCGAAAAACTGTGCCGCCCGCCGCTGGCTTTCAGCGAAAACCCGCAATCGCAGTTGTACGCCCAGGCACTGGAAGTTTACGCACAAAACACCCCGGCGCAGTCCTTTGAAGGCGAATGGGTAGGTGAATTCTGGAGCGACGACCTCCTCAATCTGACCTTCTCTCCTCCCCCCCGGTGGATCGCCGTTGCCAATCAGGTGTATGAACTGGAAAACGCCAACCTGGAAAAAACGATCGTTACCAATGCCAAAGTCGGTATGGCCCTCAACGACGCCGGCGTTGGCGCCTGGAACTCGAAATACTACTACAACGTCGAGCGCCCGGAAAGCTACATCCGCCGCGTAATCGATCCGAACTGGCACACCAACCTCGACAACCCGATCACGGGCGACAAAGGGCTTACTCCCTCGTTCCCGGCATATCCCTCCGGCCACGCCACTTTCGGCGCTGCCGGCGCGGAAGCCCTGGCCAGCGAATTCGGTTATGCCTACTCTCTGACCGACCGCTGCCACGAAGGCCGCACCGAGTTCATCGGAACCCCGCGCACCTTCGGCAGCTTCTACGAAATGGCTCAGGAAAACGGCTGGTCGCGCGTGCCGCTGGGCGTACACTTCCGCATGGATTCGGAAGAAGGCGTTCGCTATGGCACGGTCATCGGCCGTCACGTAAACGACCTGCCCTGGAAAAAGTAATTTTCAATCTCTTTATGCCATAAAAAAAGAGACCGTCGCCGGCGGCGGTCTCTTTTTTCATTATGCCTGCTTTCATATGCGTCTCCTGCAATTTTATCAATTCGGTATTTCTATTCTTGTTCTGCTGTCGCTTGGATTTATAACAACCGGATGCAACAGCGATATGCCCGCTAAAAACGTCACTCCGCTGGAAAAAATCGACTATTTCGATACCAAAGCGATAAAGCGTAAATACTACGTAGTTGATGGCCGCAAAGAAGGAAAAATGATCGAGTATTATCCCGACGGGAAGGTGAGAGCCGAACGCAATTTTAAAAATGACCTCGAAGAAGGCCGCACCGTTTATTATTTCCCCAGTGGAAATATCCGCGAGGTGCAACATTTCATGGCCGGTGAAAAAAACCTGGGCGATACCCTGTGGTACGACTCGGGTGAAATTCAGTTTACTGCCGATTTTAAAAACAGCAGAAAAACAGGGTTCTTCCGCAAATGGTCCAAAGAAGGTGAAATCGTTATTGAAGCGGAGTATTTTCAGGATTCACTCGTGAAAGTACACAAGGGCCTTTTCCACAAAGGCGAAGCCATGGAGGTCGATACCGTGAAGAAAGTTTATCCCGCCACCCCGGAAAATGCTTCCGGCGGTTAGAACGAATCTGTTTAAGGGTGTATTAAACCAGTTCTAATTCCATTTTAAGGTAAATCCGGCTACCCTTCCTGTCCTTTGCTGCCGTATCGCCTTATGAAGAATCTGCTGTTCATTTCGACTATCTGCTTGTACTCAAGCGCCCTGTTCGCGCAAATTCCCGAAGATTCCATCCAACTGCGCGAAGTCTCCATCCGCACCCAGCGGCTGACCATCGACCGCCTGCCACCCGTTCAGGGCACCTACATCTGGGCGGGTAAAAAGAGCGAGGTAATCAGCCTGGACAATACCGACGCCAACATCGCTGAAAAAACCGCTCGCCAGATCTTCTCCAAAATTCCCGGCGTGTTTGTGTACGACATGGACGGTTCCGGCAATCAGGTCAATATCTCCACCCGAGGCCTTGATCCGCACCGGGGCTGGGAATTCAACGTACGCACCGACGGTATCATCACCAATTCCGACATGTACGGCTACCCGGCCAGCCACCTGAGCATCCCCATGGAAGCCATCGGCCGTATCGAACTGGTACGCGGCACCGGGGCCCTGCAATACGGCGCACAGTTTGGCGGTATGCTCAACTACGTGCTTCGCCAACCCGATACCACGCGACAAATCGGCCTGGAATCGATCAATTCGGTAGGTTCCTACGGCTTGCTGAGCACCTACAATGCCGTCGGCGGCCGTATCGGACGACTCGATTACCAGGCGTATTACAGCAAACGCGTTTCCTCAGGCTACCGCGACAATGCCGAATCGGACTTCGACGGGCAGGGGCTGATGCTCCGTTACCACCTCAATGACCGCTTGTCGCTTCGCGCCGAATTCCTGCGCTCCCAATACATCTACCGCCTTCCGGGCGCGCTGACCGACGCGCAATTCGAAGCCAACCCGCGCCAGTCGACCCGCTCCCGCAACTTTTACAGCCCGGAAATTTATGTGCCTTCCTTTACGCTCGACTGGCATATCGACAACCGGACCAGCCTGCGCTGGACGGCCTCTGCTGTGCTGGGTTACCGCAACAGCGTCATGTGGGACCGCCCGGCCAACGTGAAGGATACCATCAACGCCGCTTCGCTGACCTACAATGCCCGCCAGGTCGACATTGACAATTTCAACAGTTACACCACAGAGTTGCGAATATTGCGCCACTACGACTTGCTGGGCAATACCTCTAACCTCGCCGCCGGCGTGCAATACATGCACAACGATCTGAACCGCCGGCAACTCGGCGTCGGCACCACGGGCAGCGATTACGATCTGAGCGTGGATGCCAACGGTTTCCGGCGCGACCTGTGGTTGCGCAGCCGCAATGTTGCGTTTTTCCTCGAAAACAAATTTCAACTGACCCGCTCGCTCTCCCTGAGCCCGGGTTTCCGCTACGAATCTGGCCATTCCAAACTCTCCGGAAAAACCACGTATTACGACCCGCAGGAACTGCTCAACACCATTGAACACAATTTCCCGCTTCTGGGCGTCAATACAGAGTATCAAATCAGCGAAAATCAGACATTTTATGCCGGATGGTCGCAGGCTTACCGCCCGGTCATCCTGAAAGATATTATTCCGGCCAACATCTATGAACAGGTAGATAAAGACCTGGAAGACGCTTTCGGATACAACCTCGAACTGGGCTGGCGTGGCAGTACCCGCAATTTCAAATGGGATCTCAGCGCTTTCGCCCTGCAATACAACAACCGCCTGGGCAACCTGGCCGAGTACGACGAAAGCCGCGATACTTTTGTGCTCTATCGCACCAATATCGGCGATGCCCGCACCCTGGGGCTCGAACTTTTCGCAGAATACGGCTTTTACCTGAGCGACGAAGTTCGGGTCAATATTTTCAGTTCGACTTCCTGGTTCAACGCCGATTACCTGGGCGACTCGCTGCGCGTCAGCAGCCGTGAAAACCGCGGCATAAAGGGTAACCGCGTCGAAAGCGTGCCGGAATGGATCAGCCGCAACGGCCTCAATGTGCGGTATAAAGAACTCAGCGTCTCGCTTTTGTACAGCTATACCGCCGAATCGTACGCCGATCCGTTCAATACGAAAGAACCTTCGGCCAACGGCGCCGTTGGTTTGGTACCCGCTTATAGCTTGCTCGACCTGAATGCCACCTGGCGGATTTCCCCGCAACTCACACTGCGTTTGAGCGCCAGCAACCTGCTCGACGAACAATATTTCACCAAACGCCCGACATTCTACCCCGGCCCCGGCATCTGGCCTTCCGACGGGAGAAGCTTTGTAGCGACGGTTGCCATTCGCCTTTAAAAAAACTCTGTAGACTATAAAAAAGGCGCAAAGCAGAACCTTCTGCCTTGCGCCTTTAAATTTATTCGGCCGAAAAATTACTGCTCGAACGGAATGATCAGTTCCTGGCCGACTTCGATGCGATCCGGATCGTCGAGGATGGAGCGGTTGGCTTCGAAGATTTGCTTGTATTTCATCATATCGCCGTAGAAATGCTTGGCGATTTTGCTCAGCGAGTCGCCTTTTTCCACCGTGTATTTGGCGAAGTAGGCCGTCTGGGCAACGCGGATATCGGCTACGATATCATTCGGGTTGTCGCCGCCCACTTCTTTGATGCGGTCCCAGATTTGGTTTTTTTCATATTGTGTATGGACAGTACCGGTAACTTTCAGTACGCCGTTTTCTTCCATGACGGAGCCGTTTTGAACATCCAGATTGGAGGCGAAATCAAGAACGGGCTGGTACTTGGCTTGAACAGACATAGATTTTATTGTTTTGCGTGAAAAAATGGTGGTTTCGGCAAAATTAGCGACTTCCGCGTTATTGCGCCTTCCAGACGAAGAAAGACTGGAAAAGTAACGTCGATTTAACCCGGTTTCAGTGCAATTTTTTTCCGGTTTGCTGCTTCGATACGATGGGTAATTTTCACCTTTACGAGGTTATTTCATTATTAAAACCCATCTACTCGTATGAAAAAACTCTTGCTGGCCGCGACAGTGCTTATCGCCTGCTCCTGCACCGTTTCCGCCCAAATGATCGATTATCACTGGGATACCCATGGCGTAGGATTTTCCATTCCGCGCGACTTCACGATTACAACCAACAACTCGGAGGAATTTAGCGCCGAAAACGGTTCGATGGCCCTTTCCATCCTGCCTTTTCAGGATGAAAACGTGACCAAGGACAACCTCGCGGAGGCGGTTGTGGCCATGGCGGTCGAACTGGAATACGATTCTGTGGAAGCTGCCGACGAAGCTGATGTCGACGACTTTACGGGGTACTACGTCAAGGGAACCAAAGACGGCGTCAATGCCCTGATCGTGGCGTTGCTCGACCGCGAAAGCAGCACCAACCTTCTGGTTATCATCGCCTACGAAAACGGCAAGGAAAGCAAGGCTATCGAAATCGCCAACAGCTTCTACGCTTACGATTGACGCTCGTCAGAAGCCAGGCCTTTCCGAAGTCCGACTGTCAGAAGTTGCATTTTTCTTTCCGCGATAACGGCGGCGGGAATTGCGTCTTTTGTTGTCGGACTTTTCTTTTGGCGGCTGTGCTGGTGCGTTGACTTTCGGCCGGGGCGGGGCACTCTTCTTTTCCGGCGATACGGCCGGGGCGATAGGCGCTGAGTCGGCGCCGGGCAAATAGTCGGATACCGCCACGGGTATACTTTTCCCGATCAGTTTCTGAATATCGCGTACGTAGGGTCGCTCTTCGGCGTCGCAGAAAGAAATCGCGATACCGCTGGCGCCGGCCCGGCCAGTTCGGCCAATGCGGTGCACGTACGTTTCGGGGATATTCGGCATTTCGTAATTAAGCACGTGGGTGAGGTCGTCGATGTCGATCCCCCGGGCGGCGATGTCGGTGGCGACCAGCGCGCGGATCTGGCGTTTTTTAAAGGCATTCAGCGCATTCTGGCGGGCATTCTGAGATTTGTTGCCGTGAATGGCCTCGGCGCGGATGCCGGCGGCATTCAGGTCTTTGGCCACCTTGTTGGCCCCGTGTTTGGTTCTTGTAAACACAAGTACTTCCGGAATGGCCGGGTTTTGCAACAAGTGGATCAGCAGCCCTTTTTTGTCCTTTTTTTCAACAAAATAAAGGCTCTGCCGCACGGTTTCGGCTGTCGACGACACTGGGTCGACCGATACTTTTACCGGCTGTGACAAAATATTGTCGGCGAGTTTCTGGATCTCCGGCGGCATAGTTGCGGAGAAAAACAGGGTCTGTCGTTGCTTCGGCAACAGGGCGATTACCTTGCGCACGTCGTGAATAAAGCCCATGTCGAGCATGCGGTCGGCTTCGTCGAGGACGAAAATCTCGATTTGACGAAGGTTGATAAAACCCTGCTGGATCAAATCAAGCAGGCGGCCGGGCGTCGCGATGAGGATATCGATCCCGCGCTTCAGTTCTTCGACCTGTTTTTGTTGTGATACGCCGCCAAAAATCACCGTGTGCCGCAAGCGGATAAAACGGCCGTAGGCGGTAAAACTATCTCCGATCTGGATGGCTAATTCGCGGGTGGGCGTCAGGATCAGCGAACGAATCTGACGCAGGGGTTGGCGCTTCTCCGAACTGGTGGTGATCAGATTTTGCAGAATCGGCAGGGCAAATGCTGCCGTTTTTCCGGTGCCGGTTTGGGCGCAGCCCAACAAATCCCGGCTTTTTAATGTGTGAGGGATGGATTGAGCCTGGATGGGAGTCGGCGTGGAATAGCCTTCCATGGCCAGGGCTTTCTGAATAGGTTCAATGAGGTTTAAATCCTGAAAAGTCATATAGTATTATTAAACAAAAAAAATCGCGGCCGGCAAACCTGCCTCCGCGCAATTGAGGGTTGTTTTGGGGAACTTGGTGCAAAGGTAGGCTAATTAACGGAGATTTGTCAAAAATCAATCCGCCCCCCCGCTAATACCGTTTCACCGATTCCAGAATGTAGGGTGGCCGGTTTTTGATTTCCGTATAAATATTGGACAGGTAGATCGACATTACGTACAAATTCAGGCAGGTAATGGCAAAAAACACCGAAATAATCACGACCAGAAAGGCCCAGCCGCTCAATGCTTCCTGATAATCGCCGAAAATATCGACCCGTGTGAGTTTGACTTTTACGGCATTGAACACGGCTGTTCCGGCCACAACGCAGGAGAACAGAAATATCCAGAGCATCAGGCTGCGCAGGAAGGTTGTAAACGACGTGACCGCAACGAGCGAGGCCCTGAACTGCTCCCCCCAACTCGTGCCCGCGTCGGGAAAAAGTGGCTCTTCCACGTCGATGACCGTGGTATTGTAGCCGACGAGGGCATAAATGGCTTTCAGATAATGGCTGTTTTCGCGCAAGCGAAGCAATGAATTCAAGGCCCTCCGGCTGATGAGCCGGGTATGGTGTGCGCGTGGATCAAGCCGAAGCCCCGAGTAGCGCCGCATGATGCCGTAAAAGGCCCGGTACAACAGGCGTTGTAAAAAAGGCTGCCGGCGTTCCCGTGCGCGGAGGTAAACGATGTCGAAGTGCTCCCGGCTTTTTTCCCACATCCGGGTGACGAGTTCGGGTTTTTGAACGAAATCGAACTCAAAAACCGCCACATAATCGCCGTTGGCCCGGTCGAGTCCGGCCAGCAAGGCGTTGTCGCGGCCAGTGCGGGTACTCAGGTTGAGCAAAAAAATATTTTGCCGCAAAGCCTCCGGCAGGGGCCGGATAGCCGCATCGACAAGCGCCTGGTCGAGGTGGTTGTTGACGATCACGAACTCAAAATCCGAAAAATTGGCCGACAATTCGGCATAAAGGCCTGTAAGCCAGGCCGACAATTCACGAATGTTGTGCGGGGTCTGGAGCACCCCCACAATAGAGAGAAAGGAATGGCGAATCTGCTGGGTCATACGGGGACAAAAGTACGCCGTCGAAACGTCAAGGCTGCGCTTTTGCCAGTTCGATCATCAAATTGATCTCTTCCACGAGTGCGTCGGCATCACCTCCGAAGCCTACGCTTTTGAAACGGATACGGCCGTTTTTATCCACCACAAATTTGGTAGGGATACCGGAAACGCCGTAGTCGGAAACAACTTTGTCTTCCGTATCCATCAGCACGTTGAAGGTGTAATTTTTCTCCTGAATAAAATCGCCGGCAGCTTTGGCTTTGTCGGGCGCCCGCTCCCAGGTATCCACGAACACAAAAGCGACCTGCGGATCGTTTTTGTATTGATCGACTGCTTTTTGCATACCAGGGAAAGAAGCTTTACAGGGCCCGCACCAGGTTGCCCAGAAGTCGATCACCACCACTTTGCCGCCGAGGCTTTCGAGGCTGACGGTTTCGCCTTTCAGGTTTTTCAAGGTAAATGCAGGCGCGGGGCGGTCGAGCATTTCCGCGGCCAGTTTCTTGCGTTTGCCTTGCAGACCGGCTTTTTCCAGTTCGGCGAGATAGGCGGCCGTACCGGCTTCCGAGCGGTCTTCGGAGATGTATAACTTTTTAAACTGGGTTTTCATGGCCGGCGAGGCCTGTCCATTGCGGATAAATGATTCCAGGCGGTAGCGCAGTTCGGGCGATTTGTCTTTTTCCAGGTAATTGGCCAGGCGTTCGTTCATGTCGGTCGATTCGCCTTTGCTGAGCGCCACGGCTTGCTCCTGCCAGGAAATGGCGCTTTTTACATCGCCCGATTTATCCAGCACGTAGGCATAAGTGTCGGCGTAGCCGGCAAAGTTGTTGGCGCGCGAGGTCTGCCAGCGCTGCGGCGTTTGGTAAGCGGGTTGGGGCTGCGCGGGGGTTTCGTATTCGGTTTTGGCCCAGTTGGCGGCCTCGCCGGCGAGCAGTTTGGCCTGGGTCAGGTCTTCGCCGTGCTCGGCCAGGTCCCAGGCGATGTTATTGTAGAGCGAAGCGCGGGCCGGCGGGCGCATTTTTTCGCCGGCGGCCTTGAATTTGTCCCACTGTTTCTGGTCGGCATATTTGGTCGCCAGGCGGTTCCACATCTGGTCGATGGCATCGCGATCGGCGTCGGTTTGCGGCGGGAAACTGCTGACATAGTCGGCGATCATCTGTTCGCGGGCAGTCAGGTCGTTTTGCAACTGGATTGCAGCCTGGCGGTCTTGCTGTACCTGCAAGCCCTGCGGATATTCTTTGCGCAGGCGTTCTTTCAGCGCGTTAGCGCGCGCGCTTTCCTGGATGCGGTCCAACAGGCGAACGGCAGCCTGCAGGTTTTTCTCCGTGGTGCCGGGATCGCTGACGACCTGATCGAGCAGGGCCAGAGCGGCCTGTTTGCCTTCGTCGCCGCGTTTGACGGAAAGAAGCGCCGATACGTATTGCGGGAAGTATTTTTTCTTCAGGTCGGGGTGGTCTGCGAATTCTTCGTCGAGCAAAGCCAGGTTGGAGGCCGGCTTGTTTTCCAGTTCTACGAGGCTGCCCCAACGGCTGTGGAAAGCCACTTTTGCCGCCCGGCTCTCGGGCAGCGGTTGTCCGTCGGGTTGGCAAATCAGGACGTAGTACCCCGCGGCATTGTTGTTGTCCCAATGTTCGCCGCCGGTAAAATGCAGCACCAGCCCCAGGGTTGCCGCGGCGGGCCGGATCGTACCGCTGAGGGTTTTGCCGTCGTTCGATACCCAGGCCGGGCGGGATTCGGGCGTGCCGTTTTCCGAAAATTCCATCACCTGCACGGCGGCCTCCTGTGCATACGCTTTCAGCGGACCGCGGGTCAGGTCGTATTCAAACGTGATTGTTTGCCCGGCCTGGGGTCTTTCCGGGGTAATTTTCAGACCCTGGGCCGTGAGACTGTTGACAATGATCAACAACAAAAAAAGCAGCTTGATTTTCATGGTAAACGGCGGTTAAAGTTTAAAAACGTGGGCATTCTACGCGGCCGCGGCGGTATTCGGGGTGAAAATAAGTCAGCGATACTTCAAACGCACCGCGCGAATTGTTGGCGCCAGCCAGCGACGAAACGGTGATATCGTAGCTCAGGCCCAGCATCCAGCGTTCGAGTTCGAGCATCCCGACGATCGTGACGGCGTCGGCCTGAATACCTTTGTCGAGGCGGTTGCCCAGGCGTGCCCAGGCGCCGGCGCGGAGGGCCAGTTCGTTGTAATCGTTGTTGGAATAGCGAAGATTGAGACCAAAATCGGTTTCAAAAGCGGGCCCTTGTTTCATCACCAGGGCGCCGGGCAGCAGGCTGAAATTTTCCGTAACGGGCAATTGGCCGCCCACGTGACCCGACCAGCGGGAATACAACGTTTCGTTGCCGTTGTCCGTCAGCGCGATATTGGGCGAGTTGAGGTGGTGCATAGCGCCGCCGGCATAAAAAAAGCCGCCTTCGCCAAACAGAACGTACCAGAGCAGACCGGCGTTGAAATCGAGGTACACGCCGGAGTTGGCATTCATCGAAGGTTCTCCGTTGGAAAGATTCCCATCCGGAATTTCATTGACGTTGTCAAACTGCCGGGTAAACCAAAGCCGGCTCCAGTCGACCGAATTTTGCCCAAAACCCAACTGCGCTCCGGCCGAGAGGTAGTGCTCGGCCTGGTAGCGGCCGCCCGACAGTTGTTTGATAAAGCCGCCGCCCAGATGCGCTTTGTTTTGTGCATAGCGGGCTACGCCAGCCTCGTCGTGCATGGCGCCGATCCCGAAAGCGGCATAATCATCGCCCCCGCCAACGTTGACGCGCAGGTCGGCGGCAGCGGAATAGGTGCGAAACGGCGTATCGCCGAGGATGCTTCCCCATTGGTCGCGGTAGTTGGCCGTGACGCGCCATTTACCGGAAAAAACGCCGGTCATGGCCGGATTGAGGTTCCAGGGCGAAGCGTAATATTGTGAAAAACGCGGGTCCTGAGCAAAAGAAGCGGTGCTTGCCGACAACAGGACGGCCAGAAGGAACAAGACAGGAGTGTAGTTATAGCGCATGAGGAGGGTTATTTAGCGGCGTTAATTTCGGAGAAAACGGTTAACATAAAAGGTGTTTAACAAAATCAGCGAATCAGAGTCGTGTGGCCTTTGGCCGTTTCGGTGTAGCCGTCGAGGTATTCCACTTCGGCTGTCCAGATGTAAACGCCCGACTGGCAGGCTTCTCCCCGGAAGTTGCCGTCCCAGCCGCGGTTGTCGTCGTTGATCGGGAAATTTTTGTCTTCCCACACGAGCTCGCCCCAGCGGTCGTAGACGCGGAAAGAGGTGATTTGACGGACGGTGCGTGTTTTGCCATAAACAACCAGCAGGTCGTTATTAAAATCTCCGTTGGGCGTAAATCCGGTGGGCACAAAAATGCCCCGTGGCTTCTCTACCTGTACCTGTATTTGAGCATAGCCGCGACAGTTGTTTTCATCAATCACCGTGAGTTTGTACACATTGCCGTATTCCGGCTGAACAAGTATGGAATAGCAATCGAGCGAATCTAGACACACCAGCGTATCCGCCAGCGCGCTTTGCCATTGGAAAACGGGCATACCCACGGCATTGGCGACCTCGGCTTCGAGCAGGAGCGATTCTCCGAAAAGAATGGTCGTGTCGATACCGATAAATACTTCGACAGGCAGCGGTTGCTGAATGGTATCCGTGGCCGAATTGGTACAGCCGTTGGCATCGCGCACCACCACGGTATGCGCCCCCGGCGGCACCTGAATAAAAGTGGAAGTGCCCATGAAGGGGCCGCCGTCGAGGCTGTATCGGTAGGGCAATTCGCCCCCTATGACGGTAATTTTGATCCGCCCGTTAGTTTCGCCAAAACAATCGACATCAAAGGTTTCGAGGCCTATGTTCAGCGGATCGGGAGAAATGACCCGCATCGAATCGACCAGTACGCAGTTGTTGGCGTCTGTTACCGTAATGATGTAGACGCCGGGACCGATGCCGCTCAGTTCGTCCTGCTGATCGCCGGTATTCCACAATAATTGATATTCAGGCGTACCACCGGCTACATTGACCTGAATGGTCGCATTGCTGTCGCCGGCGCACTTGATCTCGTCCACTTCAAAATCGAGGTTCAGCGGCAAAGGTTCTTCCACAACAACCGAGGCCAGGCCGGTGCAACTGTTCGCATTGGTCACAGTGACCGTGTAAGTACCCGCGGGCAAGCCGGTTATCTGCTTCGTGGTTTCGCCATTACTCCACACGTACCCGGTCACGTCCTGATTGCTTTGAACGGAAGTCACCGTGGCCGTGCCGTCGGAAAATCCTGCACAGGTCACGTTGTTGGCCGCGGCCACTACCACGATGGGCACCGGGTCGGTGAGGCTGAAAGCAAAAGTGCCCGTACAGCCCTGCGCATCGGATGCCGTGACGGAATAAGGGGTACCTGCCGACAAACCATCGACAAAACTGACACCCGTGGCGCCCGGTATATTCCAGGTATAGAGGTAGTTATTGATAATTCCGCCTCCGATGCCACCTTCGATAAAGTTGACAGCCGCCTGGCCATCCGCTGCGCCTGCACAGTTGGGTTGGGTAAAGGCGACGTTTACGGCGATACTGTCCAGTTCGTCCAGTTCCAGACTTTGTACCGCCGAGCAACCCTGGGCATCGCTGGCCGTGACGCTGTACGAAAGGTCGGCATTCAGACCGGTGGCAGCAGCCGTGGTCTGGCCATTGCTCCACATGTAACTGAACGGCGCGCCGTTGCCACCAGAGGCGGCTGCCTGGGCAGTATTTTGATCAATATTATAACAGGCGATAAGGGTTTGACTGACGCTCATCTGCACGGCTGAGGAAGGCTGCCCAACCGTTGCCGTGACGCCGGAGAACTGGCAATTGTTGGCATCGGTTACGGTTAGTGAGTACACGCCGGCAGGCAAATTAATGATCTCAGGCCCGGTTTGCGGCACATTCCAGTTGTAGTTGTAAGGGCCGGTGCCGCCGCTCGCGACCGCCAGTGCCGAGCCCGAACTTTCGCCAAAGCATTTGGCATTGGTCGGCGTAATGACGGCCGTCAGCGGGTCGGGTTCGTCGACAGTAGCCGTAGCGGTAAGGCTGCAGCCGTTGGCATCTGTAACAGTAACGATGTAAGGCCCCGCCGTGAGGTTGAACGCAAAGGGACCGAATTGCTGGTTGGGGTCGTTCCAGAGGTAATTCAAGGTACCTGTACCGCCGCTCGCCGTGACGGCAATTTGCCCGTTGGCGTCGCCATTGCACAAGGCCGGTGTCGGCGCGATACTGGTAATTTCGAGCAAACCCGGACAGGGTGCGTTGGGCAGCGTTTGTGTGGAAGTACAGCCCTGGGCATCCGTAACGGTGAGTGTATATGATTGTCCGCAGGCGTAATTTGGAATAACAGGCATGTTCGATCCGGTACTCCAAACGGTTTGGTAAGGCATGGCGCCGCCGGAAATCGTGGCGGTGAGGGTGCCGTTGGCATTATTGGCGCACAAAGGCTGGACGACGGAAATATTGACAATCATAGGCACGGCAGCTTGCACGTCCGTAGTGACCGTGGTCGTACAACCGCTGTCGTCCATGATCGTGACGACATAATTACCCGGACAAAGGTTCGTGGCCGTGGGATTGCCATCGGGCACGTTCGGGTTATTCCATTGATAATCATAGGGCATGACGCCGCCGCTGACCTGAATACTCGCGGCGCCGTCGCAAGCGCCGCCGCATTGCTCGTTGGTTACCGAGGAGAACTGCGCGACCAGTTGCGTCGGCGAACCGACTACCGCGGAACCCACGGCCGTACAATTGTGAAAATCGCTTACGGTTACGCTGTATGGGCCGGCCGGCAAGTTGTTTGCCGTGGCATTGGTTTGTGCCCCGGTCCAGAAGTACGAATAAGGAGTAGTCCCTCCGGTCACAGTGACCGTCGCGGAGCCATTATTTTGTCCAAAACAGGCGACATCGGTCGCCGTGGTGCTGGTAATCGTCAGTTGAGTGGGTTGCAGGACCTGAACGAGGGTCACCGCTTTGCAGCCGTTTGCATCGGTCACGGTCACGGAGTGAAAGCCGGCATTGAGCGCAACAGCCGTTTGTGTGAGTTCTCCGTTGTCCCATTTGAAAGTGTATCCCGGCGTGCCGCCGGTCACGTTGAGCGTGGCGCCCCCATCGCTGGCGCCGAAACAATTGACCGAATCCTGTGTCGAACTGAAAACAAAAGCCGTAGGTTGATCGATTACATCGCTGTCAGTCGCCGTGCATCCGTTGGCGTCGGTAACCGTCACGCGATAACAACCGGCAACCAGGTTGTTCAAGGTTTGTCCAGCGCCGGCAGATACACCGGCACAGGTTTGCCAGGCAAAGGTGTACATCGGTGTACCGCCCTGGGTATTGGCCGTCACCGAACCGTTGTCGTCGTTGAAACACAGTACGTCGGTAGCTACCGCGTCGACGCTGAGTTGGGTTGGCTCCGTGATTACAAAATCGACGGTATCTCGGCAGCCGCTGGTGTCCTGTACGATGACAAAATGCGCGCCGGCGGTGAAAAAGTTCTGAAAGGTACCGCTGGACTGTACCGGGCCGTTGCCGTCGGGAATAAATACCGGGGCGCCGGCTGCGCCGGTGGTTGTGATAACAACCGAACCAGTGGCCGTGCCAAAACACAAGGCCGGGGTTTGAGAACTCAAGGTTGCCACCAGCGTGCAACTGAAATAAGTTTCCGAACCGATTGCAACGGAGGGCGGGCAGTTGGGGTTGCCGCCTTGCGCACGCACCATGATATTGACCAGATCACCGGCCGACAGACCCGACACCGTGTGGCTCAGGGTGCCGTTGGCGGCTTGCCAGCCGGCGCCGTTGACATTGACTTCGTAGCCTGAAGCGCCGGGAACGGCCGTCCAGGTCCAGACCAGTGTACCGGGCGCGCCGATCGCGGCATCCAGATTGCCCGGAGCGGGATAAAAGCTACCGACCGTCACCGTCGCCGTATCGCGGTGTATACAGGCAAAATTGTCGACCGCCGTCATGACGTAAGTCGCAGAATTGAGCGGCAAAGCCGTCGGTGTGGGACAGTTGTTGCAGCTCAGGGTCGCGGAGTTGGTCCAGGTGTACGTTACATTGGTCGGCACGTTAAAACTGATACTCCACCATTTGACCCTGCCCAACTGATTGACGCCGAAACCATCGGACACCAGCAGTTTCCAGTCGCCGTTGATGGCGGCGTTGTTCAGGTTGTTCCAGTTGCCTTCCGGCTGGTAAGTTCCATTAAAAGGCGCCGCCTGCCCCACTATTGGTGTAGAAGCCACGGGCGAAAAACAAGTGATTTTGTAATTGTCTCCCGCCCCGCCGTTACCGGTCGAGAGTTCCAGGGTTTTATTGTCGGGTGATCGCAGGTAAATGTTCAGGTCTGCATCGAAATCCGTTTCTATATCGATACAAATAGAGGCAATCTGGGTTGTCGGACTGGTCAGGGTGTTGAAACCCAGACTGCTCACAGCGATCGGCGATACGTAAGGGTTGCTGTGCGGGTGGTTGCCGTTACCCACCGGGTAGTCGGGAAAAGCTTCAAAACGAATCTCCTGCGGCGTCTGTCCGTTGAATGCACCGTCGAGCATGATCGATGAGCCTGCGCAGAGGAAGGTATCGGGCAATTCATTGTACTGCTCCTGGCAAGTATGGCAATTGGGGTGCGTCGGCGGCAACACCGGCACCGTGACGGTCGTATTCCAGGTGCAGCCGAAAGCATCCGTCACGCTGAACAGATACCCGGCTGTCCCCGCATTTTGCGGCGAAGCGGCGATGGAATCGGAATTGCTGTAAAAAATGGAAGGATGGCTGTTCCAGCCCCAATTGACAAACTGCGGCTGGAAGGTTTCGATATCAGGGTAAAGCGCCGGATCGAACGTAATCCCCCAGGAAAAAATAAATCCGTTGTCAATGGGCCAGAGGTCGGTTACCGTGATGGTCCATTCGCCATTGAGCGGGCAACCGATGAGATCGGTAAAGGGATCGAAAGGGGTGTAATCGCCAGCCGGTATGGTACCGCCGAAAGGCGGCAATACGCTGTTGGCGTATTCGATCCAGGTGCCGTTGGGTGCGTTATTCGTCCAGCAATATTCAAATCCTTCGCCCGGTATGGGAAAAAAGGCATCGTTGTCGTTCGGAACGCCCAGAAAAACCTGGCTGCCGAAGTTGCCGGGATGATCGTGCAGGATGACGCTCTGGCCGTTCGGGCAGGTCAGACTGATTTCTATGTCGCGCATCCAGGAGTGCTCCATGTTGACGCAGACGTTGAGCAGGTCATTGGCATTGGTCAGCACCTGACCGGGCGAGAATTCTGTAAAATAAATGGTCGTTTCGTAGGGAATACCCGTACCGTCGGGCAAAGGCAAAGAATCCGAACGGAATCCTTCGGCGGCAAAAGTGCCCGCATTGGGCATCACCACCAGGGTTTCCGCCCCGGTCGAATCGGCTACATTGGCGCTTAGTTCGAGGGTGTCGCCGGCGCAGATGGCCGAAGGGGCCGTCACCAGGCTGAAATCCGGCGGGGGCGCCACCCGGACGCGCTGATTGATCAGATTGGTGCTGTGACAGCCCTGCACGTCGATCAGCACCAGTTGGACGTAGTAGCCGCCCGGCTCGTCGAAACGGTGCGAGGTATTGGGGCCGTACGAAATGTCGCCGTCGCCAAAGTTCCATTCGAAAGTGGTGGTCAGGTCCGACTGCGGGTAGGCAAAATTATTTTGCGGATAAACGCCCTGCCCGTTGAAAAACACCCGCTGACCGGGGCAAATGTCGATCCAGCCGGTGTCGGCCGGTACCGCGGCAGGATTGGTCGAGACCAGGTCGGCCAATACCTGCTGGCACGACGGCACGCAGGAAATAGAGGCTGCCCAGCCGGATGCAACGCCGCTACCATTAGAAATAAAACTCACCGTGATGCACCCGCTGGGATTCGCCGCCGTGGCCTGTACCACAAAGGGTTGGCCGGGCGAGTAATCGTCGGAGCACGACAAAAGCGGCGCTGCCGTCGTGGTGCCGTCGTAAAAACACAACAGGTCGCCCGTTGCGAGATCGGCGCCCGAAAAACTCAGGCGGACGTGGGTGCCATTGGTACCGTCGGAGCAGATCGTGGCAGTAAAATTCTGGTTGTTGCTATAATTGGCCGAAGGGCCGCCCGGATCGTAAAAAGTCCCCGAACAATCCGTGATCGGCGCATTGCTCATGATATAGTTTTGGCCGAAAGCCAGCGAAGCCGTCGCAAAGAGGAGCAGCAGAAGCAGCAGTTTTTTCATGTTGCAGCAAAAAGGAGAGAAGGATTGGTTAGGTATAGCGACCTCAACGGCTCGCGAGCCACTCGCTGAATTTACGGTTAAAATCTTTGCCCGACCAGTACATCAGTATCTTGTTCGTGCCGGCAATGCGGTAGAACACAGGTTTGTCCCAATCGCGGGCAGTGGGTTGGTCCCGTTCGATCAACAAGATATTAAAATGTTCGGGATCAGTGATTTGCAGTTCGGGCAATTGGCCCATATCGCCTTTGTCGGTGGGGTATTCACTGACGACGAAGGCATTGTCCAGGTAAAAATTCCAGCGCAGAATCAGGGTAGGTTGTTCCGTGCGCAGGCGTTCGAGATAGTCTTTTTCGTATACCTCGTACAAGCGCGGATCAATGGCCGCGGCCGGGGTGGAAGTTTGTGCAGAAAGGAAAACAGGGGCAAGAATAGCCAGGCAAAAGAACAGGAACGACAATCGCATTTTTGTGATGTTTGGAAAAGCCGAAGCAAAAAAAGGCAAAATGCAGGATTCGGCAGCCAGAGTTTTCGCTGCATCGCTATTTGCACACAAAAAATCCGGCCGGCGTTTGGTTAAAGCAGCCACTTACGAAACCCATACGAATCAAAAAATCAGCCCTGAAGCGCCATGAGCCATCCCGTGTACCGGAATGACTCATGGTAAGCCGGCTTCATCATGCCGGGAATATTTTTAAACAAAAAAACCTTAGTTCGACTCCGTACTGCCTTTGAAATCGGCCATCATCTTGGCATAATCGGCCGAAAACTGGTTGTAGGTCTCCTGATAACTTTTCAGGTGTTCGCCAATACTTTTCAGCTCTGCGCTGATTTCATCGTATTTTTTCTTGGCCTCGTCGGTTCCGATCTTACCCGCCGCATAATCGGCCGACAGGGTCTTCATCTGCTGAAGCAGGCTTTCGTAGTCGCCGTTCAATTTGTCGTATTTCGGCTGGAACGTAACGATGCGGCGTTGGACGAGTTCGTAGTTCGAAGCAGTATCTTTTTTCAACGCATCGGGTACTTTTTGCACCTGATCGACCAGATTGCTCAGATTAGTACCCGTGGTGGTAAATTCCGGCACATTGGCTTCTGCAGCCGCGGCTTGTTCCGTAATCTGAGTGGCAAGGCTGGCGTCTTTCGACTGGCAGGCAGCAAACAGCAAGAGACTTAAAACAGAGATACTCCAAAGCAAATTCTTCATAATTACCGGTTAAAGTTTAGTGTTAATTTGGACGGCAAAATTAGCGCTTTCTTCGTCGAAATTATCGCCGCCTCACCCAATTTGCAGTTTTGTTACCTTTGCCCCCCATGCAAACTCAAGTCACGAAAAAATACATCGACGTATACCTCAGCCTCGGCAGCAATGTGGGCGACCGGGCTGCCCAGCTGCGCTCCGCACAGGGCCTGATCCAGAAAACCATCGGCAAAATCGCCCGTAAAAGCCACGTGTACGAAACCGCGCCCTGGGGCAAAACCGATCAGGATGCCTTCCTCAATCAGGTCGTCATGGTCAACACCAGCCTCGATCCGCGCGGACTGCTCGACGCCATCGCCAAGATCGAACGCGAACTGGGCCGCGAACGCCGCGAAAAATGGGGCCCCAGAACCATCGACATCGACGTCCTGTTCTACGGCCGCCGTGTGGTGCGCGACAAAGGGCTGGAAATTCCGCACCCCGAGCTCCACAAACGGGCGTTCATTCTCGTACCCATGATGGAAATCGCCGCGGAATTTGTTCACCCGGTGCTCAAACAAGCCATCGACGAACTCTACGCCGAATGCGACGACCCCTCCGACGTCGTTATGATCGACTGATCCCCTACTCTATCCGGCTGTGCAACACCGTTTTATCGCGATCGAAGGAAATATCGGCACGGGAAAAACCACCCTTTGCCACCGCCTGGCCGACAGCCACGGCTACGCGCTGGTGCTGGAGCAATTCACCGACAACCCGTTTTTGCCCTTTTTCTACGAGCAGCCCGAGCGCTACGCCTTCCCCGTCGAACTGTTTTTTATGACCGAGCGCCACAAACAATTGCAGGAACACTTCGCGCAACCCGACCTGTTTCGCAATACCACCGTGGCCGACTATTTTTTTGTAAAAACCCTGCTTTTTGCAAAAAACAACCTCAACGAGGAGGAATTCCGCCTTTTTCAAAGGCTGTTCACCGTGCTGAACAACTCCTACCCCAAACCCGATCTGCTGCTTTACCTGCACCGGCCGGTGGAGGTGCTGTTGCGGCAAATCCAGCGGCGCGGCCGCGACATGGAGCGCAACATCAGCGCGGCGTACCTGACGGAGATTCAGGAGGCCTACTTCGACTATTTCAAAACCGAAGAGGAAATCCCGATCGTCGTGCTCGACCTGGGAGAAGCCAATTTTTTAAGCGAAGAACAGGTGTATGAAGCGATTGTGGCGCTGATGCACGGGGAGTTTGAAAAGGGGTTGCAGTTTCGGAGCCTGTAAATTCAAGCCCGAATCCTGTATGCCCTGATTTTATCATAAAACTGCATCCGCTCCGCCCCCAGCATCATCGACCAGCAAGCCATACACATGAGCACGTGCCCGATGTCGAAATAGGTAAACCACACGCTGAACGAAAAATAAGCCAGATGGACGACCACCGCGACGACCATGATCGGTATCGCCAGCAGGATGAGCCGGCTGCCGGCGTCGCGCGTTTTCCAGTACACAAAACCCTCGAACAGGCCCACCACGATCATCAGGCCGTAGCCCGTATGCACTTCCACATAGTGAAAATTGAGGGTCGCCAGGGCCAGGTACATGATCGCCACCAGTTCGACGACGTTCATCACGCTGAAAAACCTGCCCCAAAACGGCGCGATCAAGGGTTTGGCATGCAGGATCGCCGCGCGTTCAAGGGCCGCCACACCCAACATGCTCAGCACCCAGCCCGGTATTTTCCAGTGAAAACCGAAATGGTACAAAAAAGCGTGGCCGATCAAACCGCCCACCAGCGTGGCGCCGCCGATGAGCAGGAAAAAGGCCCGGATGTACCAGACCACCGCATTGGACTGCGCCGTGCGCGCAAGGCGCCGCCAGGCATACCAGCACACGGCGGTAATCATCAGGGCCGTGAGCGCAATCACCGGCTCGGCGATCCGGAGTCCGTACCAGAAAATATCGGGCTGGATGGTCGGCGGCGGAACTATCTCATGCATGGCGGAAAAAGAATTTGGCTTTCAAAACAAAAAATTTGAATTTTGCCCTGGATGTCAAAACAACTCAACAACGAGCAGGGCGGCGAAGATAAGCTCATCGAAAAGGCACTTCGGCCAAAGTTGCTCGACGAATTCAGCGGTCAGCGCAAAATCGTCGACAACCTCCAGATTTTTATCCAGGCGGCCCTCCAGCGCGGAGAAGCGCTCGACCACGTGTTGCTCCACGGTCCGCCCGGCCTGGGCAAAACCACCCTGTCGAACATTATCGCCAACGAACTCGGCGCCGCACTCAAAATGAGCTCCGGCCCCGTACTCGAAAAGCCCGGCGACCTGGCCGGCATCCTGACCAATCTCGAACCCGGCGACGTGCTCTTCATCGACGAGATACACCGCCTCAATACCGTGGTGGAAGAATACCTCTACTCCGCTATGGAAGACTACCGGATCGACATCATGATCGATTCCGGCCCCAACGCCCGCAGCATCCAGATTACGCTCAACCCCTTCACACTGGTGGGCGCCACCACCCGAATGGGCCTCCTGACCTCGCCCCTGCGCGCGCGTTTCGGCATCAACTGCCACCTCGACTACTACGACGTACCCACCCTCGAAGGCATCGTGCGCCGCTCGGCCGGCATCCTCGATATCGAAATCACCGACGACGGCGCGCACGAGATCGCCCGCCGCAGCCGGGGCACGCCGCGCATCGCCAACGCCCTGCTGCGCCGTATCCGCGATTTTGCCCAAATAAAAGGCGAAGGCATTGTCAACCAGGACATTGCGCGCTACGGCCTTTCCGCGCTCGACGTCGACGAACACGGACTCGACGAGATGGACAACCGCATCCTGTCGGCCATTATTCATAAATTCAAAGGAGGGCCCGTCGGCCTCACCACCATCGCCACGGCCGTGGGCGAAGAACCGGGCACCATCGAAGAAGTACACGAGCCCTTCCTCATCATGGAAGGCTATCTGCAACGCACGCCCCGCGGGCGCCAGGCAACCGCCAAAGCCTACCACCATATCGGGGTGGTGCCGCCGACGCAGGCAGGGACTTTGTTTTAAAAAACACCTTATGCACATCGTCAAATTTTTTTCAGCCTTTGCCACTCTTACTGTCTTGCTGACTGCGCTTGCACAGTGTCAATACAGGCCGAAGCACGACATCCACCTGGTTTACTGGGCACAACTGGATGCCAACGAAGTTTGGCTCGTTTATTATGAACCCGGGCCGAAGAAAGTCGCTGAGTTGATCACGCCGGATATGACTACGTATGACCCGTCAAAACAAGGTATGTCCGGGCAGGCTGGCTATTTCGTAAACAAGACCCTGCCCCTCGTTGCTCTACATGAGGAAGCGCAGGAACCCAATGTTTCCCCTTATTACATATTTGAATACGTACAGCAAAAGCTGACCCTGGGTGGCCAACCCATCTATTATGAAAAACCCCTGGTGTCAAAGGCTTTTGCCGTCGACGTGAATCATCTTGGGGCCGGCTGGACACTGCTGAGAGAATCTTTGTTTATTTTTGATAAAAGCGGATCGCCTGCAACCAGATTTGAACAGGTATATCGGGGGCCAGACAAACAAATTTACCTCTACCGCCCCGGTGAACCCTATAAACAATTGCTTAAAGACGCAATCAAAGAGGGCTACATAGCCTATCAACTGGCTGAATTCGAATAAATTCCGGGCAGCTTACTGCTCAAAATACGCCTTCATCGGCTCGAAATAATACTCCCGCCAGCCCTCCGCATAATCGGGCTGCCCCTCGGGGATGTCGCTGTGGATCAGGGTCAGGACACAGCCGCCGGGCGCGGGGTCGAAACGGATTTCCAGCCGCGAATCGGGGTCTTCTTCGTCAAAATCAGTCGTGCGCCACGACTGCACGATTTTCCGCCCTTCCAGCAGTTCCAGGTTTTTGCCCGATATGTAGCCGTCCCAGGCCTTGAATTCGGCGCCGGCGACCGGACTGGCGACCGAGCTGGTTCCGGTCATTTCGCTGTGTTCGGCGCTGTCAAGCCAGGCATTGTACAGCCGCTCGGGGCTGATTTTGAAAGTAATTCGCAGTTCGATTGTGTTGTTTGCCATATGATTTCGGGTAAAACTCTCCATTAAACGGCCAGCCAGCCCATTCCGTATCCATCCAGATGACCTTTGTGAAACGCTTCCATCTGCTTCAGGGTTCGCTGCCGGAAATAACCCAGTCGGGGCGCTGCCAGCACCGGATGGCCTTTCGACAAAACAGGCTGATACAGGTTTTGAAAACGGGTAAAATGGATCGTCCGGACGCGGTGGGTGTGTTCGTCGCGGAAATGAACCGTGGTTTTGCTCACGCTGGCCACCTCTTCCTGTTCGCGGCTAAGCCACACGTCGCCCAAAGGCTGGCTGCCCTTGAAAAGCCGCCTGATCTGCACCAGCTGGGTGCCTTCCTGCCAGAAGTCGCCAGCTTCCGGCGCCGTTTCCGCAGGGTGCAGGGCATCTATGCCCGCCCCGCCGACAAACAAAGCCCGGCTTTTCCAGCCCGAGGGATGAAAGGGCAAAGAGGGCGCCGCCGGCGTATCCTCTTCCACCAGATCGCCGCGGCCCCAGCGCTCCAGTGCCGCACGGGTTGCCCAATGCGTCGATTCCCAGAACAACAGCCGGAAAGCCGAACGCAGCAAACGAATCTGGTCTTCGGGCCCCCGGGCGATCAGCAGGGGTTCGCCGGGCAACAGCAGCGTACCTTCCGGGGGCGCCCAGAGGTTGACCTGCAGGCGCATGCGCTGCAAATGATTGAGAAAACTTTCGTCAAAAGCCGACCGGCCCTGCGCATCGCTCACCTGTCCCAGGCGCTGAATGACATCCGGAGAAAACCGGAAGCGCCGGATGTGTTCGACCAGCAGGGCCGCCCCGCAGGCTATGGCAAAAGGTGCGTCGGAGCGATACGTGACCTGACAACTGACCTGGCGGTGATAACTGCCGTCGTGCCAGCATTCACGAGCGGCAAAGGCGGGACTCAAATCGGAAAACCAGTCGAATATTGCTGAATTGGGCATCTCTTTTCGTGTTAATCCTGATACTATTGGTAAGACAAAGGGTAGGCGTGCCGGGTCATAAAGGTATAACCGACCCCGATAAACAACATATTTCCCTGCAAAGCCAGGTCTTTGTTGCCGAACGACATCCATTGATAACCCAAACTGACCCGAATGCCGCCCTGACCGGTAGCGCCCGACGACCATTCGTAGGCGTCTTTGCGCCGGCCAATGCGGTAGTCGAGGTTGAGGCCGACCTGGCCGTAGAAATTGAGGTACGAGTAGCGCTGCGCAAAGTCAAATTCCCGGCGGGCGGGTATGCTCAACAGCGCCAGACCGCCGCCGGCCATGGGCGTTACCCTGACTTTGCCTTTGTTCAGTACGATCAGGCCGGTTTCGGCGCCGAGGTACCCGAGTATGCCCAGGGAGTCGCGGGCGACATCGGTGCGTTCCAGTAGAAAATCGATGCGGGTGCTTTGAAAACCCATGCCGAAACGGCCGCCGACCAGCCAGCGGTTTTTCCAGTAATCGATCCCGAACGAAAACCCGACAGCCGTGCGGAAATGCGCCCCGTAGCGGCCGTCGGGGCGCGCCACGGTGAGCATAATGTCCAGATCGACACCCTTGTTGAGCATTTTGGTATGGCCGTATAAAAAATTGCGCAAGTAGTACCGGAAGGGGGAAGCGGGAAATTTTTCCAAAAAAGCGACCACGTTTTCGTCCTGTTCCTCCACTTGCCGATCGGTCGGTCGGGGGGTAAGCAGGTACTGGAGGTGCAGGGTGGCAAAAGCCGTTTCTTCGGCGCCAAGATGCGCGGCGGTGATTTTTTGATACAACAGGTGCGCACTGGCAGCTGAAACCTCATCCAGCAGTTGAATCAGGCTATCGGCCGGCGGCGGCAACTTTTGGCTTTGAACAAAGCGATAATGCTGGTTGTAATCCAAAACGTCGGCAAACAGGCGGGGGTAATTGCCCGTCCAGTACCACAGTAACCAGCGTTCTTCGGGAAAAGTCGCCGCAAGCACGGAATCTTCCAGCACGAGCGTCAGGGTATCGAGCAGGCGGTTGACACCCTGGTCGTCGCCCGACAAAAAAGCCTGGCGGAGCATTTGCCGTTCCTGTACGATACGCTCCGAAGGGGTGAGTTCAACCGTGGGGATACGGAACATGCCTTCATTTTGGGCAAAAAGGCTGCTTCCTGAAATAACAAACAACAACAGCAGGTAAATTCTCACGATAGTGGAATTGAAAGGTTTTTAAATTTCTCCTGAAAAAACACGCCGGGCCGGGCCGCACAGCCAAATGTCGCTGAAACTGCCGTCGGGCCGGGCCACAAAATTGACCGACAACGTGCCGCCCCGCGCGCGAATGGGCGATACCTCCACCCGCTGCCCACGAGCCGGGAGGTTTTGCCGGAGTTGCCAGGCAATGGCGGCTGCCGTGATGCCGGTGCCGCAAGCCAGCGTTTCGTCTTCCACGCCGCGTTCGTAGGTTCGTATATCGAAACCCTCGGGTAGCGGCGCGGCAATATTGACGTTAATCCCCTCTTTTTCAAAAGCTTCGGAATAACGAACAGCCCTGCCTTCGCGCACCATATCGAGTTGCTCGAGGTGCTCGGCAAAACGCACGTAATGCGGCGAACCGGTATTCAACACGTATGCATCGCCCGAGGTTTCGACGCGGCGAACGTCCTGCATGTGCAGTTCCACCCAAATTTCGCCGGGCGCCAATGCCCGCGTTGTTTCAGTGATACGCGCAGCATGCTCGCCGTCGATGGCCAAAAAGCGGCATTGATCGCGGATAATCCCCAGCTGATGGGCAAATGCGACGATGCAGCGCCCTCCGTTGCCGCACATGGTGCTTTCGCGGCCGTCGGAGTTGAAATAGATCATTTCAAAATCGAAACCTTCGCGCAATTGCAACAGGATGAGCCCGTCGGCGCCGACGCCGAAATGGCGATCGCAGAGGAAAGCGACGCGGTCGGTATCGGCGCGGGTCAGCCATTGGCGCTCACGCTGGTCGACCATGATGAAATCATTTCCGGCACCCTGGTATTTCCAAAATTGCATTTTTGGTTAATTAAATGGTAAATTGATGCATTAACGCGCTTTTGGGCCTGTTTCTTGTCAACTTTTTGGCGGGGATATTGTCCCTTCAAACTAAATTACGGTTCGCTTCGTTTTCAAACGACCTGCCAAATTTTACCGCAAAATTATCCTGTTGTGCGTATGAAAAGATATGCAGCCCTCTGCTTTGTTTCCCTGGTAAGCGCCGTATTCGCCGTTTTCCTCTACCGCCTGTTCGAGCCGCGGCATGCTGTTTTGTGGAATCAATCCGTAGAAGGCCAGGCGCAGTATGCCAGTCTGGTCGACAAACTGTTTAATGCCCGCCTGAACGCCGGATTTTATTCTTCCGCGCCCACGGATTTTATTACTGCAGCCGAGCTGGCTACGCCCGCGGTCGTGAACATTCGCGCCGTACAACAAAGTCGAAGCGGTTTGTGGGGCGCTTCTCCAACCGGCTCTTCCGGCTCCGGGGTGATCGTGACGCCCGACGGCTACATCGTCACCAACCACCACGTCGTCGACAACAGCAGCGAGATCAAAGTCACGCTGGCCGACCGGCGCACTTACATGGCCAAACTTGTGGGCTCCGATCCCTCCACTGATATTTCCCTGCTGAAAATTGATGAAGGCAACCTGCCCTTTCTGGTTTTTGGCAACAGCGATTCCGTCCGAGTGGGTGAATGGGTGCTGGCCGTAGGCAACCCGTTCAACCTGTCCAGCACCGTCACGGCGGGTATTATCAGCGCCAAAGGCCGCAACATCGACATCCTCGGCGGCGGCGGCAGCATTGAGTCGTTTTTGCAGACCGATGCGGCGGTCAATCCCGGCAATTCCGGCGGCGCCCTGGTCAACAGCGCCGGCGAGCTGATCGGAATTAATACGGCAATCATTACCGAATCAGGCAGTTACGAAGGCTATTCATTTGCCGTGCCCTCCAATTTGACGCAAAAAGTCATCCGCGACCTGCGCGAATTCGGTGTCGTGCAGCGCGCCTACCTGGGCGTGGGCATCGAAGACCTCGACAGTGAGCGCGCCCGCGAAATTGGGCTGCCGACTGCCGAAGGCGTTTACGTCACGCGCGTCAGTACCAACGGCGCAGCACACGATGCAGGGCTGAATATCGGCGACGTGATCATCGGACTGAACGACACCCGGATACGCAGCACGCCGGAGCTGCAGGAGTTTGTCGGTCGCTTCCGGCCCGGCGACCGCCTGACGCTCGATTACTGGCGCAATGGCCGCAGATTGCGCAGCAACATTTTGCTCAAAGACGGCAACAATTCCACCGGGGTGGCCAAAGTACAGGGCACCGAGCTCGACCAGCAGCTGGGTTTTGAATTGCGCGATTTGAGCCGCGATGAAAAACGCAACATCCGTTCGCAGGGCGCCATTGTCGTCAGCGTACGGCGCGGGAGTATCGTGGCAGCCACCAATATGCAGCCCGGTTTTGTGATCGCCAGCGTCAATGGCAACCGCGTCAGCGATGCAGCAGAGGCCATAGCGGCCATCCAAAGCGCTTATAACGGCGTAGTACTCGACGGTTACTACGAAAATATCCCCGACCTTTACTCCTACCGCTTCCGAAAGCGGGACGACTGATGTCTGTTTTTCCGCAACGTATTCATTTGTTTGGCGCGCCCGGTTCGGGCGTGAGCACCCTGGGCCGCACCCTTGCCGCGCGCCTGGGGTATCCTTTTTTTGATACCGACGATTACTACTGGTTTACCGGCGATGAACTGCCGTATAAACGAAAACGCAATCCGGACCACCGCCGACAGTTGCTGGGCCACGACCTCGACAGGGCTGGCGAACAATGGGTACTGTCCGGATCGATGTGCGGCTGGGGCGATGTTTTTATTCCCCGGTTCGATCTGGCCGTGTGTTGCTGGCTGCCCGCTGCGTTGCGCCTGGAGCGCATCCGAAAGCGGGAAACCGCGCGTTATGGCCCCGAACGCCTGGCGGAAGGCGGCGATTTGCACCTTGTTTTTGAAAAATTTCTGCGCTGGGCGGCCGACTACGACCTGCCAGGCGATAGCTGGCGAAGCCGCGACAAGGAACTGGAATGGTTGAATGGCCTTCCCTGTCCGGTATTGCGCCTGGAAGAAGATCGGGACCTTGAATGGCAGGTCGAAAGGATTCTGGGAATTGGAAATCGGGGATCAAGTACCCACGACTGAAGTCGTGGGCGGATAATTGATCGTGAATTGTTGTCGTATGCCCCGCAATGGTTTTGCGGTAAAAAAACGCGGATGCCCCGGAAATCCCGAAACATCCGCGCTATATTTTTAATCAAATACCCACGACTGAAGTCGTGGGCGGATAATTGATCGTGAATTGTTGTCGTATGCCCCGCAATGGTTTTGCGGCAGAAAAACGCGGATGCCCCGGCAGCCCCGAAGCATCCGCGCTATATTTTTAGCACATTAGCACATTAACTAATTAGCACATTACCCCATTACCCCATTAGCACCTTCTTCACCAGATCGGCGGCTTCCTGGAATTCGACGGCGCCGTACACTTTGAGGCCCGACTCGTCGATGATTTTTTTGCCCAGATCGGCATTGGTGCCTTGCAGGCGCACGATGACGGGCACCGGGATGTTACCGATGGTATGATAGGCATCCACCACGCCTTGCGCCACGCGGTCGCAGCGCACGATACCACCGAAGATATTGATCAGGATGGCTTTGACGTGCGGGTCTTTGAGGATGATGCGCATGGCATTTTCCACGCGTTGAGCATCGGCGGTGCCGCCCACGTCGAGGAAGTTGGCCGGTTCGCCGCCCGAGAGCTGGATCAGGTCCATGGTAGCCATGGCAAGGCCGGCGCCGTTGACCATACAGCCCACGTTGCCGTCGAGTTTGACGTAGTTGAGGTCGTGGGTACGGGCTTCCACATCGACCGGGTCTTCTTCCGAGGTATCGCGCAGCGCTTCGAGGTTGGGATGGCGGAAGAGGCCGTTGTCGTCGAGGGCCACTTTGGCATCGACGGCGATGATACGGTCGTCGGAGGTTTTGAGGCAGGGGTTGATCTCGAAGAGGCTGGCGTCCGAGCCGACGAAGGCGGCGTAGAGTTTTTGAACGAAGTCGACCATTTCCTTGTAAGCCTGGCCGCTAAGGCCGAGGTTGAAGGCGACTTTTTGGGCCTGGAAGGGCCGGAGGCCGAGCAGCGGGTCGATGTTTTCGGTAAATACGCGTTCGGGCGTTTCCTCGGCGACTTTTTCAATGTCCATCCCGCCGTCGGGGGAATAGATGATCACGTTGCAGCCGCGGCCGCGGTCGGTGAGGATACTGATGTAGAATTCTTTGGGGTCGCTGGCGCCGGGGTAAAACACGTCCTGGGCGACCAGAACCTTGCGCACTAATTTGCCCTCCGGGGGAGTTTGCGGCGTTTTGAGCATCATGCCGAGAATGTCGTCGGCAATCTGGCCGGCTTGTTCGGGGCTTTTAGCGAGTTTGACGCCGCCGCCTTTGCCGCGACCGCCGGCGTGAATCTGCGCTTTGATCACACACCAGTCGGAATTATACAGTTCCTTGATTTTTTTAGCCGCTGCAACGGCTTCTGCGTCGGTTTCAGCAACGATGCCTTCCTGGATCTTTACGCCGTAGGATTTGAGCAATTCCTTTCCCTGATATTCGTGGAGGTTCATTATGCGGAATGAATTAATGAAGTAATGGATAGATGAACGGGGCGCAAGGTACGATGCGCTTATTTTTCAAAACGGGTAAAAACGTCTTCAATGATCGAGCAGCACTCATTCATTTGCTCCTCGGTCATCACGAGCGGGGGCGCAAAACGAATGATGTTGCCGTGGGTAGGTTTGGCCAGCAAACCGTTTTCGGCCATGGCCAGACAAATATTCCAGGCGGTTTCGCTGGTTTCGGCATCGTTGATCAGCACAGCATTCAACAGGCCCTTGCCGCGAACCCCTTTGATGAGATCGGGGCGTTTTTGATACAAGGCCTCCATGCGGGCTCTGAATATTTGTCCCAAATACTCGGCATTGGAAGCCAGGCTTTCGTCTTCCACCACACGAAGTGCCTCCATGGCTACGGCGCAAGCCAGCGGGTTGCCGCCGAAAGTGGAACCGTGTTCGCCGGGGCGCAGGGTCAGCATAACTTTGTCCGAACTCAATACGGCACTGGCCGGCACAACGCCGCCGCTCAATGCCTTGCCCAGGATGAGCAGGTCGGGTTTGATTCCAAAATGATCGCAACACAGGAGCCGGCCGGTGCGGGCAACGCCGGTTTGCACTTCGTCGGCGATAAACAAGACCTGATGTTGCTGGCAAAGCTGGAAAGCTCTGGGCAGGTAGTCGTCGGAAGGAACATTTACGCCAGCTTCCCCCTGAATGGGTTCGACGAGGAAACCAACCACGTGCGGGTCCTGCAAAGCCTGTTCGAGGGCGTCGATATCGTCGTAAGGCACGGTGATGAACCCGGACAGGTATGGGCCGAAAGCACGGCGGCTGCTGGGGTCGGTGGAGGCCGAGATGGCCAGCAGGGTCCGGCCGTGGAAGTTGCCGTCGACGACGATCACCTTCGCCTGCCCGTCGGGAACACCCTTGATGCGATATCCCCAGCGGCGGGCAAGTTTGACGGCAGTTTCTACGGCCTCGACGCCGGTGTTCATCGGCAGCACGCGGTCGTATCCGAAATAATGGGTAATGAATTCGGCGTATATCCCCAATTGGCTGTTGTGAAACGCCCGCGAGGTAAGGGTCAGTTTGTGGGCTTGTTCGACCAGCGCCTGAATGATGCGCGGGTGGCAATGCCCCTGATTGACGGCGCTGTATGCCGACAAAAAGTCATAATAACGTTTGCCTTCCACATCCCACACAAACACGCCTTCGCCGCGATCCAGTACGACGGGTAAGGGGTGGTAATTGTGTGCATTGTAACGGTGTTCGAGGTCGATCAGCTCGGCTGAGGTACGGTTGGTGGTGTTGGTCAGGACTTCCATAGCAATCAAATTAAGATAGACTGCAAAGGTACGGAGAAGCCCAGGAGAATACCTGATGGAGCAGGTAAAGTTTCATCACAGGCGGCTGGCCATTACTGTCAATCAGGCGCTTTTTGACACAAAAAAAGCGCCAAGCCCGCAAAATTCTACGGGATTGGCGCCTGTGACAAGGTAGTTTCAGTTTATGGCGCAGGATGTTCTTTGAAAATACCGGTTTCCGCTCAGTCACGGTCGTAATCATCGTCGTGGCGATGATCCCGCTTGTGATAGCGGCCCCAGGAAAAACCAAATTTGAGGGTGGCCTGCCCGAAGGCGCCTGAAAGATCGCGGTCGCTGATGCCCGGAAGATCGGAATCGGTGACGAAACGATAGCCGCCTTCGATGCCCAGGTGGAACCAGCGGAACACATTGATCTCGATACCTGCCGAGGGCTGGATCACTACGATGCGATCGGTGCCCAGATCACCGATCCGGACTTTGCCGGCGCCGGCGTCGATATTGATCATCGGGTGGACGGCTTTGTAGTTCTGAAACCCGTAGCCCAGGGTACCCACGCGCCAGCGCATGTCGAAATTCTGGTTTTGCAGGGCGCCGAGGGTGAAATTGTCGTCGGTGCGGTAACGGCCGTAGCCAATGAACAGGGCTTTGCCGAACTCCAGTCCGAAATAGCCGCCGCGCAGGTAGGCGTTGTTGTCGCCCAGGCTCATGAGTTGGTGTTTACTGCCGCCCCAGACACCGGTAAAGCCCAGGTTGCGTTCGCCGGCGATGGTTTCTTCACGTTGTGCGATAGCCAGTTGGCTGACAAAAAGCGCCAAAAACAGCAGAAAAGATTTGGTCTTCATAACGTCGATATTAAACGGGTGTGAAAATGTTTGGTCGTCCGATATTTGAGCAGACGTTGGAAAGGACAAGGGTGTTACAGCGGGGTTGCGCTTTTTTTTCATTTTCACTTTTTGCTAACGTTTGAAGTCCTCCCGACCGGAATTACTTGCGCTGTAGAATCAGCGCAGATACCAGCGTGACCAGCAATCCCACCGGAAAAGGCTCGATAAAGGTCATGGCTGCCCGAATCAGCGGGTTTTCATACATGGTTTTGTATTCCTGCATTTTGGCGGCCTCCTGTTGCACAACAACTTCGCTGGCGCCCGAGGCGCGCAATTTGGTCAGGCTTTGTTCGATAAATTTGTCCATAAAATCGGGCATCAGGGTTTCATATACGACCAGCCAGGTAACCACGTACAATACGCAGGAAATCAGGGTGATCAGAATGCCTGCCTGAAAGGCTTTACCAAATCCGAAAGACCGCCCCTCCTGTTGCTCCCGGTACGCACGCACGCCCAGAAAGACAAACAGCATACTCAACAGGATACCGGCATAGCCAATGACTTCACCGCCGGAAAAGTCGGTTGAATTGTGGTAGTAAAGGGCCGTCAGGGTCATGAGCAGTGCGGCGATTACACCGGAAAGAAGGCCGTAGCGAAGAATCGTTTTGTTCATATCACAGTCGTTTTGAGTGAAAAACTGCGACAAAGGAAGGTGTACGAATGCAATCTACCCTCGTACTTTCGGGTGAATCGGGATACGTCCCTTCAAAATCATACTTTAGTAGGAGCGCATTCAGGTCAAAATACCCAAGGCTTTCGCCCTCTGAATAGCCTGGGTACGGCGCTGTACATCGAGTTTGGCAAATACGTTGGTCGCATGGGTTTTGACCGTGTTCAACGAAACGAACAAGCGTTCGGCAATTTCCTGATTGCTCAACCCCTGAGCGATCAATTGAAGTACCTCCAGTTCTCTGGGCGTAATCCCGAGTTTTTGCGCGGCTTCCTCTCCCGCCAAAACCACTTCTTTGTGTTGCGGCACTTCGGTTGCTTTCTTCGGCATCAGCCATTTCCGCCCGGCCCAGGCGCCCACCAGCGTAAACAAGAGCGCAATTATACCGACAAAAGCTTCCGTGCTGTGGTCGTACACCAACAGCCGGTAGCGAAAGAACTGCATCGACATCAGCAGCAGTCCCAGAGCAGCGCCGTAGAGCAGCACGGATTTCATTTTTTACATGGTTTATAAGAATTGTTAGGGTTTATAAAAAGGAGGGTGGATGCTCTCACATCCACCCTCCTTTTCATAAACCTTATAAACCTCATCAACTTCATCAACCGACCATTATCATGGCTTAACAACCACAAGTCGTTTGGTACCGATGATATTGCCTCTTCGGTCTTCCAGGCTATAAAAATAGGTGCCTTTTTTAAAATCGTTGAGGTCGAGCCGGATCGATTTGTTGCCCGACATGGTGTAGTTATTTTTCCAGATCTCTTTGCCGATAATGCTGAAAATTTTGAGCGTGTAATCATCGGGCGGGAGGTTGCTGCAATCGAATCGTACCCACTCCGTAGCCGGGTTGGGGTATGCCTGAATACTGGCCGAGCCGGGAGCATTAATGTGGAAAACCGGCGTTGTGCCGTTGTTTTTGTACCGCACCGATTCCGCGCCGTTCAGTTCGCTGTTGGCGGTGACAATGGCGATTTCTTCTTTTTCTGTATTGGATAAAAAGCGGTACACGACGGTCGTATCCGTGCCCAGAAAATCGAGCAGACCCCCGGAGCCGCCGGGTACAGGAATCCAGCCCAGGAAGGAATGCACATCAAGGGCAGTCGTGGTATATTCGGTGCGTTTTTCGCGCAAAACCGGGTACTGTCCACCAGGAATATTCAGCGTACCCCAGCCGTCGACGGCTTCGAGGCGCTGGTAATTGATACGCACCCGGATCGAGTCGACAAACTGAATGCCGGGGATATTGCCCAGGAGGCTGTCGGGCAAATCTTCGATGGAAAAGGGAAGAGACAGGTCGGCCACTTGCTGGTTGATGTCAAAAAAATTCATCGGCGAGCGGCGCTCGATCAGCGGGGGGGCAAATTTGGCCAGCACCTGCACCCCGAAGTTGGCGGGATCGGAGCCGGCATAGCCCAGCAATTCAAATTTGGCAGCGGTAATATTGTAGTACGACTCGCCGGTGGTACCGATCACTGCAGTTTCCGCCCCGGGAAAACTGCCCGAACTTTGGCCTTCGTTGGCGGGGCTGTATGCCACTTCAAACGTTTCGTCGGAATTGAGTCCCGAAAAATCCCAAAACTGGTTGCCTCCCGGCGGCGTGAGAAAATTGATATTGGGCGGATTGAAGGTGCGCGCATAGCGGAGCGTATCGCCCACGGCCGGGAAGGTCATGGAAGTCACCGTTATTTGCGCAGGCAGGTTAAAGCACAGTGCAGAGAAAGCAGCGAGTAGCATCTGTTTCATGGATTGATTTGATGTTTTTAGACCGAGAGCGATTAAAAATGTTATTAAAGTGCCGACCCCGCGTTTGAGACCGGGAAACCTGCCGCGGTCGGTGCTCCAAAGGTAAGCCGGTTTTTGAGGATTTGAAACGGCATCTGCTCAACTGGCATAAATCCGGGTTGAAAATTCCGCTTTTAAAGCGCCTGCAACTCAACCAGTTTGCGGTAATACTGCCCTTGTTGCATCAGGGACTCGTGTGTGCCCCGTTCCACGATACGCCCTCCGTCGAGCACGATGATCTCGTCGGCGTGCTGCACGGTGCTGAGCCGGTGCGCAATCACCAGAGCGGTGCGGTTGGCCAGCAGCCGATCAAGCGCGGCTTGCACCAGTTGCTCTGATTCGCTGTCGAGGGCGGAGGTTGCCTCGTCGAGGATGAGCACAGGCGGATTTTTCAGCAAGGCCCGGGCGATCGTCAGGCGTTGCCGCTGGCCGCCGCTGAGTTTCGAGCCTCGGTCGCCGATATTGGTATCGTAGCCCTCGGGAAGCACGGAGATAAAGTCGTGCGCATTGGCAGCCCTGGCGGCGGCAATCAGCGCCTCCTCGGAAGCGCCGGTACTGGAAAACAGGATATTGTTGCGCACCGAATCGTTGAATAAAATGGCCTCCTGGCTCACGATGCCCAACAGGGAACGCCAGTCGTGCGTGCGCAACTGACGGATGTCCACGCCGTCGACGAGGATTTGACCATCGGTGACGTCGTAAAAACGCGGCAACAGATCGGCCAGGGTGCTTTTGCCGGCGCCCGAAGCGCCTACAAGGGCTATGATTTTCCCACGCGGGATGACCAGGTCGATGCCTTCCACGGCCGGCCGGTCGGCATTGGCGTAGCGGAAGCTGACATTGCGAAACTCGATTTGATCGGTAAACGCATCAATCGGGCGGGCGTTTTCCGCTTCCCGGATCGAAACGTCGGCCTGCAGAATCGCCTGTACGCGCTCGAGCGCGCCCATGCCTTTGCGTATATTGTACGTGGCGCCGGAAAGCGCCTTGGCTGGCTCGATGACGTTGTAAAAAGCGTAGAGAAAGGTGATAAAGGTGGCGGCCGAAATTTCGCCTGCAAATACCTGTTTGGCCCCGAACCACAAAAGGATCGCCACCGCCGAAATACCCAAAAACTCTGAAAGCGGCGAAGCCAGGTCTTTCCGGCGGTAGAGCCGTACCAGCGTGCGGGCATACCCCCTGTTTTCACGGGCAAAGCGGTCGTGTTGCCATTGTTCGGCATTAAAGCCCTTGATGATGCGCAGGCCGCCGAGGGTTTCTTCCACCAAAGCCCCCAGCATGCCCAGGCGGGTTTGCGCCTCGCCCGACTGCCGCCGCAGCGAGCGCCCTACCCCACCGATGATGAGCGCGGAAAACAACATCAGTCCGAGGACGAAAAGCAGCAACCCGGGCGATACGTACACCATAAAAGCCACGCTGCCCAGTATCACCAGCGGTTCCCTTGCAATGCTTTCCACCACACCGACGATGCTCCATTCGATTTCCTGCACATCGGAAGAGATGCGGCTCATCAGGTCGCCCTTGCGCGATTCGGTGAAATAGGAAACCGGCAGCTGGAGGATCTTGTCGACCATTTGCTGCCGCAGGTCGCGCACGACGCCTTGCCGAACCGGGGCCAGAAAATACAGGGAGAGGTAACGAAACAGGTTTTTACCGAAAAATACCAGCACGAGAAAAATACAAACCAGCAAAAGGGCTTCTTCGCGGCCGTGTTCGCGGATCAGGTTGGCAAAAAAAGCGCTGCTGCGCGATTCCAGATCATCGAAGCCACCCTGTGGTTCGGCGGCTTTGGCGGTCATTTCGTCGGGATTGAAGAGGATCTGTAAAAAAGGCTGCAGCACGGGGATGCTGATCACCATAAAGACCGACATCAGCAGGTTGCTGAGCACTGCCAGGGCCAGCTGGCGGCGAAAAGGGCGGTAGTAGCGAAGGAGTTGGCGCATGAGCGGAGCGGCAAAGGTAGGGTCAATCTTGTCAAATTCAGGTTTTGTCGAGCCCCTGTCGTTCAATCACCCGTTCT
>JAEUUU010000002.1 GCA_016787345.1 Saprospiraceae bacterium | reverse complement strand
CTCGATACCCAAACCTTTGCCAACCTCGAAGAGATCGGCGCCCAGGCACGGGCTTTGATCGGAGCGGCTAAAATGCCGGAAGCTGTCGCCGACGCCATCCGGGCGGCCTATCGCGATCTGCTGCAACGGGAGGGCGGCAGCCTATTCAGCCTGGCCGTACGCAGCAGCGCCACGGCCGAAGATTTGCCCTCGGCCAGTTTTGCCGGCCAACTGGAAAGCTACCTCAATATCAGCGGCGAAACGGAACTCGTCAACACAGTACACCGCTGTTTTGGTTCCCTTTTCACCAACCGCGCCATCAAATACCGCGAAGACCAGGGCTTTGGCAACCTCGACGTGGCCCTTTCGGTTGGCGTGCAAAAAATGGTGCGCTCCGATCGGGCGGCTTCGGGTGTCGCTTTTACCCTCGACCCCGATACCGGTTTCGACCGTGTGGTGGTCATCAACAGCATTTACGGACTGGGTGAAAATATCGTGCAGGGCCGCTCCACGCCCGACGAATTCGTGCTGTTCAAACCACATATCGGTACGGCCTTTAACCCCGTTATTCAAAAAAAACTCGGTGAAAAAGAGTGGATGATGGTATATGCCGCTGCCTCGAAAGGGGGTAAAACGGTGGAAAATCTGCCCACGCCTGCCGAAAAAAGCGCTGTTTTTTCCCTTTCCGACGCCGATGCAATGACCCTGGGCGACTGGTGCAAACGGATCGAAGAACACTACGGGAAACCCATGGACATCGAATGGGCGCAGGACGGACCCGACGGCCCGCTTTACATCGTACAGGCGCGACCCGAAACGGTACATGCCAAACTGGGCAAACACAGCGTAGTGCATAGTTTCAAAATCGTTTCAAAAGGCAAAAAACTGACCGAAGGCATCGCCCTGGGTGAAAAAATCGCCGCCGGTAAAGCTCGTTTGCTGCGTTCGCCCAAAGAAGCCCGCCTGCTGCAGGAGGGCGAGGTGCTCGTCACCGACATCACCAACCCCGACTGGGACCCCATCATGAAACGCGCGGCCGCTATCGTGACCAATAAAGGCGGCCGCACCAGCCATGCGGCTATCGTGGCGCGTGAGCTTGGCACGGTCGCCATCGTGGGTTGCGGCGATGCGACGGATAAAATTCACGACGGCGACATGGTCACGGTGTGTTGCGCCGAGGGGAAAACCGGCTACGTATACGCCGGCAAAGCCGAATGGACGGAAACGGAAAAAGACATTTCCGACCTGAAAATGCCCGAAACCGCCCCCATGCTGATTTTGGGCGACCCCTCGCTGGCGTTCCAGCAATCCTTCCTGCCGCAGCGGGGCGTTGGCTTGTTGCGCATGGAATTCCTCATCACACACCATATTCAGGTGCACCCGCTGGCCCTGACCCGCTTCGAACAAATCAGCGATGAAAAACTGCGCCGCCAGATCGAGACGCTCACGCGGCATTATCCCGACAAGAAGGAGTACTTCGTCGACAAACTCGCCCAGGGCGTCGCGACCATCGCGGCAGCTTTCCATCCGCACGACGTGATCGTGCGCATGAGCGATTTTAAAAGCAACGAGTACGCCAACCTGATCGGCGGCAAACAATTCGAACCCGGCGAAGAAAACCCCATGATCGGCTTCCGGGGCGCCTCGCGGTATTATTCGCCTTTGTACAAAGACGGTTTCGAACTCGAATGCAAGGCCATGAAACGCGTGCGCGAAACCATGGGTTTTACCAACGTCAAACTCATGATTCCCTTCTGCCGCACCCTCGATGAAGGGCGGAGGGTGATCGACACCCTGCGCGAATTCGGGCTGGAACAGGGGCGCGAAGGGCTGGAAGTGTACGTGATGGTCGAGATCCCCAGCAACGTGCTGCTGGCCGAACAATTCGCCGAAATCTTCGACGGGTTCTCGATCGGCTCCAACGACCTGACCCAGCTCACCCTTGGTCTCGACCGCGATTCGGCGCTGGTGAGCGATTTGTTCAGCGAAAAAAACGAAGCGGTGATGCAACTCATCGCCCGCGCTATTCGCGCCGCCCACCGGAAAGGCATCAAGATCGGACTGTGCGGGCAGGCCCCCAGCGACATGCCCGAATTTGCCCGTTTTCTGGTCAATGAGGGCATCAACAGCATCTCTTTCAATGCCGACGCCCTGCTCAAAGGCATCGAAAACATGACGGCTGCCGAACGGGAAGGCGCGACCGAAAAAATGAGCCTGGCCGATGAAATACCGCCCATGCCCCGCGACAATACCTGGGTAGACACCCCGCCGGTAACCAACCGCGAATGGGAACGACAGGACGATTATGAATTTTTGAAATAAACAGACCGTGACGAAGCCCAACCCGATACGAAAAGCCATCAGGCGCCTGCTGTCCAACCTGGGCCCGGGCCTTGTGACCGGCGCCAGCGACGACGATCCCTCGGGTATCGCCACGTATTCGCAGGCCGGGGCCATGTTCGGCTTGTCGACCCTGTGGACGGCGCTGGTGAGTTATCCGCTGATGGTGGGGGTGCAGGAAATGTGCGCGCGAATCGGGATCGTGACGCGGAAAGGACTGACCGGCGTGTTGAAAGCGCATTACCCCAAATCCCTGCTGTACTTCACCATCCTGCTCAGCGTGCCGGCGATCATCATCAACATCGGGGCCGACATACAGGCGATGGGCGCCGTGGCCAACATGTTGTTCCCGGCCGTGCCGGCGCATGGGGCAAGTATTTTTTTTACGGCTTTTTTATTCGTGGCGACGGTATTGTTGCCGTACAGGCCCATAGCGAAAGCTTTGAAATACCTCTGTTTGTCGTTGTTGCTCTACCTGATTGTGCCTTTTTGGGTCCGCCCCGATGCCTGGGAGGTGCTACGCCATACGGTCGTCCCGACACTTCGTTTCGACCGCGAATACCTGGCGATTCTGGTCGGTATTTTGGGCACGACGATTTCCCCCTATTTGTTTTTCTGGCAAACCAGCATGGAAGTGGAGGAAGCCGACGGCCTGCAAAACACCGTGATGGTCGACAAAAAGCTCATCCACAACATGCGGCAAGACGTCGATCTGGGCATGTTGCTCACCTGTGTGGTTTTTTTCTTCATCATCCTGACCACCGGCACGGTGTTGTATCAGGAGGGGCTGCACGAGATACAAACGGTAGAAGATGCCGCCGCGGCGCTGCGCCCCCTGGCCGGCGATCATGCCTACTGGTTGTTTGCCCTGGGGGTGATCGGGACGGGGCTGCTGGCCGTGCCGGTGCTGGCCGGAGCGGTGTCGTACATACTGGCGGAGACTTTTGGCTGGGCGGAAGGGCTGGACAAAAAGTACTACGAAGCGCCGGGCTTTTACGGGGTACTGGCGGTTTCGCTGGGTTTGGGTTTGTTGTTCGATTTTACCAATATCAGCGCGATACAGGCTTTGTTGCTGGCGGCCATGCTGTACGGTCTTACCGCACCGGTGCTGATCGCGGTTGTGTTGCATATTTCCAACAATTCGAAGGTAATGGGTAGTTTTACCAACGGTTTTTGGTCGAATGCAGCGGGTTTTCTGGCATTTGCCCTGATGGCCGTCTCTGCGGGGCTGCTGTTGTGGTTTATGCTCGGCTGAACATTTAAATGAAAAGACATGACAATCAAGATACCAGATGCCACCCGTGAATTCCTCAACGACGCCGGCGAATTGAGCCGGTTTGCCGGGCGATTTTTTTACGAGGGCCTGCGCCCGCGCTACGAAGTGCGGGAGTTTGTGCGGCAGTGTTATGTGGTGGGTTATAAATCGCTGCCGCTGGTCGGGCTCACGGCTTTTATCATGGGTCTGGTGCTGACCATGCAGTTGCAGCCCACGATGGTGTACTATGGCGTCGAGTCGCAGATACCCGCCATGGTAGGTATCTCCATCGTCCGCGAGATCGGACCGATTTTGACCGCCCTGATTTTTGCCGGCAAAATCGGGTCGAGTATCGGCGCCGAGCTGGGCTCCATGAAGGTGACGGAGCAGATCGATGCGATGGAGGTCTCGGGAACCAACCCGTTCAAATACCTGGTCGTGACGCGCGCATTTGCCACCATGCTCATGCTGCCCGTACTGGTCGTTATTGCCGATGCCATTTCGCTGTACGGCTCGTTTTTGGGGGTGAATATTTATGAAAAAACAAGCCTGCTGCTCTTTTTCCGCAAAGTGTTTGAAAACCTGGAATACATCGATGTGGTGCCTGCTGTGATCAAAACCTTCTTTTTCGGCTTCGCCGTGGGTATCATCGGGTGTTACAAAGGCTATTATTCGAGCAAAGGCACCGAAGGGGTGGGGCATTCGGCCAATTCCGCCGTGGTCGTCTCTTCCGTGGTGATCTTTATCCTCGACCTCATTGCCGTTCAAATAACCGACATTCTGACCTGACCATGCCATCCGAAGCCGTCATACAAATCAAGGGGTTGTACAAATCCTTCGGCGCCAACGAGGTCTTGAAAAATTTCAACCTCGATCTACTGCGCGGCGAAAGCCTCGTGGTGCTGGGCAAATCGGGCTCCGGCAAGTCGGTTTTGATCAAATGTATCATCGGCCTGATCAAACCCGATCGAGGAGATATCACCGTGCTTGGACAAGACCTGCTTTCGCTCGACCACGAGGAACTCGATCAAATACGCCAGAAAGTCGGGTTTTTGTTTCAAAGCAATGCCTTGTACGACTCCATGACCGTGCGCGACAACCTCGAATTTCCCTTGCGCCGCCACACCATCAACCTCTCGCAGCCCGAGGTCGACGACATGGTGATGGATGCACTCAACAACGTCGGGCTAGGGCACACGGTCGATATGATGCCTGCCGAACTATCGGGCGGCATGCGCAAACGTATCGCGCTGGCCCGGACCCTCATCCTGCGACCCGAAATCATACTGTACGACGAACCGACCACGGGCCTTGACCCCATCACCAGTCTCGAAATCATCAACCTGATGAATGTTATTCAGGAAAAATACCAGACTTCCTCGATCATCATCACCCACGACATGAAATGCGTCAAAATCGCTTCCGACCGGGTGGCCATGCTGATCGACGGAACCTGCTACGCCCTCGGCACCTACGACGAACTCAATGCCTCCACCGATGGAAAGGTCAGGGCTTTTTTTGATTAACCCTCTTTTCCATCTACCGCGACAGTACCATGAAAGATCATAATATCAATACCATAAAACTGGGCGTGTTCGTGATTGCGGGCCTGGTCCTGTTTATTGCTACCCTCTATGCGCTGGGGAAAAACCGCAATCTCTTCGGAACGCAGTTTGAACTGCGCACCCGGTTCAGAGACGTCAATGGCCTTTTGGTGGGCAACAACGTGCGGTTTTCGGGCATCGACGTGGGTAGCGTCCGCTCCGTGACCATCCTCAACGACACCACCATCGAGGTTGTGATGAACGTGGACCGCAAGATGAAAAAATTCATCCGCACCAATGCCCAGGCCACATTGGGCACCGACGGCCTGATCGGCAACCGGGTCGTCAACCTGGCGCCCATGAGCGGCAATGCGCCTTTCGTGCAGGGGGGCGAACTCCTGCCCTCCCGCGAGGAAATCAATACCCAGCAAATGCTCGAAACGCTCTCCCGAACCAACGAAAGCGTCGCCGTGATCGCCGACGAACTGCTCGGCACCGTCCAGCGCATCAATTCGAGCGCGCAACTGACCCGCCTGCTCAGCGATGAAAGCCTGAGCGACAACCTGAAAGCCTCGCTCGTCAACCTCAACCGGGCGACCGCCAATGCCGCCCTGCTCATGGACAACGCCAACGAAACCCTCCGCCTGGCCTCGCAGGGCTCGGGGCCGCTAGCCACCCTCCTGACCGACACCACGCTGTCTGCCGAACTGCACCGGACGGTGCGCCAGTTGCAGGCCGTGGAGGCCAATGCCCAGCAACTTGCCCTCGATCTCGACCAGGTCGTCAGAACCGTGGAGACCGACTACCGCCAGGGCCCCGGCCCGGTGAATGCCCTCATGCGCGACTCGCTGATGACCCTTCGGCTCGAAAAAACCCTGGAAAACGTCGAGAACGGCACGGCGGCGTTCAACGAAAACATGGAAGCGCTGAAGCACAATTTTTTGTTCAGGGGGTATTTCAAAAAAATGGAAAAGCGGAAGAAGAAGGAGATGAAGTAGGGTGTTTTGCAAGGGTTAAAGGTTTACCTTTCGTCCCGTTCGCTACTGCATAATTAATGAAGAAAACCTGCGTAACATTTCTTTTACTGCTTTTCGCTTGCCGCCTTGCCTCGCAAACAACGGCAAACGTCACCCTGCTCGGCGTCAACGACGGGCTGTCGCAGGGATTGATTTTCGACATCCTCCAAAGCAGGGACGGTTTCATCTGGATAGCCACCA
>JAEUUU010000119.1 GCA_016787345.1 Saprospiraceae bacterium | reverse complement strand
TTGCGGACTGGACGGGACTCGAACCCGCGACCTCCGCCGTGACAGGGCGGCATTCTAACCGACTGAACTACCAATCCGTTGCTTTCTTTCAAAAGCGGGGCAAAGATACGCGCAAAGATTTTTCTCCTGCAACCCCTTCTTCAAAAAAGTTTGCAAAAAATTTACCCGCCAACCCAGGCGGTGAAAAATCATACCAGCCGCCGTACCTTCGCCCGGCTGATGCGGATGCCTCAGTGATGCTTTACGGGAAAACCGCCCACCCTCCTCAAATTTTCGATATGGCAATGACCTTCATGGATTTCGAAAAACCGCTGGAAGCCCTCTACGAACAGCTGGAAAAGCTCAAAGAAGTCGGGGAAAAAGGCGAGGTGGACGTCACCGATATGGTGCGCGAACTCGAAACCAAGATCGAAAACAAACGCAAAGAGATCTACGCCAGCCTCAGCGGTTGGCAAAAGGTCCAGCTCTCCCGCCATCCAGAACGCCCCTACACGCTGTTCTACGTCACCACGATGTGCGACAAATTCATCGAGCTCCATGGCGACCGCTGCGGGGGCGATGATCACGCTATCGTGGGCGGACTGGCCAATTTCGACGGCCAGACCGTCATGGTGATCGGACACCAAAAAGGCGTGAACACCAAAATGCGCCAGTACCGCAATTTCGGCATGGCCAACCCCGAAGGCTACCGCAAAGCGCTCCGCCTGATGAAAATGGCCGAACGGTTCAACTTCCCGGTCGTTACGCTCATCGATACCCCCGGCGCCTACCCTGGCCTCGAAGCCGAACAACGGGGCCAGGCCGAAGCCATCGCCCGCAACCTCTTCGAAATGGCCCAACTCCGGGTGCCTATCCTTTGCTACATCATCGGCGAAGGCGCCTCTGGCGGCGCCCTGGGCATCGGCCTGGGCGACCGCGTGTTTATGCTCGAATATACCTGGTACTCCGTTATCTCGCCCGAATCCTGCTCGTCCATCCTCTGGCACTCCTGGGATTACAAAGAACAGGCCGCCGAAGCGCTCAAACTCGACTCCGATCACATGCTCGAGTTTGGCCTGATCGATGGCATCGTACGCGAACCGCTGGGGGGCGCCCACAACGCACCGGAAACCATGGCCCAGGAATTGAAAAACCATATCCTGCAGCAACTCTCCGAACTTGGCCCGCAAGACCCCGAGCAGCGCATCATCACGCGTATCGATAAATACAGCCGCATGGGGCACTATACCCGCCTCCAGCCCGCCGCCGCCGGCAAATAACGCGCTGCCCATGCCCTTTAATCCGGTCCTTTTCATGCAGTCACCCAACCAATTGCCATGCTTGCAACGATCCGCACTGCAATCGCCCGAAAAAAACTCCGCCGCGCCGCCGGTGAAATAAACCGCCGGCGCCGCATTCATACGTTGGAAAGTGCGCGTACGATCGGACTATTGTTCGACGCCAGTCCGGAACGAAACCGGCGCGAAGTGCTCGATTTTGTCAAAACCCTCGAAAAAAAAGGCAAAAAAGTCAACCTGCTGGGCTTTATCGAAGACGGCAAAAACCCGGGCGAACACCCTTTCCCGTTTTTTACGTCCAAAGAACTCAACTGGGACAACAGCCCCAAAAGCGATAAAGCCGCCGAATTCAGCCGTCAGAATTTCGATCTGCTGCTGAGCTTCAACCCTTCCGAATGCATCGCCCTGGCCTGGCCCGCCCTGCAATCGCCGGCTGGCATGAAAATCGGCTTCGTCACCAGCCTTCCCAACGACTTCGATATGCTGCTCGAAATTCCGGCCGACAAGGGCCTGCGCTTTTTCGTCGAGCAGCTCGATTTATATCTCGACAAAATTGTCCTAACCTCTGCACATGAGCCTGCAAAAACGCCTTAAAGGCACCGGCGTGGCCCTCGTAACGCCTTTCCGCAACGGCGCGATCGACTGGGAAAGCCTCGAACGGATCATCGAACATGTCATTGCGGGCGGCGTCGAATTTCTCGTCAGCCTGGGTACCACCGGCGAATCGGTGACTACCTCCGACGAAGAACACCGCCAGATCATCGATTTCACCATAAAAGTCAACCGCGGCCGGCTTCCGCTGGTCGCCGGTGTGTTCGGCGGCAACAACACGGCCGCCATGGTGGAAAAGATCAAAAATTTCAATTTCGAAGGCATCGATGCCCTTTTGTCGAGCAACCCGGCGTACAACAAACCGGGGCAGGAGGGCATTTTCCACCATTATATGGACCTGGCCGAAGCTTCGCCGCTGCCGATCATCATTTACAATGTGCCGAGCCGCACTTCGTCCAACATGACCGCCGAAACCACCCTGCGGCTTGCACACGCCAGCGACAAATTCATCGGGGTCAAAGAGGCCAGCGACGATATTTACCAGGTCATGAAAATCCTCAAAAGCCGCCCCTCCGACTTTCTGGTGCTCAGCGGCGACGATTTTATCACCCTGCCCCTGATTGCAGCGGGCGGCGACGGGGTCATTTCCGTCATCGCCAACAGCCTGCCCCGGCCTTTTACCGATATGGTGCGCGCTGCCCTGCGCAACGACCTGCCTACTGCTCAGAACCTCAACTTCAAGTTGCTCGAACTATACAAACTGCT
>JAEUUU010000108.1 GCA_016787345.1 Saprospiraceae bacterium | reverse complement strand
CGACGGCGGCAGCACAATGCTGAACCTGGCGGCCTATGCTACCCACCAGTGGCGATTGGCCGACAATAATGATTGGCAGTTCAGCGAAGGCCTGCGCGTGGGCTATGCCGCACTGGAAGCCAACTTCGTCAGCAAGGAATTTTATCCGTTCCCCTTCGACAAGGCGGAGCAAAGTTCGCCCACGATTTCGGGCAGCGCGGGCCTCGTATATGGCCCTGCCAATCCGTTGCGCGTGGCTTTTAATATTTCTACCGGTTTCCGGGTACCCAACGTGGACGACCTGGCCAAGATCTTCGATTCGCAACCCGGCAGTGTCGTTGTGCCGAACCCGGACCTCAAACCGGAAAAAACCATCAACGCGGAATTTTCGCTGACCGCCCAGGTCGCCGACCGCCTGCGTTGGGAAAACGTGGTGTGGGGCACGCTTTTCCGCGATGCCATCGTGGCCGCGCCTTTCCAGTTTAACGGTCAGGATTCCATCGATTATGACGACGAACGCAGCCGGGTTTTTGCCAACCAAAACGTGCGCGAAGCCCGGCTCTGGGGTTTCAGCAGCACCCTGAACGCCGACCCGTACGATGACCTGGCCGTGTATGCCTCTTTCAACTATACCTACGGCCGAATACTCAGTACATCGCTGGAAGCGGAAAAACCGCTCGACCACATCCCGCCGGTGTATGGCCGGGTTGGCGCGCGCTGGCACACTTCCCGCGCCACCGCCGAAGGTTTCGCACTGTTTAATGGCAAAAAGCCGATTGAAGATTACAACCTCGACGGCGAAGACAACGAGCAGTATGCGCCTGCCAACGGCATGCCGGCCTGGGTTACCCTCAACCTGCGCGGCAGCTACCGTTTTGGTAAAAACCTGACCCTGCAAGCAGGCATCGACAATGTAATGGATACGCAATACCGCGCTTTTGCCTCCGGTATCAATGGGCCCGGCCGAAACCTCTGGGTGACGGCGCGGGTGAACTGGTAAGGGATTGGTCGATTGATTCGATTAATTCGATTAATTCGATTGGTTCGATTGGTCTTCGGGGGAGGCCAATCGACCCAATCGAATCAATCGACCCAATCGAATCAATTCTCTACATTTACCCCCGGATTAATAAAACCAGCCATTATGTCGGATATCGTATTTACCCTGATAAACAAGGAACTGGACCGCCAGCGCCGCGGACTTGAACTGATCGCTTCTGAAAACTTCACCAGTCAGGCCGTGCTCGACGCCATGGGCTCCTGCCTGACCAACAAATACGCCGAGGGGTATCCGGGGCGTCGGTATTACGGCGGCTGCGAAGTGGTCGACGAGGTAGAGCAACTGGCCATCGACCGGATCAAGGAAGTCTTCGGCGCAGCCTGGGCCAACGTGCAGCCGCACTCCGGCGCACAGGCCAATGCCGCGGTATTTTTGGCTTGCCTGCAACCGGGCGACAAAATACTGGGCTTCAACCTGGCGCACGGCGGACACTTGTCGCACGGCTCGCCGGTCAACTATTCGGGTAAAGTGTACGACCCTGTGTTCTACGGCGTTGAAGAAGACACAGGTCGCATCGACATGGATAAAGTGGCGGAAATCGCCCTTCGTGAGCGCCCCAAACTCATCATTTGCGGCGCTTCGGCCTATGCCCGCGACTGGGACTACGCCCGCTTCCGCGCCATCGCCGATCAGGTGGGCGCGCTGCTGCTGGCCGATATTGCCCACCCTGCCGGCCTGATCGCCTCCCGTTTGCTCAACGACCCGCTCCCGCACTGCCATATCGTGACCAGCACGACCCACAAAACCCTGCGCGGCCCGCGCGGCGGAATTATTCTCATGGGCAAGGATTTCGACAACCCCTGGGGCCGCAGCACCAAAAAAGGCGCCCCGATCCAGATGTCGAGCGTGCTCGACAGCGGCGTTTTCCCCGGTATGCAGGGTGGCCCGCTCGAACACGTGATCGCCGCCAAGGCAGTCGCCTTCGGCGAAATCCTCGACCCCTCGTTCAAGACCTATTGCCAGCAGGTGATCAAAAATGCCCGGGTGATGGCCGACGAATTTACGGCGCGCGGCTATAAAATTATTTCGGGCGGCACCGACAACCACCTGATGCTCATCGACCTGCGTTCTAAAAATGTAAGCGGCAAACTGGCTGAAAACGCCCTCGGCGCCGCCGACATTACGGTAAACAAAAACATGATCCCCTTCGATCCGCAGCCGCCGATGACCACCTCGGGTATCCGGGTGGGCGCTGCTGCCGTCACCACCCGCGGGTTCGTGGAAGACGACTGCCGCCGCGTGGTTGAATGGATCGATGAGGTGCTGAGCCGGCCCGAAGACGCGGAACACCATGCGCGCGTCCGGCAGGAAGTGAACGCGCACATGGCCAAATTTCCGCTTTACGTGTAAAATTCAGGGTTCTCCCACGACGATCCGGGCGCTTGCGTTCCCGGCCGACAAAATGTACATGCCCTGCGGAATCCCGCCGAGCAAGAGGGGGGCGTCGGGCTGTTCGATCTGCTGTTGCAGCACAACGCGGCCTTGCATATCGGTCAGCCGGCATTGCACCGGCCAGGCTGTGTTGGCTGGAAACTGAATGCGTATCTGGTCGCAGGCAGGGTTGGGCGCCGCCCACAGGCGATTGGCCCCGGCCGGATCATCGATTCCCGACGAGGGCGCATTTTCGATATAGGTGAGCAGCAGATTGACCAGCATGTCGACCAAATCAACCAGTTGAGGGTCGACGGCTGCCGTGCGGTCGTCGTTTTGTTGTACGGCAATGGCGATATCGTAATCGGGAAAATAGAGGCTGAATGATTTGTAGAACAGGCTCCCGTCGTGCCCCCAGTTTTCAAGGCCAAAGCCCGAATACTGGAGTGAACCGAGTCCGTATTGAAATCCGAGCGACGGATTTTGCACGTAATCGGTCTGCATTGCCGCCAGTGAAGCGGGTTGCAGAATGTGTCCGCCGTAAAGCCGTTCGAAGAAACGAGCAATGTCTTCGGGTGTCGACAACAAGCAGCCGGCGCTGTTGGCCAGGCTGAAAAAACCGGTGAGGGGAATATCCAGCCCCTGCACGTCGTCGACGCTGCCATTGCCGTCGACATCCACCCAGACGTGCGCAATGGGCTGGCCTACAGGCACTTCCCAGGGGTATGCAAAGGTATGGGTAAGCCCCTGGGGGATCAGGATGCGTTCCCTGAGTACTTCGTACCAGGGCTGACCGGTGACGCTTTCGATCACCTTGCCGGCGAGCAGAAAGTTGGTGTTGGAATAGCTCCAGTCGGTCCCCAGGGGGAAATTGGGCTGGAGAACGTAGTGGTACAGGATAGTGTCTGCTTCCCAGATACTGTCCAGATTGGCGACCCAGGCATTGACCATAGCCGGGTTTTCATTGAGGTAATCGTTGAATCCGGTGCGGTGGCTAAGCAGTTGTCGCACCGTTGCCTGTTCGGAAATATTCGGGTAATCGCCGAGATACTGTCCGATGCTGTCGTCGAGATCGAGCAGGCCGTCTTCTTCCATCAGAAGCAGGGTGGCGGCGACGAAGGTTTTGCTGATGCTGCCCATGCCCATCAGGTGGTTGGTATTGAGTTGGGTGATAACCGGGATGCCTGAGTTGGCTCCTTCGGCTCTTTTCCACACCGTGCCGTCGTTGAGCGTGACGGCGGCCGTGAACCCCTTGATGGTCGACAGGTTGGCGATGCTGTCGAATGCTTCATCGAGGGCGTCGGTCAGGCCGCTTCGTTGTGCGGCGCTGTTGGCAGGCAGGGTAGCCGGTAAAACCAGATTGGCCGGCGGGACCGGCTGTTCCAGCAGTTGAACAGGGGCGTTGAACTGGGCGGAAAGATTCAGAATGCCCAAAATTAAAACCAGGAAGAGCAGTACGTATCGGCGCATGAGCAAATGGTTGATAGGTTAAAAAAAAACGAAACCACCGGAATACCGGCGGCTTCGTCAAATATATGCCCGGACGTTTTGCCCGGAATATTAACTTGGACGCAGGAGGCTTTACAGCCGATTTTAACACCTGTTTCGTCCACCAAATGCGCCTTAGCGCGGGATCAGCTGTAATTGCTTGACCCCGATCTTCCCTTTCTCCGTTTCGAGTTGCAGCCAGTACAAACCGGAAGGCAGTCCGCTCAGGTCGATGTTTTGCGTTGACACGGCTTCCAGCGGTTGGTTGAGCACCTGGCGGCCGTTTTGATCCGTCACACTGATACGGCGGGGCGCGTCCTGTTCTTCCTCCAGGGTAAGCGTGATTGGTCCGCTGGAGGGGTTGGGGCTGATACGGAAAGCAGGCGCCACGGCAGCCGAGGCGCGGGCGAGGTCCTGGGCGGTTTCGGCGTCGAACAGTGCGGCAAGTTCCGACAGGTTGCCCAGGTCGATTGCCCCGGAAAAGCAGATCAGGACAAACTCTTCGGGTGAGCCGACCAGCAGCACCATATCGGAAATGATGCCTTCTTCTTCGCGGGCCCAGATGCGAACGTCGGTGAGGCCGTCGCGTACGGTAAGCACTTCATCGACCGCGTCGGTCGGTACCAGGCGGCGGGCTTCCTTGTACAAGGCTCGGCCTTCGGTAAGGCTGTCGGCGGCCAGTATGCTCAGGCTGCCGATCTGTTGTACAACGTTGTGGAGTTTTTTCCAGTCTTTGTCTTCCACCGTGGTTTTTGACACCACCTCGAACACCTCTTTGCTCAGGAAAGCATAGGTGAAGCCGGGTTCACGGCGGTGATGTTCGATAAAATCGTTGAAGGCGCCGTTTTGGGCGCTCAGGGCGCCGGTCATTCCCAGCAGCAGGGCCAGGAGCAGGTACATTTTTTTCATAGCTGATCATTTTAAAATGACGGATGTACGGGAAAGACGGCAGGCGGGAAAAGATGTTACAGCACATACCTGCCTCCATTCAAATATGCGAACTTGCCGCCCGATTTTAACGAATAATACCTGCAAAATGCCTTGTATAATCGATCAAATCATGCCATTGGGTATTCGCGAAGTTGAAAACGCGGTTTGGTGACGTATGGAGCCGTTTACTCTCGCCCTGGTCCTCCTGGCGGCACTGTTGCATGCGACCTGGAATTATTTGGCCAAAACGATACCCGGCGGCCCCTCATTTGTCTGGTTGCTGGCGGCGGTGATAACCGTTTGGATGGGGCCAATTGTCATCTGGTATGTACTGACCTATGATTTTGTTTTTACTCCTGCCAACATTGTTGCATTGCTCATAACGGGGGGCTTGCACCTGATCTATTTTCTGGTTTTGCAAAAAGGCTATGCTGTAGCCGATTTGTCGGTGGTGTATCCTTTGGCAAGGGGGAGCGGGCCGGTATTTTCTACCCTGGGTGCTGTTGTATTTCTGGAAGAATCGTTGACCTGGGTCTCGGTTGGCGGGCTGGCCCTGGTGGTGTGCGGGGTGTTGTTAATTTCCGGTTTGGGACATTCCGGCGCGGATATCCGGAAACGGCGAGAAGGCATAGTGTACGGGGTCGGTACCGGTTTGCTGATTGCTTTTTACACCGTTTGGGATGGATACAGTATCAAACAACTTGCCGTTCCGCCTTTGTTGCTGGAAGCATTTTCGCATCCTATTCGTACCATCGCACTGGCGCCGATAGCGCGAAAACGATGGCCCGAGATTGCCCGCATTTGGCGGGAGTACCGCTGGAAAGTCGTGGTGGTAGCCTTAATAAGTCCACTGGGTTACCTGCTGGTTTTGTACGCATTAAAGACGACGCCAGTTCACGTCGTGGCGCCTGCACGGGAGCTGAGTATTGTCGTCGGTGTGATCCTGGGTGCTCGTTTGCTGACCGAGGAGAATTTCCGTTCGCGCCTGCTGGGCGCCTTGCTGATCCTGTTCGGTATTGTGTTGCTGGCAATGTAATGTAGACAAAGGGTGGTCCCGACGTCATTGCAGAATGTTTACCTTTGTAAAAAATTGAACCTTCCACGCCATGCCAATCGCCAGACCATTCAATCTCCATAAGTGGATCGATGACAACCGCCACCTCCTGCAACCGCCGGTAGGCAACAAACAAATTTATGTCGACAATGATGATTTCATCGTCATGATCGTCGGAGGCCCCAATGGCCGCAAAGACTATCACTGGGAAGAAGGCGAAGAACTTTTTTACCAGCTGGAAGGCGACATTCAGGTGAAAATTATCAACGAAGAAGGCCAGCCCGAAACCATCGATATCCGCGAAGGCGAAATGTTCCTGTTGCCGCCCCGCGTACCCCACTCTCCGCAGCGCCCCGCGGGTACGGTCGGACTGGTGCTCGAACGCAAACGCCACCAGGGCGAGATCGACAAACTGCTCTGGTTCTGCGACAACTGCGGCGCTTCCCTGCACGAGGCTGGCTTCGAATTGAAAGACATCGGCACCCAAATCCGCGACGCTATCGGCGCCTTCAAATCGGATGCCCAGGCCCGTACCTGCACGCAATGCGGGCACGTGATGGAAATGTGAATGAAATTGATTCGATTATTCCGATTGGTTCGATTGATTCGATTGGCCTCCCCCGGCCCCTCCGAAGGAGGGGAGCCGATCAGAAGATGCTATTGGTTGACTTCCAATGATTTGCGAATAAATTTCGAAAAGTAATACAACTTTAGTGGAGAAAACTTGAAAGCCAGGACTTAACCCCACGGACCCATTACAGAACACTGAAAATCAGTCAATAATGCCTTCCGATCCGCTCCCCTCCTGTGGAGGGGCCGGGTGAGGCCAATCGAAACAATCGAAACAATCGGATCAATCGAACCAATCGAATCAATCACTCAATCTCCTTATGTCTTTCCCAGTAATTCTGGTCTTCCACTTCTTCCAGAATACCGAGATAGTTGATGTAGCGTAATTCGCTGAGTTCGCCTTTTTTCACGGCTTCCCGCACGGCGCAGCCGGGCTCGTTGCGGTGCAGGCAGGAGGCGCCGAAGCGGCACTGATCGGACAGGTCGAAGAACTCCCGGAAGCTATGGGCCACGTTTTGTGCGTCTTTGTTGTTGAATGCCAGCGTTTTGATACCCGGCGTGTCGATGATATGGCCGCCGAAATCGAGTTCGAACATTTCGGCGAAGGTGGTGGTGTGCTGGCCCTTACCCGAGTAGTCGCTGATGTCGCCGGTACGCAGCTTGAGTTGGGGCTGGATGGCGTTGACCAGACTGCTTTTTCCCACGCCGGATTGCCCGCTGAGCAGGGTGGTTTTGTCTTTTAATATTTCGCGGAAAGTATCCAGCCCTTTTTTGTCGCGCACCGAAGTGGCAATGACCCGGTAGCCAATCTTTTCATACACGGCTTTCATGGCAAAAAATACGGCCACGTCTTCTTCGCTGTACAAATCGCCCTTGTTGAATACGAGGGTGACCGGTATTTCGTGCGGCTCGGTCATGAGCAGAAAGCGGTCGATAAAGCCCGGTTTCAGGTTGGGATGTACGACCGTTACGATAAGCACGGCCTGATCGATATTGGCGGCCAGAAGGTGAAGATCGTGTTTGCGGCGGGGCGACTGTCTGACCACAAAGTTCTCGCGCGGCAGAATCTTTTTGATCAATCCTTCATTACCGCTGCTGCCTTCGCGTTGCACCTCTACCCGGTCGCCTACGGCAACGGGATTGGTGAGCGGCACGTTGTCGAGCCGGAATTTGCCAATGATGCGGCATTGCAGCATCTCGCCCCCCTCATCGAGACGGACGTTGTACCAGCTGCCGGTTGATTTTGTTACGGTTCCTGTATGCAATTCTATTGATTCGATTAATCCGATTGGTTCGATTGTTTCGATTGGGCCTCCCCCAACCCCTCCGGAGGAGGGGGGCGGAGCGGAAGTCACTATTGACTGATTTTCAGATTTTTGCAAGTGGTTCGTCGGGCTGGATTGTGCCTTTCAAATTTTTTTCAATAAAACAGAACTGCCATCCAAACCAAGGCGCAAATCATTGAAAACCAATCAATAGCGCCTTCCGGTCCGCCCCCCTCCTCCGGAGGGGTTGGGGGAGCCCCAATCGAATCAATCGAATCAATCGAATCAATCGAATCAATCGAATCAATCGAATCAATCCACCAATATCCTCACGGTTTCAATTTTTCGGTCGCTGACGAGTTCCAGAACAAATGTTTTTCCATCGAGATGGAGCTGTGCGCCCTGTTCGGGTATGGTTTGCGTGACGGCGACCAGGTACCCGGAAAGGGTTTGGTAATCGCCTTCCGGCAGTGCCAGAACCGGGTGTTTTTCGTTAATATCGTCGATGCGCAGGCGGCCGGAGAAGAGGAATTCCCGTTCACTCACACAGACCTCGATGAATTCTTCGTGATCGTGTTCGTCGTCGATCTCGCCGAACAATTGTTCGAGCGCATCTTCGAGGGTAACCAATCCGGCCAGGCTGCCGTACTCATCCACCACGCAGGCGATGCTGCTGCGGTTTTTGATAAACTTGTTCAACAAGTCTTTTATCGAAATCGTTTCCGGAACGAAATAAATCGGCATGGCCATACCCCGGATACTTTGCGGCAGGGTGAACATTTGCTGCACGTGCACGTAGCCCAGCACGTGATCCAGTTCGCCATCGGTGACGAGAATGCGCGACAGGCTGCTTTCGGTAAACAATTGCCGGAGTTCGTCGACCGTAGCCGACACGTCAATGTGTACGATGTCGGAGCGCGGCGCCATACATTCCTGGGCGCGCACGTCTTTGAGTTGAAGGGCGTTTTCGAGCAGTTCGACGGCCATCTCCTCTTCTTCTTCGTTGGCGGCCGTATTTTGTTGTACGAAATACTCCAGCAGCGCGGCATCGCCTTCGCGGGGTTCGTTGTGGTAAATGTTCTTGAAAATCTGCTTTTTAAACAGCAGGATGCCGACAAAAACGCCCAGGGAAAGCAGGAGCGGCGCCACCCGGCCGGTGCCAAATACAAAATAGGCGGTGGGCAGGGCCCAGGTGGCCAGCAACACGCTGAGCAGGCTTAGCAACAGCGTAGCCCCGAAGGTGTGGCTGCCGAGGTGAAGGCTGGAAAAACGAGATCGTGAAGCGTCTTCGTCCATGGTTATTGCAAGGCTTTGTCCACCTGGTCGGCTTTGATCCGGCCTTTGGGAACGGTTATTTTCCAGTAGGAAAAATCCTGGTTGGCTTCCAGCCCGAATCCGTAAATGATCTCGCCGGGCTTGATAACTTTTACAAATTTATCGGTAAAAACCTTTTCCGTCTTCTCATCCCAGATCAATTCTTCGGTTTCGAGCCGTTCGCGTTGGGCGGTGTTCAGCACGACGGAATCGCGGGCAGTCACCTGGCCTTTGTCTTGCCGGCGTACGGCAGTTTTGGCGGTCAGGGTACTCTTGACGGCTTGCCGGTCGTCGAGAAAATCGACGATGATGCCCTCCGGAAACTCCTGCCGCGGATCGTCGCGTTCGGTAAAATTGAGCAACACCGGCCCCTTGATGCGCACCCGCACCCGGGCGCTGTCGGAATAGAGAATTTCCACCCCGCGCCCCACTTCCACCGCCACGTCGTTCTGGGTAAATATTTCCTGCTCGCGGCGCAGGGCGCTTTCACAGGCCAGCAGCGCCAGCGGAAGCAAAAAAACACAGCAGAGATGCCAGTAAAACCGTTTTTTCATAAGAAGAAAGTATAACGGCTTCAACGGGCGATCAGTTGCCTGAACCCGTAGCGGAACGCCAGCAACAGCCCTACGACGATCAGGACAAGATACTGCACCGGCACGTTGACAAAAGCGATCAGGTGCGTGCGGTCGAGCAGGTACATCAGCACAAAAACAGCCCCGATCATGAGCATCAGGCTGGATATTTTTTCAAAACCGGGCACTGCATCGAAACTGACGTTCTGCCGGATGATGGCCAGGGTCAGCACCATCGACACGATTGGCAAAACCTGAATCAACACGTTGGCATTCATGATGCTGCCGCGCTCGAAAAGGAAAAAATATACGCTGAGGGCTACGGCAAAAATGCCCGGAATACACACCCCGTAGATCAGAATCGTATACAGGTATTTCCAGGGCGATTGGTGCCCTTCGCCGCGACCGAGCATGCCGGCCAGAAAAGCCGTGAACGGGATGAGCGCGAAGTAGCTCAGCAGAACCAGTGGGTTTTCACCGAGGTAATCAAAAAAAGCGCGAAGCGTCATGGTGATCGGTTTGTGTGATCAAGCCCGCAAAACTGCGGTTGTCCGGGCGGTTTAGTTGCCGTATCATCGCCCCGATATGTCCGCAAATGTATCACAAGACGAGCGCAGCCGCCAAATGCACTACCGGGAATTGTGCGCCAGGCACTGGCTGCCCCTGCATTTTCAACCCTGGTGGCTCGACGCCGTCAGCGGCGGGCCCGAGCATTGGGGCGTATGCCTGAGCGCCGACCGAGGCGGGCAGCCGACCGCCGCCCTGCCCTGGGTGCGCGCGCGCCGCTGGGGCATGCCCGTGCTGCGTTTGCCACCCTTTACCAGCTATGCGGGGCCCTGGTATTTTTATCCCGAAAATCCTGATTTTAAAGAAATTAGCCGTCTGGCTTTTGAAAAAAAAACAGCCGCCGAACTGATTGCCCAACTCCCCGGGCGCGTTTTTTTTCGGCAAAATTTCCGCCCGGAAATCACCAACTGGCTGCCGTTTTACTGGGCCGGATACCGCCAGACCACCCGCTACACCTATCGCCTCGACCCCGCCGCCACCCGCGAGCAAGACTGGGAAAATACCCTGCGCACCGATTTGAAAAAAGCCCGCGCCCGGCTCGATATTTATTCGGATCCCGATTCGCCCGACCGGCTTTTTGAACTGTATCAGTCGTCTTTGTCGCACCAAAACCTGCCGCCCAGCCGGCGCCGCGCCGCGTTCGACCGGCTCATGTCCGTGCTCCGGTCGAGGGATCAATGCCGGGTGCTGCTGGCCCGCGACCGTAAAACGGAACAGCTTGTCGCCGGGCTTTGGCTGGCTTTTGACCAGCGGGAAGCGGCGCTGTTGCTCACCGGCGCCGATTCGGCCGGCCGCCGGCACGCTGCTACCCCGGCATTGATGGCCGCGGCGATCGATTTTTGCCGCGAAAAACAGCTGATTCTCGATTTTGAAGGCAGTATGAACGAGGGACAGGAACGGCTGTTCCGGGCCTTTGCCGGACGTTTGACGCCGTATTTTGCCGTGAGCAAGTGGCTGTAAGCGCTGCCTGCGCTATCCCTCAAAACCCACTTTCCGGTGCGACCCGTCGCAATAGGGTTTGTTGGAGGAGGCGCCGCAGCGGCAGAAAGCCGTGACTTTGTGTTTGACCGTTTCGTTGCCGGCGGCGTCTTTTACACGTATGTTGCCATATACCATCAGCGGGCCGTTGGGGCTGGCTTCCACGATGGTTTCGACGTCGATATGTTCCGGTTGGGTGGCCTGTTCGCCGTTGCGGAACCAGCTGAGCGCACCCGAAGGGCATTTTTCCACCTGCGCTATAATCGCTTCGGTGTCGGCGCCATCGATATTGACCCAGGGCCGGTTGCGCGGATTGAAAACGGCCACCAGGCCTTTCCAGCACAAGGAGGAGTGGATGCAGGATTCGGGTTTCCAGACGACGGTGATTTCACCGTTGGAGTAATGTTTTTCCATGTCAAACAAGGCTGCGTTTTGGTTAAATTATTTGCCCGACAGTTCCTGCACCGCCAGCCAGGCCATCAGGCCCATGCCGGTTTCGAGGGCAGTTTCGTCGATGTCGAACGTGTCGGTGTGAATGGGCGAAGTGATGCCTTTTTCGGGATTCCCGGTGCCCAGCCGGTAAAAACAGGCAGGCATTTCCTGGGAGTAATAGGCGAAGTCTTCGGCCGTCATGCGCAGGGGCAGATCGACGACTTTGTCTTTGCCGAGATATTCGATGGCCAGGCGTTTGGTTCGTGCGGTGAGCGCTTCGTGGTTGAACAGCACCGGGTAGCCGCGAAGGATGTGAAATTCGCAGGCGCCGCCCATACTTTTGGCGGTCTGTTCGGCGATTTTTTTCATGCGTTTGTGGGCTTCGGCGCGCCATTTTTCATTCATGGTGCGGAAGGTGCCCTCGATTTTTACTTCGTTGGGGATGACGTTGGTGGCGCCGCCTACGGAATTGATTTTTCCAAACGTGAGCACCGTAGGGACGGCCGGATCGGCATACCGGCTGACGATCTGCTGGAGGGTAAGGATCAGCTGTGCTGCCATTACGACCGGGTCGATACAATCCTGCGGCATGGCGCCATGACCGCCGCGACCTTTTACCGTCACGTAAATTTCATCGGCGGAAGCCATATAAATACCGGGTTTCAGGCCGATCATACCGGCGCGCAGGGGTGGGTGTACGTGCTGGCCCCAAATGCTGACCGGGCGCGGGTTGTCGAGCGCCCCTTCGCGGATCATCAGGCTGGCGCCGCCGGGTAGTTTTTCCTCGCCGGGCTGAAACAGGCATTTCACCGTTCCTTCAAATCGGTCGCGCAACTGGTGCAAAATCCGGATCGTACCCAATAGGGACGAGGTATGCACATCATGCCCACAGGCGTGCATAACACCGTTGTTTTGAGAGGCATAAGGCACGTTGTTGGCTTCCAGAATAGGAAGGGCATCCATATCGGCGCGCAGGGCGACGACGCGTTTTTTGGGATTTTTTCCTTTGATCAAAGCCACCAGTCCGGTGCCGGCGATGCCCGAGCGGTATTCCACCCCGATGGCGTCGAGCTGGCTGGCCACGTAACGGCTGGTTTCATATTCCTGGAAAGAAAGTTCGGGATGAGCATGCAGGTGTCGGCGGCAGACAACCGTGTCGGCGTGGTACTCGCGGGCGAGTTGTTGGATAAGGTCTTTCATAACTTTTTACAGGCATTCAGCAGCGCTAAGATGGAAGGCACAGCCGAAAAATCATCGATTTTGAATCCGAACTTTAAAATCTTCCTAAAGGTTTCAAAAAAATGAGCGGCAACGCCTCACAAATGAACTTGCGATCGTTTAGTCAAGCGCTGCCGCCTTCCGGCAAAAGCTTGTAACTTGCCCCCGCAATAATCGCCCTGCTTTGTCTTGAAACATTTCCTGACCCATTTCATACAGGAGAACTACCGCAACGGACGCCTGCAAGGGCAACTCCGGGCGGCTACCATGTTTATCGACCTGAGCGGATTTACCCGGCTCACGGAGAAACTCATGCGCCAGGGCGGCGCCGAGGGTGCGGAAGAACTCTCTAAAACCCTCAACTACATTTTTCAGCCTACGGTGCAGTTGGTGTACGAACAGCAGGGCTTTATCCCCTACTTCGCCGGCGACAGTTTTACCGCCATTTTCCCGTACGAAAACGGGCAGCCGGGATCGGCAGCGGAGACGGCGCAACTGGCCCTGCGGGTCATCCTGACCGCCCAGGCCACGCTACGCCGTTTTATCAGCAATCAGGAAGAAGAAGATTCCCTGCTGGCGGAGCACAACATCGGCATCAAGATCGGCCTCTCCGAGGGCGATGTGGAATGGGGCATCGTCGGCAATCGCCGCAAATCGTATTATTTCCGGGGCCACCCGATCGAAGGCTGCGCCCAGGCCCAAATGCGCGCCTGCAGCCTGGAAGTTGTGTGCGACGAGCGTTTCCTGACCTGGCTCGAATCGGTCGGAATTTCGGGTTCGAGCCTGAACGACGGTTTTTACCGCGTCAATCTGGACAACGAAGCGCTGGCTGGCGGACCGAAAGAACTGCCGCCCGCCAAACAGCCTTTGCCGCCGCCGGATGAAAAAATCATGGCCGAGTTTCTGCCCGTCGAAGTGTTTTCAACGGCCAACAACGGCGAATTCCGCAATGTCGTCAGCGTCTTCCTGTCGTTCTCAGGCGTGGATACCCACGAAGGACTCGACCATTTTGCTTCCGTGTTGCTCGACCAGAGCCTCAATTTCGGCGGCTATTTTAAAGAGATCGATTTCGGCGACAAGGGCGGTATCATGTTTATCCTCTTCGGGGCGCCGGTTTCGTTTGAAAACAACGTCGAACGCGCGCTCGAATTCGTCGCGGCTGTGCAGGACGACCTCCGCCACCTCGAAGACCTGACCGGCGCCCAGTGGCGCATCGGCATTACTTCTGGACTGGCCTTTACCGGCGTCATCGGCGCCGACGAACGCTGCCAGTATGCCGCCGTCGGCGCCCGCGTCAACCTCGGCGCGCGACTCATGGCCAAAGCCAACTGGGGCGAAGTGATGGCCGACAACAACGTGCAGCGCAACCGCAACTTCAAATTCAACTACCGCGGCGACGTACAATACAAGGGTTTTGAACAAAGCATTCCCACCTATGTGCTCACTGGCCGCAACCTGGGCGGACGCACCAATTTCGGCGGCGATTATTTCGGCCGCACGACCGAACTGCAAACCCTGTACGACTTTGCCGCACCGCTGCGCGAAGGCAAATTCGGCGGGGTGGCCTATGTTTTCGGCGAAGCCGGCATCGGCAAAAGCCGCCTGAGTTACGAGTTCCGCCGCCGCCTGCGCGAAAGTATGGCGGGGGTGAGCTGGTTCAATTGCCAAAGTGACCAGATTCTGCGCAAGGCATTCAACCCCTTTGTTTTTTTCCTCAAAAACTATTTTGAGCAAAGCCCGGAAAATACCCCGGAGCGCAACTTCGAATTGTTCGAGGCCAATTTCCTCGAACTGATGTACGACCTCACCGAGTCGCCGCACCCCGAGGCCGATGCCGTGCGGCGCGAGATCAACCGTACGCAAAGCGTGCTGGCCGCCATGGTGGGTATCACCATCTCCGGCTCCCTGTGGGAACAACTCGACGCCCGCGGCCGCTACCAGAATGGTCTGGCCGCCATGGCCAACCTTTTCGTGGCCGAAGCGCTGCTGCAACCAGTCGTGATCGAACTGGAAGACACACACTGGTACGACGATATGTCGCGCGAGTTTCTCGCCCAGTTTATCCGCCGCGCACAGAGTTACCCCTTGCTTTTCGTCGCTACGAGCCGCTACGAAGACGACGGCAGCAAATCCTATCCTTTCCGCCCCAGCCTGCTCGCCGAACTCAATACGCCGACTTGCGAGGTCGATCTGAATTTCCTGTCGCCCGACGACCTGCGCTCCTTCGCCGAAACGCGCCTGGGCGGCCCCCTGCACTCCGATTTGCTCGAACTCCTGCAGCGCATGACCCAGGGCAACCCCTTCTACGTAGAGCAAATGGCCGATTACTTCCAGGAAGCCAAACTGCTCAAAAACACGGGCGGCGTGTTGCAACTGCAAAACCAGGATATCCAGATCAGCGACTCGGTCAAGGAAATCATGATGGCGCGCATCGACCGCCTGAGCGGACTGGTGAAAGAAACGGTAAAAGCCGCCGCGGTGATCGGGCGGGAGTTCGAATTGCCGGTTTTGTCGGCCGTTATGGCCCGTCAGGAGGAGTTTATCCGCAAAAACGGCGACCTCGACCTCGTGCTGCGCGAGCAAATTCAGACCGCCGAAAAATGGCAGATCTGGCACGCGATGAACGAACTGCGCTACATTTTTCGCCACTCGCTCCTGCGCGAAGCTGCCTACGATATGCAATTGCGCACCCGCCTGCGCGAATTGCACCAGCTCATCGCCGAAGCCATCGAGCAACTTTACCCCGATTCGGCCGAACGCTATATCGACCTCGCCTTCCACTACGAACAGGCGGAGAACGATAAAAAGACCAACCACTACCTCGAAAAAGCGGCCCGCCATGCCCAGCGCAACTTCCAGAACCGGCAGGCGCTGAAATACTACGAGAAACGGATCGGCAACCTGATTGAAACCGGCCGAAAGTCGAAAAAACTGGTCAAGCTGCTGTTGCGTAAAGGTTCGATCCACGAACTCATCGGCCAATGGGAAGAAAGCGAACGCGACTACCGCGATGCGCTCGAACGGGCCATGGGCTTGAAGGATCAATACCTCCACGGCCGCTGCCACCGCCGGCTAGGTCACCTGCTCATTCTGCGCGGCGCCTACGCCCAGGCCAAGGAACAACTAGACCTGGCCATCCAGTCGTTCGAACAGGCCAGCGATCAGATCGGCATCGCCAAAACCTACGGCAACTTCGGCACCCTTTATTTCCGCCAGGGCAGCTACGACGAGGCAAAAAACTGGTTTGCCCGCGCCATCGAAATCAATCGCTCTGTACAACGCGACGCCGAAAACGCCGGAATCGTCGCCAACCTGGGCCTGATCTTTATGAACCAGGGCCACTACGACGAGGGTATCCGCTGGCTCGAAGAACAACTCGACATCTCCAAACGGGCCGACGACAAACAGGGCCTCGTGCTCCTGTATACCAACCTGGGCATCATTAACCTCGAAAAACACAGCCTCGACAGCGCCCTGCTCTGCCTCGAAAAAGGCCTGGCCCTAGCCGAAGAACTCGGCAACAAACTCTACGTTACCATCTGCATCGGCAGTATCGGCTCCGTGTGGGAGAAAAAGGGCGACTTCACCAAGGCCATGCAAATGTTCGAACGCGACCTGGCTCTCTGCGACGAACTCGGCGACAAACAAGGCCGCGCCATCGCCTGCGGACTGATCGGCGACCTGCTCTCCGTGATCGGCGATTTCGACCGCGCCGTGGAATACCTGCAGGAAGCCCTTACGCTGTCCCGCAGCCTCAATTACAAAAAAGGCATCGCCAAAGCCCTCAATACACTGGGCGATACCTGGTTCTATCTCAACGACTATCCGCGTTCCATCGCCTTCTACAACGAGGCCATCGAGTACGCCCGCGAAATGGGCAACCGCCTCGTGCTGGGCTATTCGCTCATCGAAAAAGGCGTGGTACACACGGCAGCCGGCGAGATCGCCCCGGCGCGCCTGCTGCTCGAAGAAGGCCGCGACATTGCCCTGGCCCTGGGCAATCCGGACCTCACCTTCGGCGCCAATATCCTGCGCGCACAAATCATCCTGTACGAAGGCAACCGCCCCGAGGCCCTGCGGCACCTCTTCCAGTTGCTCCACCTCGCCCGCTCCGAACGCGAAGAAGCCGCCGTACACTACGAGTTGCGCAAGATCGCCGACAACCCCACTCCCCACCACATGCGGGCGCTCTCGCTCTACCGCAATTTGCTGGCCCGCACCCCGCAATACATTTACAAAATCAGGGTGGAAGAACTGGATCGGGAAATGCCGGGAATGGGTTGAATTTCCCAAAAAAGAACGTTACAAGCGAAATCGTCCCGTAGGGACGCAACATCGGTAGACACGCAGCGCCGGTAAATACATCTGGAAAAACAAAAAGTTTTTATTTTTTAAAACTTTTTGTAGAAACCCCTATTTTTGTGCGCATGAATGTCGCCCTCGTCTACGACGAATTCGGTTTTGCCGAAGAAGCGCCGCTTCCCGAGCCCGAAGCGCCCGCCGAGCCGCACGTACCCATCCGCCGGCAATTTCCGCCGGCCGGCAGCCGGCATCTGGGCGGTACGAGCGACGGCTGGGAATACCGCACGGTATTCTCCGGGTCGCGGCTTGACCGCAGTTACGACATGCTGCGGCAATTTTTGGAAGAAGAAGGCTACGGCGACATCCCTCTTCCGGCCAGTGCCGACGAACTGCGCCTCTTCCGCCGACCCCGCCAGGGCCAGCAAATCCAGTTGTTCGGCGAACGCGGGTACGTCCACAATCCCGTCAAAATCCTCTTTTCCAACGATCCCCGCCTGCGCAACGCGCTGATTCTCTGCCTTTACAACGAGCAGGCGCCGGGGCATTTGCTGCGTTTTCACGGGGTGCTGCCGGGTTGAATTCCCTACCCTGCTTATTGCGCCACCACCTACCTTTGCTTCGAGAAGGGATTTGATTGACGATTGAAGATTACATGATTTTTGATTTTTGAATTTAAAAGGGTAGGCAAGTCTCTCAAACTACCCTTTTGCCCTGCCTGGTCAGAGAGAAAGCACCCCTCCGCCTTTAAAATCAAAAATCAAAAATCATGTAATCTTCAATCGTCAATCAAATCCCACGAACCACTGATCCACCTCCCTCTTACCCGTGAATCTTACCGCACTTTCTATCCGACGCCCCTCCCTGATTATCGTGGTGTTCGCCGTGCTCACTTTTATGGGCATCGGCAGCTACTACCGCCTGCCGATCGAACTGGTGCCTAAATTCAGTCCGCCGGTGGTCACCATCATCACGATCTACCCCGGCGCATCGCCCAGCGAGGTGGAGAACGCCGTGAGCAAACCCATCGAAGACGCCATTTCGGCGCTCGAAGGCATCGACCAGGTGCAGATCGGGTCGAATGAAAGCGCGTCGTTTGTGGCCGTAGAGTTGAAACAGGACGTCGACATCGACCAGGCCGTGCTGGAGATGCAGCGCAAAATCGGTCAGATCCAGTCGACTTTCCCCAAAGAGGTGCGCACCCCGGTGATCAACAAATTTGCCCTCGACGAACTGCCCATCCTGCGGCTCGGCGTGGCTGCCAACCTCACCGGCACGGCTTTTTACGACCTGATCAAAAACCGCATCGCCACCGAAATCGCGCAGGTCAAAGGGGTGGCGCAGGTCAACGTACTCGGTGGCGAAGCGCGCGAAATCCGCGTCAACATCAACAGCGAGCGCCTCGAACAATACGGCGTTTCGCTGCTGCAGGTCGCACAGGCCGTGCAGGCTGCCAACCTCGATTTTCCGACCGGCAAGGTGAGCGACGAGGTGGGTCAGCTGCGCATCCGCCTGGCCGGCAAGTTTTCGTCGCTCGACGAGATCCGCAACCTCGTGATCGGCAAAGGGCGGATGGGTTCGTCCGTTTACCTCAAAGACATCGCCGAGGTGCAGGACGGCGCCCAGGAGCCCGAGGTGATTTGCCGTACGGGCGGTCAGCCCGCCGTGGGCCTTACCATCCGCAAACAAGGCGACGCCAACGCCGTGGAAATGGCCGAGCAGGTGCTCCTGAAACTCAAGGAACTGGAGACCAAATATGCCGCCCAGGGGCTCAAATTCCAGGTGGTGGCCAACAGCAGCCGCTTTACCGAACTCGCCACCGATGCCGTGGTGCAGGATCTGGGTATTGCCGTGTTGCTCGTGGCCCTGGTCATGTTGTTGTTTCTGCACAGTTTGCGCAACGCAACCATCGTGCTGGTCTCAATCCCGACCTCCATCGTGAGCACATTTATCATGATGAAAGTGTTCGGGTACTCGCTCAACCTGATGTCGCTGCTCGGCCTTTCGCTGGCCATCGGCATCCTGGTCGACGACGCCATCGTGGTGATCGAAAATATTTACCGCCACCTTGAAATGGGCAAAAACCGCGTGCAGGCCAGTTACGACGGCCGGCAGGAGATTGGTTTTACCGCCATCAGCATCACGCTGGTCGACGTGGTGGTATTCCTGCCCATCGTATTCACCATCGGGATGGTGCCCAACCTGCTGCGCCAGTTTTGCATGACGGTGCTCACGTCCACCCTGGTATCGCTGCTGGTGTCGTTTACGCTGGTGCCCTGGCTGACCTCGCGTTTTGGCAAATTGCACCGTTTTTCGGGCAAAAACCTGGCGGGGCGGGTGATTTTGCGTTTTGAAAAAATGATCGACAAACTCACCGAAGGTTTTGTTTCCGCGCTGGGCTGGGCTTTGAAAAACTGGAAAACCCGCGCGACGACGATCCTGCTGGCCCTGGGTCTGTTCGGGGGATCGTTTTTGCTGGTGACCTCGGGCCTGATCGGCAACGCCTTTTTCGATCCGGGCGAGCGGGGCGAGTTTTTGCTCGAAATCGAACTGCCCAAAGACGCTTCTCTCACCCAGACCGACGCCATCACCAAACAGGTGGAAGCCTGGCTGCGCCTCCAGCCAGAGGTGCAAAACACCTTCACCACGGTGGGCACCAACAACAAATCCTTCGGCCTCAACGCGCCTTATGTGGCCGAGGTGCTGGTATTCCTCACGCCGTATAAAAAGCCCCGGCAGGAAACTACCCCCGTTTTTGCCCGAAAAACCAAGGTAAAACTGGAAGAAACCATCCCTGGCGCCAGGATCAAGTCCTCGCCGATCGATATGCTGGGCCTCTCCTTTTCGCCCATCGAGATCATGCTCAACGGCCCGAATCTCGACAGCCTGTTGTCGCTCAGCGAACGCGTACAGCGCGAAATGGAAGCCGTGCCCGGCTGCGTTGAAATCGCGCCCTCGGTGGAAGGCGGCAATCCGGAGATCAAAGTCAATGTCAATCGGCAGCGCATGGCCGATTTCGGGCTGACCATGGCCCAGACCGGCCTCACGCTGCAAGCCGCTTTCAACGGCAACACCGACGCCCGCTTCCGCGACGGCGATTACGAATATCCCATCCGCGTGGCGCTCGACGTGTTCGACCGGCGAAGCCCGAAGGATATCGAGAATCTCTCGCTGGTCAATCCGCTCGGCAGCACCGTGTACCTCCGGCAATACGCCGAGATCGTCGAGGGGACGGCCCCCACCCGACTCGAACGCCGCGACCGCCTGCCTTCCGTGCTGCTGACCGCCCAGGTGATCGGCCGCCCCAACGGCTCCGTCACGCGCGACATTAAGGCACGCCTCGACGCGCTGCCCCTGCCGCCCGGTACCTACATCAAATACGGCGGCGACCTGAAACGGCAGGAACAGGGCATCGGCACCCTGGGCTTCGCGTTGTGGGCTTCGCTGGTGCTGGTGTACCTCATCATGGTGGCGCTGTACGACAACTGGATGTACCCCTTTGTCGTGCTGCTGTCTATCCCCCTCTCGATCATCGGCGCCTTCCTGGCCCTGGCCCTGGCGCGCGAAAACCTGACCGTGTTTACCGGCCTCGGCCTGCTCATGCTCGTGGGCTTGGTGGGCAAAAATGCCATTCTTGTGGTCGATTTTGCCAACCAGCTGCGCGACGAAGGGCGCGAGATCAAAGCTGCCCTGCTCGAAGCTACCCAGTTGCGACTGCGCCCGGTACTCATGACCAATATCGCCATGGTGATCGGCCTGTTGCCCATCGCACTGGCCGAAGGCGCCGGCTCCGACTGGAAAAACGGTCTGGCCTGGGCCATCATCGGCGGCCTGAATTCTTCCATGTTCCTCTCGTTGATCGTGGTGCCGGTGGTGTACTACGGGTTCGACTGGGTGTTGGAAAAACTGGGTTTGAATAAAAAGACGGAGATCGATTTGATCGAATAACAAACTGCAGCACATGTCGCTTCTCCTGAACAGTATCGACAGCCTTCGCCAAACCCTGCTGGAACGCGCCGCCCTCGGCGACGAAGAACTCGAAGTGCTGAGCCGGCATGTCCGGCTGCGCAACCTGGACAAAAACGCGCTGCTGATCGCCGAAGGCGAAGTGGAAAACCACCTGAATTTTGTGGTGGAAGGCGTGGTCAGGATCTTCTTTTATAAAGACGACAAAGAAGTTTCCTTCGATTTTTTCTTTCCCGGCTCCTTTGTCAGCGCCTACGAGTCGTTTCTCGACCGCCAGCCCTCCGACCACTATATCGAAGCGCTGACGCCGCTGGTGGTATTAAGTATCAACCGGGCCGATCTGGACCATTTGTACGCATCTTCGCCCCGCTTCGAGCGGCTGGGGCGCATTTTTACGGAAGAAGTTTTTAAAAAAATAGCGGAACACGCCCGCGATCTGCTTTCGCTCTCCGCGACCGAGCGGTACCGCAAATTGCTGCAAAAATCGCCGGAATTTGTGCAGAACATCCCCCTGAAATACCTCGCCTCCTACCTCAACGTGACGCCCGAGTCGCTGAGCCGCATCCGGAAAAATCTGTAAGACGGTACTTCTTACCATAGGTCAATTTTCATCCGGCCGGCGCGGCCGTACTTCGCACCGTCAAATCTACCCGATGAGTGCATCCCCCTACATGGGCTACCGCCCGGAAGACTATACCACCCCCTACGCGCAGTTTTTCAAGGACGTACAACCGCCCTTGCACGACACGGTGCGCGCGGCCCTGAGCCTGGGCGCTTTGCCGGCCGGCGCCTTGCCGCCGCTCGAACAGGTCGCCACACTGCTGCAATCGGGGTATGCCGCCGCCGAAACCGCCTACACGCTCGAACCCGACGGTTCGCAGCGCGTGGCTGTTCATACCGGGATGCCCGGCGTATCGCCGCTGATGTGGCACTGGTGGTTCGGGTGGCACGGCAACCTGGCCAACCGCTACAAACTCTGGCACCCAAAGGCCCACCGCGACGCCCGCTGGGCCGACGGCAAGGGCGACCTGGGCTACTATATCGGCCGTACCTCGCTGATTGAAGAGTATATCGGCGACACCCTGGAAAAAGCCGCGATCCGTTTTATTCCGCCGGCACAACTGGGCTTGCCGGATGCGCGCGAAAATGCCGTTTACATCTGCGCCAGAGTCGGTTACGCTCATTGGCCGATCGATTTTGGCTGGCTCGTGCACCAGCTGCGCGCTACGCCCGACGGCGCAGAGATGCGTTCGCGGTTCTGGATGGGCGGCGCGCACATCGACGTACGAATGGGCGGCGCCGGGGGGCGGTTATTGTCCAAAATTTTACAAAAAACAGTGCGATTACCCGAAAAACAAGCCCGCGATCTGCTGGCCCATTGCTCCGAGGAAATGAATTACCTCGCTTCATTTTTACCCGCTCTTTATTCCGTTTGTCATCCTGACCAAACCGCGTAAATCCACCTGAAACATGAATTTCCTGAACATCAAAGGCCGTGTGCTGCGCCGCACGGATGCAGGTTTCGAATCGGCTGTGCTCGACACCCTGTTCAACAAACAAGCGCTCGAACGTATGCCCGATCTGCTGGCGGAGCCGACGGATGTCGACGACATCATCACCGTGATCCGTTATGCCCGCTCCGCCGGTAAAAAGATCAGTATTTGTTCGGGCGGGCACAGTTGGTCGGCCAACCATGTCCGCAACGACAGTGTGCTGATCAGCATGACCCATTTCAACCGTTACGAGGTCGACAAGGCCAATATGCGCGCCAAGGCCGGACCGGCCGTCGGCGGCAGCGTCCTGCTTACCGCGCTGATGAAACAGGACCTGTTTTTTCCGGCGGGCCATTGCAAAGGCGTCTGCATCGGCGGCTACCTGCTGCAGGGCGGCTTTGCCTGGAACGGCCGCAAACTCGGCATGGCCTGCGAAAGCGTGATTGGCTACGACATCGTGACGGCCGAAGGCGAACTGGTACATGCCAGTGAAACCGAAAATGCCGACCTGTTCTGGGCCGCGCGCGGCGCCGGGGGCGGTTTTTTCGGGGTGGTGGTGCAGTTTCACCTGCGGCTCTACCCCCGCCCCAAATACATCGGCGCCATGACGCAGGTGTTCGGCATGAAACACCTGGAAGACGTGTTTCAGTGGGCCTGGGAAGTGGGCCCCGACATCCCGCCGGCCGTGGAGTTTCAGTTGCTGATGACACGCCAAACCCTCACATTCTGCGGTCCGGGCATCGAAGCCGTGGCGCCCGTGTTTGCCGACACCAAAGAAGAACTGGAAGCGGCCGTCGATTTTATGCGCAACAGCCCCGTGCGGAAAAAAGCTTTTTTGCGCACACCTCTGCTGCGCTCAGGCATCGGGTCGATGTACCGATTTGCCATGACCCACTACCCCGAACGCCACTGCTGGGGCGTCGACAACATGTGGACCCACGCGCCGGCAACCGAACTGATCCCCTTTCTCCGACAGATCGCCGACACCCTGCCGCCAGCGCCGGCACACGTGCTCTGGCTCAACTGGCACCCGCCGGTACGGCAGTCGAAAATGGCGTTTTCCGTGGAAGACCAGATCTACATCGCCCTTTACGGCGCCTGGAAATCGCCCGCCGACAGCCCCCGCTACGGCGCCTGGGCCGCCGACTGGATGCGCCGTATGGAGCACCTTTCCACGGGCATCCAACTGGCCGACGAGGGCCTGCACCGCCGCCCGGCGCGTTTTCTGTCGGCCGAACATTTACAACAAATGGAGGCGATCAGGGAGCAGCGCGACGTGAAAGGGGTGTTTCATCGGTGGCATGACGCGGGAGGCGGGCGTTGATTTGCGATATTCGATTTGATCGATTTGCGATTAGCGAATG
>JAEUUU010000101.1 GCA_016787345.1 Saprospiraceae bacterium | reverse complement strand
CAGGTCGGCAAAACTCAGGTAAGAGGTGCCGTCGGGGTCGTTGGGCAGGCCGTCGCGCGGCACGAAATAGCCCGTACACTGTCCGTCGTAGTAGCCGTGTCCGCCGAAAAACACCAGCAACTGGGCGTCGGCCTCATAGGTACGGCGTTTGTACTCGCCGATGATCGACAGAATTTCTGTCCGGGTTTTGTTTTCATACACCTTGGCCTCGAAGCCGTACTGGTTTTGCAGCTCGGTGGCCAGGCGGTTGGCGTCGCTCACCGTACCCGGCAGTCGCTGCCAGTGCTGGTAATCGCGCACGGCGAAGAACAAGGCGAAATCCTTGCCCGCGCGCAGGCGCAGGGGAGCGGGAGAAGAGGCGGCCAGACAGAGGGTAAGAAGGAGAAGGAGGGGGCGGAGGAGTTTCATGGTCATCGAGCAGGGATGGATGCGCAAATTTAACATTTATACGCTTTGGCGCGCGCAGTCCGGATTTTCCACCCTACTTCTCCCGAGCCAACCGAAAGGAAGTGACGGCCATTTTTCCCGAAGGAATATGTCCCCAGCGAACCGTGACACGGGAGGTTCTGTAATTCCCGTTGTAAAAACCGCCCCGCAGCACCCTGAACCCCGCGCGATAGGGTTGTTTGAGCCAGGCGCTGCCATCAGCAGGGGCGCCCTGGTAATTGTCGTGCCAGTCGTCGGCGCACCACTCCCAGGCATTGCCGGTCAGATCAAACAAACCGATTTCATTGGCTTGTTTTTCTCCAACGGGGTGCAATTTGCCGCCGCTGTTTTCTTTGTACCAGGCGACTGCTTCCAACTGATCGCTACCGGAAAACACGTAAGATTTTGACCGGGTACCGCCCCTGGCCGCAAACTCCCATTCTGCCTCGGTCGGGAGTCGGTATTTTTTGCCTTTTTTCCTGCTCAACCATTCACAGTAAGCAACGGCGCCGTTCCAGGAGACAAAGATTACCGGATAATTATCAAAGCCCTTCTGAACCCGGAAAGTATCGCCCGATTTGAAAATCCTGCATTTTTCCTGCGTTGCAGTATTGCCGCTTTCCGGGTCTATCCATTCCTTGACATCGAGTTTCCGTATATCAGGGTCATTCAAAAACCGGCAGTATTCCGCATTGGTCACTTCATATCGACCGAGGTAAAAACCGGGAACCTCGACCGTATGCGCCGGCTTTTCATCCTTGTAGCAGTCGGCGCTTGCGGTCGCCATACAGCCCATGCTGAATATACCGCCGGAAATGAAAACCATTTTGGGAGCAGGGTCGATTTCAGCAGATGAGCTATTCGAAGCCGTGTCGAGGAAATTCTCATTCAGAGAAAACAGCATGAAGAATAAATAAGCGACAAAAATCATCATCAATAGGTCTGGTATTGAAGGGCAAGGTAAGTCGTTCCCTAGTCCAGCATCATTGCACGGGCAAACTGACGCAGGGGTTGGCAGCGGGTGAGCCGTGTCGTCCGGACTGTTCAAACCGCCACCAGGTGTTTTTCATTATCCCAAAGAATTTTCAGACGGTTTTTCAGTTGGATAGCGCCAGCCGAAAACCCACCCCGCGACTAGAATTGACGGGCGCAGCGTGTGCGCGATGCGAAAGACGCATGGCACGCGGCGAAGTCGCGTAAGCGCCGCCGCGATATACCCGGCCTACGTTGCGCTGTGGGCTTTCCACATAAGCCTTGCCATGTTGCGGAGCGTGTTGCAGGAAGGAATACCAGTCGTCGGCGCACCATTCACAGACGTTGCCTGTCATGTCGCAGATACCCAATTCATTGGGCTTTTTACCACCGACTGCGTGTACTCTGTTGCCGCTGTTGGCCTCGCACCAGGCTACTTCTTCCATGTTGTTGCTGCCGGAATAACGGAAATTTCCGGACTTATTACCGCCCCGTGCGGCGTACTCCCACTCCGCCTCGGAAGGCAATCGGTAGGCTTTTCCGGTTGTTTCTGCCAACCAGGCGCAATAGGCTGTCGCGCCATACCAGTTGACAAATATAATCGGGTGATTTTCATAACCTTTTTCCACAACGAAACGCTCGCCTTTTTTACTGACGCGGCAAATCTCTTCGTCATTCGGTACCATTAATTTGGTCCATACCTCGCCCGCTTCTGTCTGATTGCCTTTTTCATTCAGAAACCGGCAATACTCCGCGTTGGTCACTTCATAGCGACCCATGTAAAAATCGCTGATGGATACATAACAACTGGGTTTTTCTTCGCCATAACAAAGGGTATCGCGGCCCGGATAACATCCCATGATATAAGTGCCGCCCGACACAAGTACCATCTCAGGCTCGGCAACGGTCGACATTTGATTTGGCAAAACGGTACCCTGTACGCTCCCGTACAGCATGAAAAACAATAGGGTGATGTAGGTCATAAAAACTAAGGTTAAAGTGGTAAAATAGAGGCTTTTGAGCCGGAGCGGTCTCTTTAATCCTGTCGGGCGACACGGAAGCCGACATCGCTGCTGCGGCTCTGCGGCCCGACGTAGTAGCGGACAGCAGCGCGGCAACGCTTCGGCTCGAAGTTCCAACCGCCGCCGCGAATCACCCGGTTGGCGCCGCGGTCGGGGCTTTGTATCCAGCCGCCGCCGTTGGCCGGGGCGCCCTTGTAGTCACCGTGCCAATCGTCGGCGCACCATTCCCACACGTTGCCGCTGAGATCGAAAAGATCCAGTTCATTGGCTTTTTTGGCCCCCACGGCTTGGATTTGGCCATTGCTGTTCACTCTGTGCCAGGCCACCTCGTCGAGGGTGTTGCTGCCGGCATAAAGATAATTACGGGTTTTGCTTCCGCCACGCGCCGCGAACTCCCATTCCGCCTCGGTGGGAAGGCGGTAGTTCTGGCCGGTTTGTTGCGACAACCAGGCGCAATAGGCGGCGGCGCCGTACCAGGAAACGTAAATCACCGGATGATTCTCGTAACCAGTATCCACGGTAAACAGGTTTTCGTTTTTACTGATCCGACATTTTTCATCGTTGAAACGCCCTGTAAGATCAATCCATTCGGCTACGCCTTCTTTTTGATTCTCTTTTTCATTCAAAAACCGGCAATACTCGGCATTGGTCACTTCGTAGCGCCCGATGTAAAAATCGCGCAGGGTAACGCGGTGAGCGGGTTTTTCGTCATTGAAACAAGTGCTGTCGCGGCCGTCTTTGCAGCCCATGGTGAAGGCGCCGCCGGCGACAAGTACCATATCGGGTTCGGAAAGGGGCAACGTATTATGCGACGAACCCATACCCGATACACTCCCGAACAGGATGAAAAAAAGTTGAGTGATATAAATCATAACAAACGAGCTTGTAAAGGGCAAAATAAAAGCTTTTGCCTGCTCCATATCATTGTACGGACGATATAAGGGTCTTTAATTTTGGACATCCTTCAATCTGAAAAACACGAACCACATGAATCTGCAAGACATCCGCAACCTGATCTGGCACAACGATGTGAATGGCGCGATGCAAGCGCTTTTCAACCGCGTGCAGGAAGGCGAGGGGCACAACCAGCGTTTGCGTGACGACCTGATTATCCTCAACCGCCGCTTCGAAGACTTTAAACACAAAGAAAGCCTCGGTGCACTGTCGGCCGACGAAGTGCGGAAGGAAAATACCCTGCTCACCTCGGCGCTGCTCAACCTCATCGACGAGATGGAAACCGGCAAAGCGGCGCAAGCACCCCTCGATTCACCGCCCGACAATCGGCCTGCAGCACCAGAAAAGGGAAAACAACCTTGGTTGTATATCCTGATCGGCATCGGCGCGCTGCTTGTCCTGTTCATGCTGTTCCGAACGCCGCAACCGCCGCCCTCCCCGGATGGAGGCAATGGTTATATCCCGCCCGAGTCGCCCCCCACAATAGTTGAAAAAGTCATCGACATCAACGGCATCTGGCTGACCAATCACCCGCCGCTGGTTTACCAGATCGATCAAAACGGCCACTCTTATATCTGGCGGGTGGTCGGGGCGCCCGACTCAGGCACCGGCCGCATTGAGGGCGAAAACGTCATTTCGCAAATAGGTGGCCGCGATGTGGTGTATTTTATCAGTGCCAAATTCCCCGACGGGCGGCCTTCCGAATTGCGCACCCACGACGCGCAGTTTGCGGGGATTGTGCTGATGCGGGAGCAGTAGGACAGTTTTTTTTAGTTGGACAGGATTAACAAGATTAACAGGATAAGGCGGCTTCGCCGCAAGGTCGAATCCTGTAAATCTTGTTGATCCTGTCTAATAATTTACCGGTCCTTTTGAAGGGCCAAGCCCTTTGGATGCCTGGCACGGGGCGGAGCCCCGCGCCAGCGATCCGAGCCAAATTCCCCGACGGGCGGCCTTCCGAATTGCGCACCCACGACGCGCAGTTTCCGGGGGTTGTGCTGATGCGGGAGCAGTAGGACAGTTTTTTTTTGTTGGACAGGATTAACAAGATTAACAGGATAAGGCGGCTTCGCCGCAAGGTCAAATCCTGTATATCTTGTTGATCCTGTCTAATAATTTACCGGTCCTTTTGAAGGGCCAAGCCCTTTGGATGCCTGGCACGGGGCGGAGCCCCGCGCCAGCGAGTACGGGCTTTTTTCTACTTTCGCCGCCAAATTCGGCGTATGAAAACTACCCTACTCTCTCTGTTGCTCGTATGGAGCAGTCTGCTTGCTGCGCAGGAACCCCTACCTGTCAAATCACTCGACATCCGCAAAACCTCCACACCCATCCTGCTTGACGGCGCCCTCAACGAAGCGGCCTGGCAGGAAGCCCAGGTCGCCACCGATTTCCGGCGGCAGTTCCCGGTCGATACCGGACTGGCGACCGCCCGCACCGAAATCCGCGTGTGTTTCGATGATCAATACCTGTACGTGGGCGCCGTGTGCTGGCAAGCCCCCGAAGACTATACCGTGCAGAGCCTCAAACGCGATTTCGCCGCCGGCACCTCCGACGCCCTCAACGTGTTGATCGACCCTTACAAAGACGGCCTGAACGGTTTTTTCTTCGGCGTCAATCCGCTCAACGTACAACGCGAAGCCCTGATCGACAACGGCCAGACAACCTCCTTTGAATGGGACAACCGCTGGAGTTCGGCTATTCAAAACCTGCCCGACCGCTGGATCGTCGAGATGGCCATCCCCTTCAAAACCCTGCGGTACAAGGTGGCCGCGGGTGAAAACAGCTGGCGCGTCAATTTCGTGCGCACCCGCCTGAAAAACTGGGAAGTAAGCTGCTGGCAGCCTGTACCGCAACAATTCAGCCCCAACAACATCGCCTTCGCCGGTCCGCTGCGCTGGGACGCGCCGCCGCCCAAACCCGGCGCCAATATCGCCCTCATCCCCTATGCCACCGCACGCACCGACGTGAACTACGTCCGCGACAATACCAGCCAGGAACTGATCCGAAAAAACACCGACTGGGACGGCGGCGCGGGCGGCGACGCCAAGATCGGACTGACGCCGGCGCTCAACCTCGACCTGACCATCAACCCCGATTTTTCGCAGGTGGAGGTGGATCGCCAGGTGACCAACCTGAGCCGTTTTGAATTGTTTTTCCCCGAAAGACGCCAGTTTTTTCTCGAAAACCGCGACCTGTTCGCCATGTTCGGGTTTCCCAATGCGCGACCGTTTTTTTCCCGCCGCATCGGACTGGGCTTCAATCCCGTCCAACGCCGCACCGAAACCGTGCCCATCATCGCCGGCGCCCGCCTCAGCGGCAAAATCACCGACGATTGGCGGGTAGGCTTGCTCAATATGCAGACGGCCAAGGTCAGTTGGGACAGTGCCAACGTGTTGCCGGCCGCCAATTTCACCGTGGCGACCGTGCAGAAAAAGGTATTCGGCCGCTCGGCGCTGAGCGCCATTTTTGTCGACAAGGAAAATTTTCTCAACCCGCTCTCCGAGTCGCAAAAAGCAGGCTTCCAACCCTGGAACCGGGTGGCCGGCCTGGAATACAACCTGTACTCGCGCGACAACCGCTGGGAGGGTGAATGGTACTATCACCGCTCCTTTTCACCCGATGAAAGACGACGCGGCCAGACGCTGGCGCATTTTCTCGGCTATAACGACCGCCACCTGAGCGCCCGGACGGGCTACATGATGGTCGACAGTTTCTACACCTCCGACGCAGGCTTTATACCGCGCAAAGGCTTCCAGAGCTTCTTCCCGGGCGTCGGCTGGACCTTTTACCCCAAACATCGCTGGATCAACACCTGGGGCCTTAGCCTCGACGGCGACATGACATACAGCCTCAAATTCAAGGAAACCGACCGCGACCTGAGCGCCTCAATCTGGCTGGCTACCAAAAGCCAGGCAGAGATCAGTCTGGGTTTCAACAACCAGTTTACCTACCTCTTCGAACCTTTCGACCCCAGCAATCAGGACGCAGCCGAACTGCCCGTCGGAGGCTACTCCTATTCCGGTGTCTGGCTCGATGCCACGACGGGGCCGAGCAAGGATTTTCAGGCGAGTGTGGAGTTGTTTGCCGGCGAGTTCTTCAACGGCGATATTTTTTCGGCCGTCGGCGAGTTTATTTACCGCTTGCAGCCCTACGGTACCTTCGCGCTCACCTATTCCTACAACAACATCCAACTTCCGGCCCCTTATGCCTCCGACGACCTTTGGCTGGTCGGGGCGCGTACCGAGCTGGCTTTTACCCGCAACTTCTTTGCCAGCGCTTTTTTTCAATGGAATACCCAGGACAACAACTTTAACATCAATACCCGCCTGCAATGGCGTTTTGCCCCGGTTTCGGATGTTTTTCTGGTGTATACCGACAATTCCTTTGCAGAAAACATCGAAAATACTTCCGTGCGCTTCTTTACGCCCAAAAACCGGGCGGTGGTGCTGAAGGTCGTGTACTGGCTGAATGTTTGACCCAGACCCAACTTTGCAAAATAGAATATCTGAGCCGCCGTTTTACCTTGGCTTAATTTTTCAACCGCACTAAAACCACGCTGACCGGTTGCCATGAAACAGATCCTGCCTTTTTTTGTCCTGCTTAGCCTGACTTTTTTACTGAGTGAATGTAAAACGCTCAGCACCCGCAAAACCAGTTCTACCACCATGCCGCGCGGCCGGGCAGCCGATATGACGGCCATGTCGGGGCCTGTCGGGGGCGACATCAATTTGAGTTACGTCAACCAGTACAGCGAAGCTGCCATGTCGGAAATGCGCCGCACCGGCATTCCGGCCAGTATCACCCTGGCCCAGGGTATTCTGGAAAGCGGCGCCGGCCAAAGCCAGCTCGCCCGCGAAGCCAACAATCACTTCGGTATCAAATGCGGCAACGACTGGAAAGGCGCCAGCTACCGCAAAAAAGACGACGACAAGGATTCCAACGGCAATCTCATCGAGTCCTGCTTCCGCAAATACCGCGACCCGCGCGAATCGTACCACGACCACAGCGAGTTCCTGCGCGACCCGCGCAAGGCCAACCGCTACGGCTTTTTGTTCAATCTGCCGCCCAATGATTACCAGGGCTGGGCAAAAGGCCTTCAATCAGCCGGTTACGCGACCTCGGGCACCTATGCGTCCAAACTGATCAATCTGATCGAACGCTATCAACTTTACGTCTACGACGACCCCAATACGGCCCCGGCGCCTGTCAAGCCGAGTAATCCGGACACCGCCGTCAAACCTTCCGACCCGGGCGCCCAGCCCGGCGCCAATCCGCAACCCGACGCCACACCCTCAACCGGCGGAGGCCTCAACCTGCCGCCCATGGAGCGCGTAAGGACCATCAACGACACCAAAATGGTCACTGCACAGCCCGGCGAAACGCTGCAGGACATTGCCCGGATGTACAGCCTGCCCGTCGTACGCGTACAGTCGTACAACGACAATGGCTATGCCATGAGCCAAAAACTGCCGGCCGGCAGCACCGTGTACATTCAGCGCAAACACGACCGCTACCGCGGCAGCACGGGCAGCCATTTTATGAAAAAAGACCAGACCATGTTCGAGGTCTCCCAGATCTACGGCGTGCAATTGCCGGCCCTGCTCAAACGCAACAATCTGGTGTACGGCGAAGAACCCGCAACCGGCGAAAAAATCCTGCTGCGCGGCAAACGCGACCCGAACGACAAGCCCCGCCTCCGCGAAAAAACAACGGCCGGCACATCGCCCTCCACCCCTGCAACGCCGGGCGCCGACACCGGAATCAACCGACCAAGCAATGGTACACCCGGCACCCCGACGCCCAAACCTGTGTCGGACAACAGCAGCATGACGCCCGATGCCAACGAGGAGCTCTTCGAAATCGGCGGAGAAGAACCCAAGCCTGCACCACCGCCCGTCAAGCCTGTGCAGCCGGCTCAGCCGACCGTCACGCCGCCGTCTACGTCGGGAACGCCCTACCCCGGCGAGCCCAACAAGCCGCCGGCCACCACGCAGCCGGGCGCCGGGCAGCCGAAGTATTACACCGTTGAAAAAGGCGAGACGCTGTTTCGGGTGTCGCAAAAATTCAACACTACCGTCGCCAAACTGAAGGAATTGAACAACCTGAAAAGCGACTACATCCAGGCAGGACAGCGTTTGCGGGTGAATTGAGACAGATTTTGCCCCGTTTTAGCGACATTTGCAGCGAGAATACAAGCTCCTCTTCCGGGGGCTGATACTTTTTTTAATCCGGCAGTCTAAAACGCTGCCTGTTTAAATCCGATTCACGCTCCGCATCATGTCGCTTAATCGATTCTGCTCCCTTTTTCTGCTCCTTTTCCTGGCCCCTTTTGTTGTTTTTGCCCAAAACGGCGCCCCCGACGTGCAGGCCAACATGCGCGCGCAGCTGCGCTACGTGGAAAATTACAAACTGCTCGCCATCGGCGAGATGGAACGCACGGGTATTCCAGCCAGCATTACCCTGGCCCAGGCTATTCTGGAAACCAACGGCGGCCAGAGCCTGCTGGCCCGGGAAGCCAACAACCATTTCGGTACCAAATGCAACCGGCAATGGAAAGGCAAGACCTTTTTCAAAAATGACGATGAAAAAGACGATGCAGGCAATGCCATCGAATCCTGCTTTCGTGCCTACACGCGACCGCAAGAATCATACGCCGATCACAGCCGGTTTCTCAAACGCCCGCGCTACGCTTTTCTCTGGAAACTCGAGCGCAGCGATTACCACGGCTGGGCCGAAGGGCTCGATACGGCCGGTTATTCCTTCGCCGACGGGTATGGTCAAAAACTGATCGACATCATTGATCGCTACCATTTGTACGTGTACGACGGGCAAAAAACGGCCGATTTCTCCGGTGAAGCCAATGCCTGGCAACGCCGGCTGGGCTGGCTCAACAACACGCCCGTCGTGCTTGCACAGGAAGGCGAAACGCCGGCTGCCATCGCCCGCGCTTTTGGCCTCGACCCCGTCGACCTCGTGCGTTTCAACGACGAAGCGTACGATACGACCGAAGTGCTGTCGCAAAACGCCCTCGTTTTTCTGGCGGAAAAAGCCGACGCCTGGCAGGGCCGCTTTGTGTACCATACGGTACTGGAAGGCGAAACCATGTTTGCCGTTGCGCAGGTGTACGGGATTCAACTGGAAGCCCTTTGCCGGCGCAACCGGCTGGCGTCGAACTACCCGCTCGAAGTCGGCGACATCCTGCAAATCCGCGAACCCCTGCCCGAGCCCCCGGCTTTTACCGTTACCAACGAAACCCCCGATGCGGCCGCGGCCGACCTGCTTGTCGCCGACGCCGCGTCGGAACGGCTCTATCCGGTTGAAAATGAAGAGGAAGAAAGTATCCCCGTCATCGACCTTCCCGACGAATCCGACCTGTACACGGTACAAGCGGGCGATACCCTGTTTGCTATTGCCCGTCGCTTCGACACCAGTGTGGAGCAACTCAAAACCTTGAATAACCTGAACAGCCACGTGGTCAAAACGGGGCAAAAACTCCGAACCCGATAAAAATGGAACCGCTTACGCCTACCGAACAACAGCCAGACAACGACCTCGGCCGGCTCGATAACCTGGCCCAACTGCTCGACAATCGTTTTCGCATACCGGGCACCAATTTCCGCTTCGGGCTCGACGCCATCATCGGGCTGGTGCCTATGGTCGGCGACTTCGTGGGCCTCGCCCTGGCCGGTTACCTGTTTACAATAATGGCTCGCCGGGGCGCCGGTCCGCTGGTTATGTTGCGCATGTTGTTCAACGTGCTGGCCGATGCGGCCGTGGGGCTGATTCCTTTTCTGGGCGACTTGTTCGATTTTGGTTTTAAAGCCAATACCCGCAATGTGATGCTGCTCAAAGACTACTACGCCGAGGGCAAAAAACGCCCGCATATCGGCTGGTCGCTGGCATTTTTCGCCGTCTTGTTTCTGGCCTTCGCAGGCGGTGTGATTTGGCTGATCGGGATGGGATTCTCCCAGCTGATTGCAATGCTGGGGGTTTGATCCAGGGTGTTGGCGGGTAATGAAATTGTGAAAAATACCCGCGAAGTGAACAGATCAGCCGCAAAGGTCCTTTCTTCGCCTTGTTAAAAAAACAAGGCGCCTATGCCCCGCTTCCGTCCGATTCTTCTGATCCTGTTCGCCTGGCCGTTTCTGGCTTCAGGCCAGTCTTCCGCCTTTCCACTTTCCGATTCCGCTTTCGTCAGCCTCGTCACCGTTGCTCCGGGCGAAGAGTTGTACAGCACTTTCGGGCACAGCGCGCTCCGGGTAAAAGACCCCGCCCGCAGTTTTGACCGCTGCTACAACTACGGCACCTTCGATTTTGACCAGCCCAACTTTTACCTCAACTTTTGCCGGGGAAAGCTCCTCTACTACCTCAATCTCGAACGCCACCGCGATTTTGAATACGGCAATTTGCTCGACCACCGGGCCATGCAGGAACAAATACTCAACCTCGACCCGGCAGAAAAACAACGCCTGTTCGACCTGCTTCAGGAAAACGCCCTGCCGCAAAACCGCGAGTACAAATACGATTTTTTCTACGACAACTGCGCCACCCGCATTCGCGACATCGTGGAAAAAGCGCTGCTTTACCAGGTCTTTTTCGACTCCACTTCCATCGAACGCGGCCAGACGATGCGGCAATTGCTACGCCCCTACCTGGCCGACAAACCCTGGACGCAGTTCGGCATCGACCTGGTACTGGGTCAGGCGGCCGACCGGGTGGCGCAACCCAAAGACTTTATGTTCCTGCCCGATCACCTGCACACCATCTTCGGCGCTACCCGCCTGCCCGACGGCCGCGGCCTGGTGTTGCGCGAAACCCGCGTGCCGCCCCAGGGTTTTCAACGGGAAGCGTTCAAGCCCGGCTGGCTCGATCATCCCTTGCTCATTACGACAATCCTGGCCCTGCTGGGATTGTTCAGCCTTTCCAAACCGCGTCTCGAACGCATTTTCGACCCCATTTTCTGGTTTGTACTGGGTACGCTCGGACTGGTCATGCTCCTGCTTTGGGTTGCGACCGACCATTCGGCGACCAAAACTAACTGGAATATCTTGTGGGCTTTGCCCACGCACCTGCTTTATTTCTGGAGGCGTACCAAAAGCGAGTTTGTGGAAAATTATTTCACCGGCGTGTCTATCCTCGCCGCTTTGACGGTGGTGTTCTGGTTTGTTATTCCGCAGGAATTGCCCATTGCCGCGCTCCCGATTGCCGTGCTGGTAGCCGTACAGGGCACCTGGCGGCGGTATTGGCGCAAGGAAAAAAAGGAAGAAGACGAGGCCTGATCTCAGGCTTCCACAGCCCAGATTTTCAGGGTACTGTCGTCGCTGCAGGAAATCAGCGCCTCGGGTAGCCAGAGCAATCGATTGACGGAGTTGACATGCCCGCCGTGGCGAATCGTGTCGATCACTTTGATCAAGGAGAAGTTATCCGCGTTCCAGATTTTAATGGTTTTATCGCGGCTGGCGGTAGCGAAAAAGCGCCCGTCGGGCGAAAAAACGATGTGGTTGATCGTGTACCAATGCGCCGCTTGTTCGCTGTGCAGGGTGCAGCCGGCATCGAGGTCCCATACCCGCAACATGGCATCGCGGCCGCCGCTGAGCAGGTAGCGGCCGCTGGGGTGACAGGACAGGGTAAAAACCGAATTTTGATGCGCCTGGGGCAAGGTATGCCGAATGGCCAGGGTTTCCGGGTCGAGCAGGTAAATGGCGTTGTCGCTCGCGCCAGCGGCCAGTTCGCGCCGCGCCGGGGAATAAGCCAGGCAGCGAAGCGCCTGGGCCGACAATTGCAAACTTTCCATGGCCCGGCTATTGTCGAGGCCCCATTTGCTCAATACCCCGTCGCCGCCGGCGCTCAGCAGATGGGCGCCGAATGGCAACAGATCGTAAATTCCTTTCTGGTGGTGGGCAATATCGCGGCCGCGCTCGGGATGCAGGAGGTCGATCCAGTGCAGACCGCCGTTCATGTCGCCGCACACCAATTTGCCGGAAGACGGAAAACTGCACAGTGAAAAAATCCGCTCTTCGGTGGTGGCGATCACACGTCCCGTTTCCGGCTCGTCGAGGTTCCATTCGACGATCCAGCCGTCGCCACCGGCTGAGCGGACGTGCCGTTCGTCGTGGCCGGGACTCAGCGCATACAAGGCCGCGCGATGACCGGTGCAGGTATGCAGCAGTTTGATCTCCATGATCGGGGGGGCAGCCCTTATTTATCGTCGCCGAAAAAAGCCAGAATCTTGTCGGCCAGTTCCATACCGATAAACGACTGCGCCTCAATGGTGCTGGCGCCGATATGGGGTGTACACGATACGCGCGGATGGCGCAGCAAGGCTTCTTTTGGCGTAGGCTCGTTTTCGTACACGTCGAGGCCCGCGCCACCCACCTGACCCGATTCGAGGGCTTCGAGCAAGGCATTTTCATCGATCACACCGCCGCGGGCGGTGTTGATGAGGAATACGCCGGCGCGCATTTTGGCGATTTCAGCCGGCCCGATCACCGCGCTGCCGGTACCGGGCAGGTGCAGACTGATATAATCCGACTCCCGGAGGATTTTGTCGAGCGATTCGGTGCGGATCGTGACGTTGATTTTCAGATCGGGAAAGCTGTGGATTTGCAGCCCGACTTCTGCTTCGTGCACGAAAGGGTCGTGAGCGCGCACCTGCATCCCGATGCCCAGACCGATTTTGGCTACTTCCTGACCGATACGGCCAAAGCCGACGATGCCGAGTGTGCGGCCGCGCAGCTGGGCGCCGGTTTCGAAGTTCTTTTTGAGTTTTTTAAAATCCCCGCCAGCCGCCAGTTCGCGGTTGCTGAGGTGAATCATGCGCGACAGGGCAAAGATGTGCCCGAAGCTCAGTTCGGCCACGGCGCGGGAAGAAGCATTGGGTGTATTGAACACCAAAATACCCTTCGACTGGGCGTATTCGACGTCGATATTGTCGAGGCCCACGCCGCCGCGGGCGATCACTTTCAGATTTTTCCCCGCATCGATAACGGCCTGTGTCACCTTAGTGGCGCTGCGCACGATGAGGACGTCGTATTCCCCGATCCGGTCGACCAGCGCTTCCTGCGGGATTTTGTCTTCATCAACAATGTAATTGGCTTCTTCGAGGAGCAGGCGGCCGTCAGGGTGGATGCCGTCGTTGGCGAGAATCTTTACCATGTCTTACGCTTTGAAAGAGGGCGATTTCCCTCTTTTTATTGGCGCGGCAAAGATAGTTTTTGAACAAAGAAAACAGGGGCAGGCTTTCCGAATAATAATTTCCGTCATCCGGCGAAGAAACGATCCAGGGCTGCTGCCATCTCGCGGGGTTTTTCCTCCTGCACGAAATGTCCGGCGTCTTCAAACCGGATCACTTCCGCATGGGGCAATGCGGCCGTCCATTTGTCGAGTTCGTAAGGCGGCACGAATTTGTCTTTTAGTCCCCAGCATATCAGGACCGGTTTGTCGGATAACTTGCCGCGCTGCGCCCACAGATCGGCCCACCAGTCGGTGGCATCGAGCAATTCAAAGGCAAAACGATAAGCCGCTTCGCGGGATGCCGGGTCGGGAAGGGCCATTTTGTAGTGATGATGCATGGCTTTGGTCAGTTTGGAACGATCGCCGTAAGCGGCCGGCATCACCACACGCACCGGGAAATTGAACCATTTGTACATCCAGCGCCCGAAGAAGCTGCGCATCACACGGGCGGGGCCGGAATAATGCGGGTCCTTGTCGAGGGGCCACATCCAGCCGTTGAAAAAACTGACCTTTCGGGTGCGCTCGGGGTGTTTCAGCACGCAGGACATGGCGATCGACAAACCGAAGTCGTTGCAAACCACGTGAAAATCGCGCAAGCCAAGCCCTTCGATAAAAGCCTCCAGCCGCGCGCCATGCGCCTTGCACGAATAATCGGCCGTCACGGGCTTGTCGGACAAACCGAAGCCCAAAAGGTCGGGCGCAACGCAGCGATAACGGTCGCGCAGCAAAACGATCAGTTCGCGCCAGCCAAACGACCATTCCGGCGTGCCGTGTACCAGCAACACCAGCGGGCCGCTGCCTTCGTCGACATAGTGCATTTTGTGGCCGTCGGGCAGGGTGAAATAACGGGATTCGAAGGGAAAGAGGGAGCGGTCTGGAAACATGGTTCGATTGGACGATTGACAGATTGAACGATTGAACGATTGGACGATTGGACGATTGGGCCTCCCCCAGCCCCTCCAAAGGAGGGGAGCAGACGGAGGGTATTATTAATTGATTTTCAGTGTTTTGTAATTGTTTTTGTTGAGTTGACAGTTGCCTTGAAATCGAGCATTAGCACATTAGCACATTAGCACATTAGCATATTAGCACATTAAAAAATTAGCACATTACCCATATCGTTCGCGGACAAGATTGAGCATGGCTTTCAGGGGATATTGGGCGGGGTCGGCGAGGTAGTGAAGGGTAATGGCGTCGATGAGGGCGAACAGGAGGAGGGCTTCCAGTTGGGGTTGCGGGTAGCCGGCTTTTTCAAAGTTTTCCGTCAGGTTGGTGACGATGAAGGCATTGACCTGTTCAATCTGGACGGCAGCCACGTCCTGCACGGCAGCCTGGAAGCGCACCTTGTGCGCCAGTCGCCAGAAGGTTTCATGGTCGCGCATCAGGCGGAAGGAGCGTTCGATGTGTTGTACGATGGCTTCACGAGGCGTAATGGCAGCATCGTCGTAGGGCTGCATCGATTCGGCGATCAGGGCAAGCCCCTGCCGGATGATCGCTTCGAGCAGGCCCGCCTTGTTGCCGAAATGGCGGAAAATGAGTCCTTCGGACACGCCGGCTTTCCGGGCGATCTGGCTGGTCGGTGTGCGGTCGTAGCCCTGTTCAGCAAATAATTCGAGGGCGGCGGAGAGGATATTTTCTTTGTTAGACATAAAAGTGAGTAATCACTCACAAAGGTAAGAATTTGTTTTACATTTCAAAACAGGCACAAAAAAAATCGCAAGGCCGCTCGTGCGCGCCTTGCGATTTTACAAAGACTTCAAAAACGGAATTACGCTTCCTCGTCTTTCCCCGGCGGGTTTTTCCGCTCGTAGAAGTAGGCCAGCGCCATACCCAGTCCGCCGCCGATGGCGATCAGGCTGAAATAAGCGGCTACCCGTTCGGCGCCACCCAGATCGGCGGCTTTGGAGACGAAGATCGCCATCAGGAGACCCAGGCCAGCGCCGAGGAACATCAGGCCGTTGCGCAGGGTGCGGGAGGGATCGGCGTCGCGGCGCTTTTTTTTGGGATCGAGACCACGCTCGATCATCGCCATGTTTTCCTTGTTTTCGAAGTAGCGGACGCCCCAAATCATCAAAAATGCGCCGAGGCTGATGATAATCGGGATCAATAGTGCTACGATTCCTTCTGCCATGTCAGTTGATTTTTTCTTGTGAATGAATGATGTTTCTGTTGCTGTTATGCACTCTGACCACCAACTCACGACAAAAGGTTACAGGCAGACGAAAAAAAATTTTATCGATCATTGTTCTTCCGGTAAAAATATCTCGGCCATCATGCAGCGGGCGCTGCCGCCGCCGTAGGTTTCTATGGTGTCGAGCGGGCTGTGGAGCAGGCGGGTGTGCCGTTCCAGCGCGGCAATTTGTTCGGCGCTGAGGGATTTGAAGGCCTGTCCGGACATGACGAGCAGGGTTTCTTCGCGGTTGTTGCGCACCTGGAGCATGTTGCCCGCGAAGGAATTCATCTGGTCGAGCGAGATGTCGACGACCTCTTTGCCGGTTTCGGCAAATTTCCGCAACAGCATCTCCCGCTCGGCGGCATCGCGCACGGAATCGAGGCAAATGACGACGAAGGTTTCGCCGAGGGCCATCATCACGTTGGTGTGGTAAATATCCTTGCCCGCAGCGTCGGTGGCGTGAAAAATTACCGGCGCGTAGTCGATCGTTTCGCACAATTCGTTGAGCAGTCCGGCATCGGTGCGAGGGCTCAGGCAGGCGTAGGCCAGGCGGTTCTGATGATCGAAAATGATACTGCCCGTGCCTTCCAGGAAGCGTTCGAGTTTTTCATTGAACTCAAAATTAACGCGGCGACCGGCCTGAAAACCCTCCTGCAACACGGTATCGATCACCTGGCGGCGGCGCTCCTTGCGGCGTGTGGGGGCAAACATCGGGTAGGTCACCATAAAACCTTCCTGATGGAAGGTGATCCAGTTGTTGGGAAAAATAGCGTCGGGCTTCGCGGGGATTGCCGAGTCGCGGGCCACCACGACGTGAACGCCCGATTTGCGCAGCAGATCGACGAAGGCGTCGAACTCGAGCAGGGCTTTTTTATGGATTTCAGCGGCCTGACTGGCCTGGGCGCGGGTTTGAAAAGCGTTGTTGACCGCTGTTTCTTCGTTGAAGGCGAAGTTGGCGGGCCGTACCATGAGAATGTGTCGGGTCGTTTGTTTGCGCACGGTATTTTTGGTTTTTGAACAATAACAGAAGGAGAATTGAGTCGAATGGTGTGGCGAAAGTCGGAAATCTGCGAATTTTACCCGCCATGAAATATTCAAAGGAACGCTACTGCCGCAATTGCCACTATCCATTGGCCTACAAAGCCAGGTTTTGTTCGCATTGCGGGCAAAAGGATACGGATGGGCGCGTGCAGGTCAGCGACCTGATGCAGCAATTGTTTTTCCGCATTTTCAAGCTGGAGAGCAAATATTTCCTCATCCTCTGGCACCTGCTGGTGCCGGGCAAGGTGAGCCTGGCCTATTTTCAGGGAAAACAAAAACGGTACCCGCCGCCGGTGCAGTTCTTCTTCGTCGTGATGTTCTTTTTCCTGCTCACCCTGAGCCACATCGCTTCGCCCGACCGAATCATGGTCAATACCAAGGAAGGCGGCATCATGTTTGGCGTAACGCCCGACTCTACCTATCACCGGGTATCGCTGACCAATGCCGTGCGTAAACTGCACGATGAAGAGCGGCAATACCTCTACCTCAAAAGCCTGCGCGACCGCTACGCCACCCTGCCCGATTCCCTGCGCAGCGCCGGAACGCAGGAAACCATCGATACCCTGCTCAATCCGGCGGCTTACGGCATCGTGGAGTACACCGACAGTTTTACCCTGGGCACCTTCAAACAAAGCTACGACATCGCGGCAGCCGATATTTACCAATTGTCTGCCGATGCCATTCTGGATAAATACGGCGTGCACGACTGGCAATCGCGTCTGCTGCTCCGCCAGGAAATCAAAGGATATACCGATCCGACCAGCATCCTGCGCGCCTATCTGGGCAACCTGACCTGGACGTTTTTTGTGCTCGTCGCAATCATGGCAGCCGTGTTACGGTTGTTTTACTGGCGACAAAAGAAATACTACGTGGAGCACTTCGTATTCTTGCTGCACGAGCATACGGCCCTCTTTTTTATCCTGTGTATCGGTATGTGGCTCGATATGGCGGGTTGGGGCGACGGATGGGTATGGCCGCTGGTTTCGATCGCCCTGATGGGCACGACCTGGGTGGCCATGCGCCGCTTTTACGGAGAAAACAGATTCTGGACGACCATCAAATGGCTGACGTTTTCTTTCGTGTATCAAATTTTCTTTTTGGCACTATTCCTCATCGGCCTCGTCGTTGTATTTTTAATTTTCTGATTACCCGAAAAATATGGAACCCTCAACAGATACCGCACCTGAAGAACTCCCGAAACCCCTCTGCCCGAATTGCGGCGGCAAAATGACCCGCAAAGGGCAGTTCTGTCCGCATTGCGGCCAAAAACGCTTCGACGGCCGCATCCGGCTGCGCGATTTACTGAGCAAATTTTTGCACAGCATCACCCACCTCGACGGCAAATTCGTGCGCATGGCCTGGCAACTGCTGATCCCCGGTAAAGTCACCGTCGCGTATTTTCAAGGAAAAATCAAGCGGTTTCCACACCCCGTTCAGTTCTTTTTTGTGGTCATGTTTTTCTTCCTGCTCCTTCTGACCAAATCCCTGGATTCGGAAGACAAACAGGTGAGCAGCCGGACCGGGTCCAATATTCACGTCAAAGTGAGTGAAGAAAAGGAGCAGGATGAGCAAAAAGGGGGCAATGCCGGTGATTTTTTCAAAACCATTGAAAGACAGGCGCTGGTACGTGAATTTCAAACTTCATACAGCAATCTGCCCGACTCCCTGCAAACGCCGGCCGTACGAGCGGCATTCGACAGCAGCGCCGCCCGATTGAGCAGCAACTACCGTTTGTTGCTGCAGGATATTCAGGCAGAACTCGACTCGGCCGGTGAAAAATCGCTGCGCGCCGACCTGCTGTTGGACACCATCCCCATCGGACTGGTCAACAAGGAATACCGCTTCGCCATTACCGACCTGATCGAAAAGACGCCCGAAGAATTGCTCGACCAATACGGCATCATGGACTGGAAGGAACGCCTGATGGTCAAACAGGGCATAAAATCCATCAAAGACCCCAAAGGGCTCCTGCACGCCTATATCGGCAGCCTTACCTGGGCGATCCTGGCGCTGATCGCCCTGATGTCGCTCGTGCTGGCGCTTTTGTACCGCAAGCAAAGGCGGTATTACGTCGAGCATTTTGTTTTCCTGCTCCACCAACACTCGGGCGCCCTGCTGCTGATGACGCTTGTGCTGCTGGGCAATCTGTGGATCGACATGACGATTGTGTGGGCCCTCACTTTTGTCTGGATCGGGGCATCCTTGCTGGTTGCCATGAAGGCGTTTTACGGCGAGCGCTGGGGCAAAACGTCGGTCAAATGGCTGCTATACTGCCTGCTTTACCTCATCAACTTTGGCTGGCTGTTCTTCGTCGGCCTGCTGGTGGTATTTTTTGTTTTTTAAAACTTGTGAATACATGTCCTACGAAACCGTCATCGGTCTTGAAATCCACGTGCAACTGGCCACGCGTTCCAAACTGTTCTGCGCCGACAGTACGGATTTCGGCGCGGCGCCCAATACGCAGGTGAGCGTCGTCAGTCTGGCCCACCCGGGTACGCTGCCCCGGCTCAACCGCAAGGCCGTCGATTTTGCCGTGCAACTGGGCCTCGCCCTCGACTGTGAGATCAGCCGGTTCAGCGCCTTCGATCGCAAAAATTATTTCTATGCCGACCTGCCCAAAGGCTACCAGATCACGCAAGACCTGCACCCGATTTGCCGGGGCGGACACATTCGCTGGCGGACCGACAACGGCACGCCGCGCAGCTGCGCCATTCACCATATCCACCTCGAAGAAGACGCCGGCAAAAGCCTGCACGACCAGCACCCCGCCGATTCGCTCATCGACCTCAACCGCGCCGGCGTGCCCCTGCTCGAAATCGTCACCGAGCCCGATCTGCGCTCCGCGGCCGAAGCCTCGGCCTGCCTCGAAGCCATCCGGCGGCTCGTGCGCTGGCTCGGCGTGTCGGACGGCAACATGGAGGAGGGTTCGCTGCGCTGCGACGTGAACGTATCGGTACGGCCGGCTGGCAGTACACGCCTGGGCACCCGCTGCGAGGTCAAAAACGTCAATTCCTTCCGTTTTGTCCGCCGCGCCATCGAGTTCGAGGCGGCCCGGCAAATCGAAGTATTGGAAAACGGCGGCTCGATCGAACAGGAAACCCGCGGCTTCGACGCGGCCGACGGCACAACCTATTCGCTGCGCGAAAAAGAACAGGCGCACGACTACCGCTATTTCCCCGAACCCGACCTGCCGCCCGTGCTGCTGAGCGACGCCGACATCGACCGGCTCCGCGCTGAACTTCCGCAATTGCCGGCCGCTGTGGAACTCACTTTATTGGAAAACTTCGGGCTGCCCGCCGCCGACGTCGCGGTGTTGAGCGCCGAACGCGATACGGCGTTTTATTTTCTCGACCTGAGCCGTCAGCTGACCGCCACACCGTCCCGCGCGCTGGCCAATTTTGCCATCCAGCGGATCAAACCCTGGGCCGACAACCACAACCGCCCGCTGGCCGACTACCCGCTGGCCGCCACTACCATCGGCGCTTACCTCGACCTGATCGAAACCGGCAAAATCAGCGCCTCGGCCGCCGCGCAACGCCTGCTGCCCGCCCTGCTCGATCAGCCCGCCGCTGACCCCGAACAACTGGCTACCCGACTCGACCTGCTGCAAAACGCCGATACGGGTTTCCTCGACCAACTGGCCGACGAGGTGCTGGCCCGCTTCCCCGACAAAGTGGCCGAATACCGCAAAGGCAAAAAGGGCCTGATCGGCTTTTTTATGGGCGAACTGATGAAAGCCAGCGGCGGAAAAGCCGAACCGGGCGCCGCGAAAAAATTGCTGGAAGGGAAACTGGGCTGAGGGAGGCGCAGCAGGAATGGCAAATATTGACTAAACCCCATATTTGAAAACCAATGCGCCCATTCCGATCCTTTCTTCCGGACCATTGTTTAAAATCCTGAATTACTGCTTTTGCCATATGCCACTTTTTCGTATCCCTGTTTTTCTGTTCCTGCTTTTTTCTTTCCTAACGGCCCGCGCCCAAACCCTCCATTACACCATCACCCGCGATTTTTCCGACGACGGTAAAAAAAGCCTGCTGGATGTGACGGTCAAGTTTTATCCCAAAGCCGAGGACACGACCTGGTTCGAATTGCCCACGCAGATGAACTGGTCGGAAGACCTTGTGCGCTGCTTCCGCAATTTCCGCGTCGAGGGCAAAGGCGGCCGCTACACCCGGCACCCCAGGTATCGCCACATCGTCGGGGTCATCAGCCAGAGCGCCGAACCGCTCACCCTGCGCTACGAAGTATGGCCCAATTTCAAGGGCGAGGCAGTCACCCTGCAAAACTCCAGCAGCCCCATCCTGCAAAAAGACTACCTGCACATCCACGGTCGCTGCCTGTTTCTCACACCCCTGCACTACGAAATCAACGATTTCTACGACGTCAGCATCGATTGGCTCAACCTGCCCAAACGCTGGACCATCCAGACCAGCTACAACTCCGGGCAATACCACCAGTCGTTTCGGGCGTACAGCCTCGACTGGCGCAATTCGTTGTGCGTGGCCGGCGATTTCCGCATCTACAAAGGCGAGGTGCTGGGCAAACCCGTCTACTTCGCCATTCGGGGCAAATGGGTATTCGACGATCAAACCCTGTTCGACGTCATCCTCAAAACCATCGAAACCCAGCGCCTGCTCTGGAACGATACCGATATCCCCTACTATTCCGTCACAATGATCCCTTTCGTCAGACCGGAAAAACCCACTCCAGGCATCTGGACGGGCGATTACCTCGGCCTGGGCAAATACAACTCCTTTGCCGTGTACGCCACCGACGGCTGCCTGCTCGACAACCTGATCTACCTTTTCAACCACGAAATGATGCACGACTGGATCGGGCTGAAAATCAATCCGGGCGACTACGACAGCGAGGCCGCACCGCGCTGGTTCGCGGAGGGCTTTACCGAATACCTGGCCCTGCGCAATTGCTGGAAAGCGGGCTTTTTTGACCGTGAAGATTTTTTCAAACGGCTCAATAAGGAAAACTTCGAGGAACACTACACCAACCGCATGAGCGAAATCTCCGCCCACGACGCCGAACAGTGTTTTTACTACGATCAGGAATGCGAACACGTACCCTACCGCCGCGGCTTTATCCTGGCGTTTTACTTCGATTGCGCCATCCGTAAAAACTCGAACAACGAGTATGACCTGCACGATTTTATGCTCAACCTGCTCGAATACTACCAGAATTCAGACCGCAGCGTCGACGAAACCTTCGACTTTTTCACCGAAACACTGGGAGAATTCCTGGGCGAAGACCCTACCCCTTTTCTCAACACCCACGCCATCGAAGGCAAACGTATTCCGCCGGAAAAGTTCGTTTTACCCGACTACCTCCAGATGACCGTTTCTACCAAAGGCGTGCCCCAATTCAGCATCAAAGCCGGGGCCGACGAGGCGGATTTTCTAAAGTAACCCGCTGGCGCGGGGCTCCGCCCCGTGTCTCGTATCACAAGGGCTTTGCCCTTGGACAGTTTTTTTTTATTTGACAGGATCAACAAGATGAACAAGATGGAACATTGCGGCGAAGCCGCTTTATCCTGTTTATCTTGTTCATCCTGTCCAATAAAAATCCGGTCCGATAAAAAACGGCTAAGGCAGCCTCATCACAACTTGTACTCCACCGACACCTGCACAAATGGCGTCGCTTGATTCAAAAATACCCAACCGCCCGCTGGCGCGGGGCTCCGCCCCGTGTCTCCTATCAAAAGGGCTTTGCCCTTGGACAGGCCGCCTCATCACAACTTGTACTCCACCGACACCTGCACAAATGGCGTCGCTTTATTCAAAAATACCCAACCGCCGCGAACCCCCAGGTTCAGCCCGGAACGCACTTTCCCGAACGTCAGATCGCCAAAAGCCGAATAACGAATGTCGAGTATTTTGTCGGAATCAGTGACTGTGACCGCGGGCAACTCTTGCGGCGGAAAATCCGGATTGGGCATAAAACCGTCGACGCCCCATGCGTAGGAATAGATCACGCCGCTTTGCGTGAACGTCGTTTGTTCGTTATTGATCACAGCCCGGATGCTGCCGCCGATACCCGCGCCGAAAAAGCCGGTAAAATTCTTCCGCAGCAAGACCGGCAACTCAAACGACACGAAACTGCTCGATCCGTTGAGCGTAGCGGTGTAAATGGTGTCGGTATAAAAATCGACGCCGGCTGGCGGGACGATGGGTTGTTCGGTAAACGTTTGTTCATCGAGCGCCGTCTGGCCTTTCAGGCCGGTCAGCAGCTCTACCTGCGGATACACTTTCCACGAACTATACGGCGACAGGCTCATGCCCATGAAAAAATAGCCCTGCGAAGGCTCGTCGGGTGCAAGCGCATAACCGGCTTTCAGGCCGGGAGAAAGCCCCGGTTTGAAGCGGGTTTTGGAAAAATTGGTGCGGATTGGCGGATTTTTATCAAAAACAATCTCCGCCTGACTGCGGAAAGCCAGCTTGGCCATTTTCCGGTTGGGTTCGATGCGATAACGCACAAAGCCCTGTGTGGAATCGTAGTCCGTCACGCCGCGCTGCCGGCTGCCGGGCAGGTAAATATTGCGAAACGTAAATATCAGCGCGTCTTTGGTCGTCGCCGTATCGAGGCAACTGAACGGGCTCAGCGAATCGGGGCAGATCGGACATTCGGGATACCAGCTCAGCGGACGCATTTGGGCAGCGTTCAAGCCTTCCGGGATGCGAACGGTGAGTTGGATGCGCCGGGCCGGGCCTTCGCCGTTGTTTTGAAACCGGACTTTGTATTCGATATTCTGCTGTTCGATATTCCGAAAATCGACTTTGTGTTCCGACACCGCGATCAGATTCGGGTCGTGCGAGCCGACAATCTCGATTTCCAGCGTAAATTCCTCGGCAGGAACGGCCGGATCGAGCGGTTCGAATACGCCGCGTACATGGATGATAGCGCTGGTATCGCGCAGCATGTCGGCTGTGCCGCGCAGACTGACAAAGAGATTGCGTTTTTCACCGGAATTCAGCCAGCCGGTGCGCCAGATTTCCTCGTTGCGAAACTGCTTGCGGGCCGTTGCCAGCAGTTCGTCGCCCGAGGGCGGCGGGGCGGTCCAGGCCAACAAACCCGCTGCGCCGGCAGCGCTGACGGAAGCATCGGTCCAGCCCGCGCCGTCGTTGTTGGGGTCGGCCGCACCCAGGGCATCGGGAACTTCCCCGAAGTGGGTCCGCGCATTGACGTAATCGAAGTGGCGGTTGGGGAATTTTTTTTCGTTGTAAAACAGGTGCAGGCGCCCGTCGGTATTGATTTTGGACAAGTTGCGGTAAGAGATAATCACCACCATTTCCTCCCCCGCCCTCGGCTGGCGCTGCGCTTTCAGGGCAATGGCATAGCGGTCTTTGGGAAAAACGTCCGGCATTTCCGAAGGCGATTTACTGGCCGACGCATACATCTGACCCGCATAACTCGGCGGCGGCGAATTGGTATCGTCGTAGTGTGCGGTGGCCATCAGCAGGGGCGACACCGTTTTGTCGGCGGCATAATGGTGCAAGGGTCGTTCTTCAAAAGAAAATCCACCGTCGCCAAACTCCCAGTAATAAGTATAAAATGCCGGCGGCGCCCCGGCTACGGGGGCAGCAAGCGGCGGCGCCTGGGGCGTAAAACGAATGCCCTCGCCTTCGCGCAGGGTGGTGAAATTGGCGGCAGCCGGAGCAGGCTGCTGGGCCGATAGCCGGGCCAGGGTCAGGAGCAAACAAAGGGTGTAAAAGGGTTTCATATACAAGTGGTTGAAATGGTATGATAGTTTTATTTGCGATGTACGATTTAATCGTACATCGCAAATCAAAGGCCCCGGCGTCTTTTCCATGCCAGTCCCAACAAAACAAGGCTTGCCAGGCCAGCAATCCACCACCACATGGTGTTGTCTTTCAGATCAATGGGGCCGTCGGCGCCGCTCAAAGTGATGGCCGCCCAGTACCAAGGTGCTTTGCGGGCGTCGGCTTCGGCGCCGTTCAGCCAGGCGAGTTTGGCCTGTCGGAGCGCTTCGGCGCGGGGCTGCCCTTTGGCCAGGCGGTCGTAGAACGAGGCGAACAGTTCGGCCGTCGCCCGTTCATTGACCGACCAGTGACTGGCCATCAGGCTTTCGGCCCCGGCGTAGGCGAAAGCGCGGGCAAGACTGAGCACGCCCTCCCCTTCGGCGTACTCGCCGGTGCCGGTTTCGCAGGCGCTCAGCGCAACCAGCGAAGCCGGAATCCGCTGGGCATAGATTTCGTTCAGGTCGAGCGTGCGGTCAAAAAACTCGATGCCCGGCGTGGCCTGGCCGCCGGCGTGGGCATGCGTCGACAACTGAATTACCTGGAACCGGCCGGCTTGTTCGAGAAATGCCGTCGCCTGCGCCTGTGGGCCCAACAGCGTGGCGACACTTGCGCCTTCCGGCTGCTCATTCCGGCTTTCAGGCAGCGGAGCGAGCCCGTCGCGGGCCATGTCGACGAAAGGCGCCACATGAAGGAATCCCTTTGCCGAACGGCGCTTGACCACGTCGGTCAACAAGCCCGCCGACCAGACGTATCGCACCGTATGCGAACGCAGTAAATACGGCGCCCGGGCAAAGCTGCCTTCATACCGGGCCGTCAGCAGCGCCTCGAATGGCAAATAGCACAGGCGGCCGTCGGGCACGATCAACAAGCTTTTGGCATTTTGCAACAATGGGGCGGGCAGCAGGGCGGCGCCCAGCAGGTAGGCCTCCTGAAAATAGGCAGCGGGGTCTTTTTCCTGGGCAGTTTTGTCGTTCAAAACTTTGAGAAAAGCCAGCAACTGCCGGTCGAACGCCGAGTCGCGCGGGACTTCAAAACCTTCCACTCCCCGTTGCGATACACTGATGCCCAGCAAGCGGTCGCCGGCATCGAAATACGACAGCAGGGTGACCGTGTCGGGCAGTTGGGCGCTCAATTGGGCGGGTGTGGCCACGGCATCGTTGGCACTGAACTGGCGAAATTCGGGGAATTTTTTTTCAAGACTCGTGAGAAAAACCTCGTAGTCGCGCGCCGTACGGAAGGCTTTTTCCTTTAAAACAGTCATCAATGAATCTTTGCCCTGGGCTTCCAGTTCGGCCTTTTTCAGGCCCAGGGCCGCTTCGGCGGCATTCAGCCGTAAAATGGCTTCCTGTTTGGCCAGATCATCGGGAATATTGGTCAATACCAGGGCGCGTTGCCGGCGCACGGCATCGGCCAAAGCCTGGGCTTTTGTTTGTTCGACCAACTGGAAAAGGCGGGAGAGTACGGCCGGGTCTTTTTGTTCGACCCAAATCGCCCACAGGTTGCGGGCGGCGAGTTGCTGGTAGCCCCGGTTTTCGCCGGCCAGCGACAACTTGTCGGCATCGTCGCCGTAGGTTTTGCGCAACAAGGCGGCTATGGCAAATGAGCCTTCAAAACAATCGGCGGCATTGAGCCGGTCGGCAGCCGTGAGCGGCGTTTTTTTCAATAAAGCCGCCCCTTTTTTGGCCAGACTGAACATGGCCTGCGATTCGATATAAGCCGCCGTGAGCGGAGGATTGGCCGTCACCAGCGTGTCGTTGAAGCCGGGGAATACCTGCACCACCGCTTTTTGGTACAGGTTTAAAGCCTCGTTGATTCGCCCTTGTTTTTCATAAAATTCGCCCCAGGCAAGGTACAGGATGGCTATTTCACGGCTTTTACCAATATACTTTTCCTTGCTGAACGCTTCCGCCTGCCGGTAAAAACCTTCCGCGATGTGCGGCTGACCGCGTTTGTGCGCAATGTCGGCCAGACTGGCATACGAACGCAGTACGTTCTGTTTGGCCGTCGGCAGGGTAAAATAGATGTCGAGCGCTTGCCGGGTGAGCCGCTCCGCTTCCTGCAATTCGCCCCCGCGCTGTGCCAGGGCAGCCCCCGTGCTGAGAATGGATGCCTGGTAAGCCGGGTCGGTCGTATTGGTTTTCAGCGCCTTTTGATAGGCCGCGCGGGCGGCATCGAGGCTGTCGAGATACAGCCAGGTGGCTGCCGTTTGGGACAAAATGGAGGCGTGCTGCCGGCCGGTCGTATCGCGGCGAAGGCCCGCGTCGAAGTATTCCAACGCCTTTCGGTTGTTGGAATACCGCATGTAGATCTGGGCCGCGTTTTTGTAGGCATAGCCCACTTCCGAGCCGTAAAAATCGTTTTGTTCGTAAATTTTGATCGCCGATTCGTAGCTCGACAAGGCTTCCGGGAAACGATCCTGCCGGGCATACGTTATGGCGTGCCACGACCATAGTTTGGCGGCAAAGGGATGCCCGTTCATGTTGTTTTTGGCAAAAACACCAAGGCTTTGGTCGAGCAGCGCGTGTACTTCCTCGTACTTGAACTGCCTTGAAAAAACCTCGGCCAGTTTGATCGTACGCTGCTGATAATCAGGCCAATTGCCGGACAAACTGTCGACCCTGCGCTGCTCCAACAAACGGAGGACCGCTTCGTCGTAACGTTTCAGCGCGATGAGCGAGTCGGTCAGAGCGTCGGAAGTTGATGGCGTGGCAGTTTGCTGCTGTCCCTGCAACAGGGGCCACAGGCCGAGGGACAGCAGCAAAAGGTAGGCAAAGATTCGTTTCATGGCGGCCGGCATTCGTGGAGTTTGGCCGGCAATTTTAACTTTTTTTCAGGAAACGACGGCCAACCAGCCTTATTAACAACAGCAGGGCGGCGATCGCGGCAGCCGCAGCAGGCCAGGAGACATTGCCAAAGCACCCGCCACCACTGCCGCCGCCATTATTGCAGGGCGGCAATTTGATTTCGTAGATGATCTCGGCACTGCAACCGGTGTCTTCGTCGGTGAGGCCGAAATAGTATTTCAACTGGGTGGTATTGACCAATTGGCGGGTCATGCTTAAACTATTCTCGGGGCACTCGTGCCATTGCAGGTTGCCCGAATGGTTGCCGGTGGCCGTGGCAGTCAGGGTTCCGTTGACCACACCGGTGCAAGGGTCGATCTGCAAGCCGGAGGTATTAACCTGAATACCCAGGTCGCAATCGTTGTCGTAGGTAATATCGAGCCGGCCCCGGGTGCAGGTCGTTGCCGTGTTGCCCTGAGACATAATCAGGGTATATTGCTGGTGTTTCGGATTGGAAAAGATCGGATTCAGATCGGTGGGCTGGTTCAGATCGGACCCGGGGTACCACAATTGTTTGTTGAAACCAAAATTGAACGGAGGCGACTGAACCAAACTGATCAGATCGGGCGTGAGGATTGGAAAACCGTTGACTGGAAAGGTATCGTTGACGAAATAGGCGGAATCGGCAACGGTCAGGCAGGTGTCGCAGTTCTGGCAGCGAATATTGGCCATCGCCAGGTCGGTTTCCATCCAGGGGTTGCAATCGAAACGGATGCGGGCGCGGTTGAGGATGGCATTGCAGGGATATTGCGCGGCTTTGGCCGGATCGATGGCGCAGCGGAAAGTGAACGAGGCTTTCGTATCCGCTTCGGAAAACGTTTTATTCAAACCATCCTCGTTCAAGCCGCGCAGGGCATAGGGATCGAGGGTGAACACCACTTTTCGGTCGGTCCCTGGCTGCGTAACGCCAGGTCTTTTGGAGGTCGACCAACTGACCAGCCTCGGCGTATCGTTTTTCAAGAGGTAGTGCAACTCGTCTTCCACGACGATTTTGTCGGTCGGGCCCGTTCCATTGTTCTGAAAGGTAACGGTAAAAGTCACCGAGTCCTGGGTCATGCAGATCTCCTGTTCAGCTACGACTTTGTTGTTGGGGTCGTGCGAATCGACGATGGTTTGCGAGGGCAACGAAGATTGTGCCTGTATAGTCACCCCACAGGCAGGGCTTTGCGGCGCGATAAAATCCACCCAGGGCGTGTTGAAATGCGTTGCGGTATTGACCGCGGTGGATGTCGTGCAGCGCACAAAAGCATTACGGCGGGCGCCCCGGTTCAGGTTTTGAAACGGCAGGGTGATTTCTTTGTACACCGCCCCATTGAGGGTCACGTCGGCCGCCGTGGCGACGGTGGAGGCTTCGAATTCATCAGTGACGTCGTAATTGATCACGTTTTTATCGACGCACAGTTTCAACATGCCGTTCAGATTGTCGCAGCGCCCTTCGGTGGGGTTCTGATACTCGATGATATAGGTCAGAATATTACCCGCGCGAGGGCTGAGCGAGCTGCTGAGCCGGACCATCGAGCCGGCGGGCAGCCCCTGCGGGCGCTGTGCGGCGGCGCCGGGGGTGCCGTGTGCAGAATTGACGGAAAATGATCCGTTGGCGATGCGGCCGGGGTTGGTGTTGGTGTCGTCGTAGGTCGGCGCTACTTCCACCTGTACGCTGTGGTTGCCGGTTTGTTCGAAGGCGAAACCCGTGGACTCGAAAGCCGCCTTGGTGCCCATCCAGTAGGTGCCGTCGTCGAAGGTGGCCAGTACGCGCCAGTTGTCGAAGTCGTTGGCGGCCGGTACGACCAGGGTATGCGAAGCGTCGAACGAATCGGCGGGTGTCGGCAGCGAACCGAGGGTAAAAAAGTATTCGTACTGGTTTTTTACTGAATTATACTGGGTCGTGGGGGCATTCAGGGTTGGCCCGCCGGAAGGCCAGTTGAACGACAAATAGACCGATGCGCTCAACACGATTACCGCCGGGATCAGCCAGTGGCGGGCGATGGATTTTTTCATAAGGCATAAAGTTTGAAAGTGGACAATGCAATCAGGCGATCAGGTGCGGCTAATTTTTATTGTAAATCCTCCAATTCAACTTGTTGTTACCCTTAAAGGTGAGAAAAATGGGGTGTTTGGAAATATTTTATTTCCCGCAGATCAACGCTGACGGACGCGCAGATTTGGACTTGATCTGATATCTGCCCAATCTGCCATTCCTTCGCGAAAATCTGCGGGAAATACCATCAGGATGCTCTCGAATCTTCGAGTCCTCGCATCCTCAAATCTTCAGTTAAAAAAATCAATTTCCGTTCTGCACGATTTTCAGCGAGCCGGCTGCTTTGCCGTCGGCGCGCAGGGTGCAGACGTAGGTTCCTGCCGGAGCGCCCGAGAGGTTCAGGTCGGCGCTGATCTGGCCCCGGTCGGTCACGGTACGGCGCGTGATTTCGCGACCGCTCATATCGGTCACCACGAGTTCGGCGGCGCGAACGGTTTCCGGGATGGTGCAATTGATCATAGTCGTTCCGGAAAACGGATTGGGCTGGTTGCTCATCTGAATCTGGAGCGGTGCGGCGGGTGCGGCGGAGCGGTCGAGCGCTGCCTCAAGGCGGGCAAGGCGGGCTTCGAGGGCCTCGATCTGCTTGTCCTGCTCGGCGATGCGGGTTTCAAGGGCTTCGATCTCTTCGTCTTTTTCCGTTTTCAGTTCTTTCACGGCTTCAGTCAGCACGGGGATGACGCCCAGATAGTTGACGGCCAGGTAGCCGTCGGGGCCTTCCTGCACGAGTTCGGGCAGCACTTCGCGGAGTTCCTGGGCCACGTAGCCGTCGGTTTTGCCGCCGGGGAAATTGCGTTCGGCGAATTCGGACTGGCGGTACTGGTACTGCACGCCGCGGAGGCGCGTCACGGTGGCCAGGGCGCCGTCGAGGGTACGGATATCCGATTTGAAACGGCGGTCGGAGGCGACGAACAAGCCGCCGGAATAGTAACCGCTACCACCCACGTAGAGGCGATAGGTACCCGGATTGGCCGTGAGACCGATGCCCACATTGCCTACGTTGTCGATGCGCATGCGTTCGGCATTGGCCGTCCAGTCCCAGAACAACAGATGGCCTGCGCCTTGTACGTTGCCCGGGCCGGTGGAATGAAAAGCCCAGTTTTTGGCGCCGGCGCCGCTGGCGAGCAGCGAGAGCGTGGCGGCGGAGGTACCCGTCTGGGTGACGCGGATACCGTCGTTGCTCGCCGCTGTGCTGAGGTGCAGTTTAGTCGTCGGCGCAGGCGTATTGATGCCTACGTTGCCGTTGGCGCAGATACGCATGCGTTCGGTGCCGCCGATGGTGCCGTCGACCCGGAAGATCAGGCCGTCCTGGGCGGTGCCGCCAGCCGTGCGCACGTCGATAAAGCCGTTTTTAAAACCGGTGCCGGCGCTGTTGAAGAAAGAAAGGCGCAAGCCGTTTTGGCTCGACGTGGTCACGCCGCCGAAGAACAGGTTGCCGACACCGCCGCCGGTGGAGTAGTCGAGCAGCAGGTTACCGCCCGATACCTGGAGACGTTGAGACGGTGTATTGTTACCAGTGCCGATGCCCACTGCGCCGCCGGAGCTGATACGCATACGTTCGGCGTCGCTGGTGGCAAAAGCCATGGTGTTGGCCGCGGGCCGGAAGATGCCGTTGCCGCCGCCGCCGTCGTTGAGGCTGCCGCCGCCGGCCCCGGTAAACCCGATAGCCGGATTTTGCGCTGTTTCACCTTGTGCATAAAGAATGCGGCCGCCGCCATCGAAGTTTGAAATGATCGCAGGGTTGACAATCACCTGCGCCTTGGCATAAGGGTAAGCCATCAGCAAGAACAGGCAGATCGAGGTAAGATTGATAAAGACCTTTTTCATGGTACAATTTTTTTGGATGAAATTTGGGTTCCCTACTCTATCCCAGCTTTTCGGGGGCCGCTGTTGAAAAAAAGCGCTTTTTCACCCAAATCCGCCTCTTGCAGGGCTTGTTACCCCCCGTCCTGCATTTTTTACAAAAAAAATTTTCCAAAGGCCCGATTACCTTCGCCGCAAGCGTTCAGACCATACTTTTCATGCACCCTGACTTCCATTACATCCAAAGTCTGCTGGACAATCACCATACCGGCATTTCGGCGATCTATGCCCGGTTTTCGGCCGGTATCGAGCGTTTCGTGCGCGCCAACAGCGGCAATACCGACGACGCCCGCGACGTGTTTCAGGAATCCCTGCTGGTGATTACCCGCCAGGCCCGGCGGCCCGGCTTTCAATTGACCTGCCCTTTCGAGGCCTACCTTTTTATGGTGTGCCGGGGCCGCTGGTTCAACGAATTGAAGCGCCGCCAGCGGGCAGCGGTAACAATCGCCGAGTCGAGCGGATTTACGGACAATGAAGATGCCGGCGCGCTGGCCGACGCCACGCTCCGCGAAGAAGCCCGGGACAAACTGTTCCGCCGTTTTTTTGACAAACTCTCCGCCGGTTGTCGTCAGATCATCCAGCTAGCCTGGACCCCGAATACCTCGATGGAACAAGTGAGCGCCCAACTGGGCGTGAGCTACAATTACGCCCGCAAGCGGAAATCCGAGTGCATCGCCCAACTCATGGAGTGGGTGCGTGCCGCTCCGGAATTTGCCAGCCTGCGCTAACCGGATTTTCGCATGGAAGAACTGTACACCCGAATTGAAGATTACCTCGACGACACCCTCTCCCCCGCCGAGCGCGCGGCTTTCGAGGCCGAACTGGCCGCCGACGCCGAACTGGCCGCGGCCCTCGAAGTCGTCAGGGAAGCCCGGGAACGGCTCGCCCGGCAATGGGCCGGCGAGGAGGCCGACTCGGCCCTGCACGCTACTTTGCGACAGGTGGGCGCCCAACATTTCGGCTCAAGCGAGCCCGCCGCAACGCAAACCAATCGCCCCTGGATCGTGCGGCGCTGGCCGGCGCTGGCAGCCGCGGCAGCTATCGCGGGACTGCTCATCTGGCTGGGTTGGCCCGCCGGAAATACCGACGCCCGCCTTTACGCCCAATACAAAACCTATCCGAAAGCCGGTTTCGTGACCCGAGGCGGCGGCCCCGACCAGACCGAACTCGCCAACGCCACCGCCGCATTTAATCAGGGGCGGTACCAGGACGCACTCCCCGTACTCGAACGACAAGCCGCCGCCAACCCCGACGATCTCGAAGCCCGGTTCTTTCTCGCACTCTGCCTGATCGAAACGGGGCGCACGACCGACGGACGCGCCCAGCTCGAGCAAATCATCGCCGCCCCCAATGCCTGGGCCAGCGATGCCCGCTGGCAACTGGCGCTGAGCTACCTGAAAGAAAAAGACCGCTCCCGCTGCCGGGATTTGCTCAGCCGCATTCCACCCGACGACGCGCATTATGAACAGGCGCATCAACTCTTGACCAAACTGCACTAAATTTTCAGTTTTTCCAGCAACCACTCCCGCTCGGCCACGGAGCCGGCAGCCTGAATCCGGACGGCCAGTTGGCGACGCTGTGCCTTTTTTTGGCCCGCCACTTTCATCAGCCGGTTGGTGAAGCGCGCAAAATTGAGGTAACTGTCGCGGTGATACCCCAGGTCTTTTTGCCGCCGCAGATAAGCTTTAAAACTGTCCAGCAGGCTGGCCAGGGCAGGCCACTCGCCCAGTTCGTAATAACTGCGTATCAGCATTTTGCGGGCATCCAACTGGATAAAAATTTCGGAAAACTCGACGGCGCGCAGCAGTTCGAGCACGGGCTCGTACTCGGAACGGCGGAAATGAAAACCCGCCTGGGCATAACGCCAAGTGTTGTCGCGTTCGCCGGGCGGCAGCAGGGCGCGGCCGCGTTCGAGGAAGTCGCGGGCCCAGCTGTGCTCTCCGGTCAGTTGGGCGAGGTTGAGCAGGTTGATGTAGGTGTATTTGGGCAACAGGCCGTTGTCGGTGAGCAGGCCCGAGTCGAGGGCTTCGCGGTATAGTTCGAAGGCTTCGCGGGTGTAGGCACGCTCTCCCCGGTTGTGGCGGCGAATAGCGAAATTGATGGCCGTCATGTACAGGTCGCGGCCCTCGGCAGGCGGAAAAAAGCCGACGTGTTGGTGCAGCAGGTTTTTCAGCCGCCGGTATTGGGTTTCGTTTTCCGGATCGGCCTGTGCGGCCAGCGCGGCGTAGGTGAGGGCCAGGGCCGGGTGTTGACTGTCGGCAGCGGCATTCAGCGCTTCGGCCGACAAGGGTACGGGCGGCTGCGCCTCGCGGGCCAGCGATTGGAACGAACGGGCGGTTGCCGACCAGCGCAGGTTTTCGAGCAGAAAAAAATGGGCCAGCGCTTCGGTTGCGGCGCCCAGGTTGGTCGGGCCGCTTCGGCGTTCTATCGTCAGGCGGGCAAACATTTCATTTTGCAACTGGTATTCGAAGAGCCACCAGCCTGCGTTGCGCAGGGGCGAAGCGGCGTGGTCGCGCGACAGTTCGCGGGCATTGGTGTCGAAATGCGCGACCAGTCCGCGCTGGCGAAAAGCCCGGCAGCGCAGAAGCCGTTGCTGAAACCGATCGGCCTGCAACTCTTCTTCGGCCATAAAGTGCTCGATCTGCTCGGCCAGAAAATTGACCAGGTAGTTGAACTGCCGGCGGTCGAAAGGCCGACCGGGATAAACCGCCGCCCAAACCTCCTCCCGAGTTGCAGCCTCCGGAAGCGGCGAGGGTTGCGACCGGAGCCATTCATACAGGTCGATGATATCGCCGCGGCGGTTGAAATAGGGCGAACGGAGAAATTTCCCGAGGCGGGCCCGTTCTTTATCGGTCAAAACGGCAAATAACTGGGCCGCAAGGGTGCTTTTCATTTTTTGATCAAAGGCGTATTGTGCATTTATTTTTACCCCAAAAAAATTCTAATTCACGCAATCTATCCGGTTTTTTCAAATCATTTTTAAATAAAACCGCTTTTTATTTTTTTTGATTGAAATGAAATTTTGTACAAAAAACACCCATGCCGCTACCCGCATTTTTGTCAAAAAAAGAAAGCAACCATGAACACCAATCCTTTTCAAGTCCGGCGGGCACTGTGTCTGATAATCCTGCTGGCCTGTTTTTCTGCCGACATACATGCACAGGGTTTTTATCACAACTACCCGTTCAGCACCTGGTTTCAGGGCGGCCCCCAAACGATCTACCCGCAAACCAACGGCGGTTACCGGCTCGCCGCCAGTTCATTCCCCGACTTTGGCAACGAAATCAGTCTGCTCTGGTACAATACTGATGCCCAGGGTGCACTGATCGATGTCGAAACGGAAGCGATTCCGCTTGGGGTATTCCCCATCCACCTGCTGGAAAACGGCGTTCTCTGGACCGAACTTGCCGGCAATACGATAATCGTCAGGCTCGCCGATGGCAATACGCTCGACCTGAACTTCCCCGGCGTGATCAGCGTGGAGGCGCTCAATATCGAGCCGGGGCTCGACGGGGCCGTATTTGTGCGGGGCTACACAACGACAGGCGTCAACAGCTACACCGGTTTTGTCAGCAAAATCAGTCCCGACGGCAACCTGCTTTGGCAAAGCACACACCCTTACCCCACGCTGAACAACAACTCGGCCAACAATCTGGTACCGACGGCCGATGGAGGTTGTATCGTGGAAAGTTCAAAAGCCGGCTTTAATTACGACGACATACACTACCTGCATAAATTCAGCAATACGGGGGCGCTTCAATGGACATACTCTTCGCTCAACGCCGCGCCAAGCCAGATCTACACCCTGCGGAATTTTGCGATCAACCAGGCTCAGGAAAGTTTCCTGCCGGTGCGTACGGCCAACCAAACCGGGCTTACCGACAGTCTTTTTCTGCTGCGCATCAGTCCGGGCGGCACACTGTTGAAAAAAACCAATATTTCCCAGGCGCTGAATGCCCCCGGTTACCGCCCCGAAGCGCGAGTGGTGATCCCAACAGCCGATGGCGGCTGCGTGTTGTTGCTGGAAGGGCATATCCTGGTCAGCACGGAAAAACGCCTGGTGAAAGTCGGGGCCAACGGCGCAGTGCAGTGGCAAAAAACGCTCAATTTTCTCGACTCAGACGGCGTCGTGGGGTTGAGCGACGGACGCGAGGAGCCGGACGGGAGCCTGCTGTTACTGGGTTACGCCAATGTTCAGGAAGACCTGTTTTTTATAAAATTTGGCGCCGACGGCGCTGTTTTCCCCCATGTACTCGATGGCCGGGTAGCCCGCGACTCGACGTTCAACTGCACGGTTGACGACTTTGATCCGCCCTTTGAAGGCTGGGTCGTGCGCGCCACGGGCAATAACCTCAACTACTACGCGGCCACCGACGCCAATGGGCACTACACCATTTCCGACCTCGACAACGGCACTTACCTCGTGGAAGTGGTCCCACCCAACTACCTCTGGAGTGTCTGCAACGGCCCGCTATCGGTCAGCTTCAATTCGACCGACCCGCTGACCGACACCCTCGACCTGCCCGTACAAGCCCTCTATGATTGTCCGATCATGAGCGCTGATATGCAAACCGGTTTGTTGCGCCGCTGTATGCAGGCGACTTACACGGTCCAGTATTGCAACAGCGGCAACCAGACCGCCGACGTGGCCCAATTGTCGATCCTCCTCGATCCTTTGCTGCTGCTCAATTCTGTGTCCGCGCCCTACACCCTCAGCGGCGATACCATCCTGATCGACCTGGGCTCGGTGCCACCCGGCTTCTGCGACGAAATCAGCCTGAACGTTACGGTGGATTGCGATGCCGAGCTGGGGCAAACGCTTTGCAGCGAAGTGCATGTCAGTCCCGATTCCATTTGCGGCGACGACGACGTACCCGGCTGGTCGGGCGCCTACATTGTCACCTCGGCCGAATGCGAAGGCGATTCTGTAAAACTTATCCTGCAAAACCAGGGCGACGCGCCCTCGCAACAACTCGATTTTATCATTGTCGACGACCACGTGATAACGATACAGGGTACGTTCAGTTTGCCCGCCGGAGGTTCCGAATTCTATACAGTTCCGGCCGACGGCAGCACCTGGCGACTGATCGCGCAACAGGAACCGGGTTTCCCCTTCGCTAATCCGACCGCTTCAGTCGCGGTGGAAGGCTGCACGGTGGTACCGGGGCTGTACAGCATCGGCATGGTCAATCTTTTCTCCAATTTTAGCGGCGATCCCTATCAGGATGTCGCCTGCAACGTCGTCATAGGATCATTTGATCCCAACGACAAACAGGCCTTCCCGACCGGCTTTGGCGACGAACACCTGATCGAACAAAACGAGCCCCTCGAATACCTGATCCGTTTCCAGAACACGGGCACCGACACGGCCTTCACGGTGGTCATACGCGATACGCTTTCAGCCTGGCTCGATCCGGGCAGTATCCGCCCTGGCGCCGCCAGTCATCCGTACACCTGGTCGCTTACCGGGCCGGGCATTGTCCGCTTCGTCTTCGACGATATTCTGCTGCCCGATTCCAACGTCAACGAAGCGGCCTCGCACGGTTTTGTCCAGTTTAGGATCAATCAAAAAACCGACGTGCCGCTGGGCAGCGTGATTGAAAACCGGGCCGGCATCTATTTCGATTTTAATGAACCGGTCATCACCAACACGGTTTTCCACACCGTCGGGCACAACTTTTTGCCGCTTTCCGCCTCTCCGCGACCCAACACGTTGCCTCGCATCCGGCTTGAACCCAACCCGGCGAGCCAAACCACCCTCCTCTCTTCCGACCTGCCGCTGCCGCCCGGCCTGACGCTCGTGGTACGCGATGCGACGGGCCGCCTGGT
>JAEUUU010000053.1 GCA_016787345.1 Saprospiraceae bacterium | reverse complement strand
CATAAGTACCGCAACAAGGAATAACCCTTTTAAAAATCCGCGTCATCCGCGTCATCCGCGTGGCTATCCATTCACCGTGATCCATGTTTATCCTTCGTGTTTCATCGTTTCTTTTTCGAGGGTTTCGGAAGTTTGGATGGGCACACGGATGACACGGATGACGCGGGTTTTCACGGATTCAAAAAGGGTTATTCCTGATTCCATCAGCCGATGACCATTATCATACGTTTGCCCCAGGTACCCGCCTCAGCACCCCTCCACCAACCGTACCTCCTCCTCCGTCAATCCATACAATCCGTACACCAGCCGGTCGATCTCCGCCTCCTCCGCAACCGTGTCGGCCCGCGGATCGGCTCGCTTGAGGGCGAGGATGCGGGTGACAAGGGCGGTGAGAGGTTGTTCTTGCTCTTTCAATGGCGCAACAGGAATAGACAACACATAAGGGCTTTGCATAGCCAAAGCGCCGCCCTGCAATTTGCTGGCCACCTGATTTAGATAAAACCACACCAGTTTTGAATTTAATAAGCCCAACATATGAGGTTTAGCGCCAGGGAGAGCAGGTTGAGGCGCACGGGAGAATGGGCTTAAAAGTTATTCAGAAGGTTGTCAATGGTATAATTTGCGCACTTCTGCACTAAGTTTTATTTTAATCTGTTCCCAACTAATATGATTATCAAAAACGACAGGGTCGGCCTGTCCTTCGGCATCGTCGAAATAAGTCAGACTTTTGATAATATGGAATAGTGTGGAATGATGAAATTTTTGATCGTACCAATCCAGCAGTTGAGTCAGGGGCCATTTTTGAATCAAATAATACAGGTCAAAAAAATCCTTTTTACTGCCCCGTTTAGCAATAGCATCAAGTTTCATCGGGCCAATATCGCGAGCATCAAGCATCCGAACGCCATCGACATGCAACATCGGGAACAGCAGTCCGTAACGAAAGCGAACAAAGTCCACTTTCACGTCGTCAATTCTGGTGATGAAAATGCTCGGAGAGGAAGATTCCACGAGTACTGGAAAATCTCTCGAAAGCGCATGACGTAGTTCGTCCTGGTCAAAATCTTCGAGGGTAAACAAGTCCAGGTCTATGGAGAAGCGGTGCCCCATTTGTAAAGCCAGGGCCGTCCCCCCGACAAGAAAGAACGCGTCGAGGTAAGGTTTGGCCATGAGTGTTTTCAATAATCCCAGTGTCCGGGGTTCGATTGTGCGAGTTTGTAGCATCGAAATTCCGTTTTGGGCACATTAAAAATAGCGCTGCAAAATGCCAGCGTGTACTTGTCGAGGTAGCGGGCCTGAAGGGCAGTGTCCCGCACGACGTCCCAGCCGTAATAGCGGAGCAGTTCGTCAAACTCCTCTTTCATGCCGCGCATGAGTGTACGCTCGATTACCTGTGTTTTGTGTTTTTGCAGGTCGAGCGTGGCGAGGTTGACGTCCCAGAAGAGCGAAGGGCGTAGATTCATGGTGTGAAGCAAACTAATTTTTTCAAAAAAGTCATTATTTCTCCTGCTCTTCCCGTTCATACACCACCTTCCCTACCCTTTCGATATGTTCTCTCAATGCCGGGTTATCGATTTTGTCAAAAACGGAACAATCAATCTTGACCGGGAGCAGCAGGTCGTCGAGCGCTTCTTCGATGCGAAACTGGTCTTTCAGGGTCAATTCCGGGCCGAGCAGGGTCAGGTCGATGTCGGAGGAGGGTTGGTGTACGCCTTTGGCGCGGGAGCCGTACAGAATGACCTTCTCCACCTTTGGGAAACCGGTAAAAACGCGGATCAGTCGTTGATGTACGGAAGCAGAGAGGCCGGTCAGGGGTTCTTGCGCCATAGGGTGTCCATTTTTTCGCGAAAATTGACAAAAAGGGTATAGTAAGCCGTCACGATCTTTTCCAAGATTTCGTTGGCGACCTGCTCATTGTAGGTATGAGAAGTCTGGTTGCGACTGCGAATGGTTTCCATCCAGTTGTCACCGTCTTCGAGCAACCCCGCCTGAAAAGCCTCCCGGATAGCATCGCGCGAGCCGGTGATATTTTGTATACCCTGATATTCGAGATAGTCTTTCATGACGTGCCAGGCCAGTTCGTGGGTATATTCAAAACGCTGAATGAGGCCCTCTTTTTCGAGGTCCGACATATGCGACAGGCCCGCCATGCCTTCGGGCATACCGGCCTGGAGTTTGGCCAGGGCTTTCAAATAATTGTCAAAGCGCTGGCGCCATCGGATATCCTGATTTTCCATTGGACAAAGATAAGTTTACCTTCGCCTACCTTTTCCATTCATTTCTCACAACCTAAATTGCACTATGTCAAAGTTTTTCACCTTTCTCGCCTGCTGGCTGCTGCTGGCCCAGTCCGTTTCCGCCCAGTTTCTCGACGTCGCGCCCGGCGATATCGCCCCGTACAACAACATGGCCGATCTGCTGCGTGATCACCTGACCGGCTCCGGCATCGAAATTCTCGACGTGCAGTTCGACGGCGTACCGGCTGCCATGGGGTATTTTACCGGCGGCGACGACGCCATCGGGTTGCACCGCGGCCTGATTCTGAGCACCGGCAGGGCTTCGAGCCAGGGGACCAGCAACGGCGCACAGGACACGGGGATCGATTTCGCTTCCACCGACAACAATTTCGACCTCGACGACGACCTGCTGGCCGCCCAAACCACCGGGCCGCTGTACGACCTGGTGCGCTACCGCATCACCTTTCGCGCCAGCAGCGATTCTATCCGCTTTCGGTATGTGTTTGCCTCGGAGGAATATCCGGAATACAGCTGTTCGCCGTTCAACGACGTGTTTGGCTTTTTCCTCGAAGGGCCCGGTTACGCCGCACCAATCAACATCGCCCGCGTGCCCGGCAGCAACCTGCCGGTGGCCATCAACAACGTGCACCCCAACAACGCGATCTATGATTGCCCGCCGTTAAACGCCTCGTTCTACCACGACAACAACCAAAGCAACGAGCAACCGGTGTACGACGGCTTTCTCAGCATTTTTACCGCCGAGGCAGCCGTACAGCCCTGCGGCGTATACACCATGACGCTGGCCCTGGCCGACGTGTCCGACGGCGTGTTCGATTCGGCCGTGTTTCTGGAAGCCAACAGCTTTGTGGCGGAAGCCGATATTTCGGTGTCGTTTTCGCCGGGAGAGGCCGTGTTGCCGGAAAATGCCCTGGCCGACACAATCGCCATGACGTTCAGCGCCATCCCCCCCGACCTGCTGCCCCTCACCCTTAGCCTCGAAGGCACGGCTACCAACGGCGCCGACTACGAGAGCATCGCCACCGTCTACACGATCTCGACTTCCGATACCGTACTGCACCTGCTGATCCAGCCCGTCGCAGACACGCTCGAAGAATTGTTCGAAACCGTGGCGCTGACCGTGCGCGATACCGGCTGCTTTTACCGGGTATTTACGATTTACCTCGCCGACCCGGATTCGGCCTTCAAGCCGGTGCAAATCACGGCGCTCAACGGCGGCCTGGCCGTCCTGAATGCCGCTTCTCCCTCCGCCCTGAACCATCTCGACTGGACGGTCAGCAACAACAATCCGCTCGCCATCGATCCGCCGTTGACAATGGTGTACGCCGATCTGGCTGTTCTGGCCGGCGGCGACGGGCAAAAACCGACCGATCTGGCCGCGGCCGGCAAAATGCCGCTGAGCACCCTCAGCGATCTGTCGCTGCTCGAATCGGTCTGCGTCAATATTCAACATGGCTGGGACGACGACCTCAACCTTTATCTTTTCGCACCCAACGGCCGCTTCGTCGAGTTGAGCACCGACAACGGCGGCAATGGCGACAATTACACCAACACCTGCTTTTCCCCCGCTGCCACACAATCCATTACCTTCGGAGCGCCTTTTGCACCTGCTTCGGCCGCGCCTTTTACCGGCACGTTCCAACCCGAAGGCAACTGGAACGATATTCTCGGCGCTCCGCTCGACGGCGTCTGGCGGCTGGGACTGCTCGACGACAACAGCGGTTTCCAGGGCCAATTGCTCAACTGGTCGCTCTCTTTCAACGGCGTCAATCTGGGGGCTTTTCAATACAAGTGGAACACCGGGGATACCAGTCAGACCCTTACAGTGACGGAAGCGGGAATGTACACGGTCACGATCAGCAATGCTTTGTCGGCTTTTACCCAGACTTTTGTCGTACAACCGGAATGCAGCGTCGTGGCGGAAATCGAAGCGGGAGTTTGCCCGGGTAGCGCCTACAACTTTAACGGCACAACACTGGAAACACCGGGCGTCTATACGCAAACCCTTGTCGCCCCGAATGGCTGTGATTCGCTGATCGTACTGACGCTGTACAACTTCCCTGCTGACAACGACACCCTCCACGTCGTGCTCGCCCCCGGCCAAACCTATGATTTTTATGGCCAAACCTTGTCGCAGGCAGGCGAATACACCCAGATTTTGACCAACGCCTTTGGTTGCGACAGTACGATTTATTTGCTGCTCGACATTGTTTCCACCGCGGACCAACTGGCCGACATCGCTACTTTCCATATTTCCCCCAACCCCGCCTCGGGCAATACCCTGCTCCGCTGGGACGCCGCGAAGGGCTTCCGTCAATTGCGCGTCTACGACCCCGGCGGGCGTATGATCTACACCGCAAATGTGGCGCAAACCGACCAATGGCCGCTCCGGACGGCCGATTGGCAAGCGGGCTGGTACTGGGTGGAACTGTCGGGTGATGCGGGCAATACCGCGGGTAAAAGACTGCTGGTCAGGTAAGCAGCCGGGCGTGAAACTTTATTCCATCGGGTTCAACGGGCTTGTGCAGAAGCGACTTTTTTCAGCACAAGCCCGTTTTTACTGATATTGGCCATATCGAGCACCAGCGGTTTGGTGCCGCCGACCTGGTTGATATCCTTGTTGACCAGCGATTTGATGATGATGGTGTCGCCGGATTTTTCGCATTTTATGTCGTAATGAACGTTTTTGGTGCGATAAGGCCGGAAGCCCGCCCTGATCTCGGGCTTGTTCTCTTTCCTTTTGAAAGCCCCACCCATTTTTTTGAAAAACGTGCTCATTTTGCTGGGCTGGGCATACAGGTGTTTCTTGTCTGCTTTTATATCAAAACTGCCCCCGGGAACAGGATGGTCTGCTTTTTGCCGGGCGCCGGACAATACGGTAATACCACCGCTTACGTCGATATCTGCTTTCCCCGCCCCCATGGCGCCCGCACCGTCGATACCATTCCAATAATCGACGCTGTATGACATCAGGATCATGTTTTTGTTGATTAAAGTGTCGCTTTCGCCATAGGCAATCAGGCTGAAATAATGGAAACCGATAGTATCACCCTCGCATTCCCGATCTATTGCGAGGCTGTAGTCCAGAATATGTTCGCCTTCGTTTTTTTCCATCTGACAAAAAGGAAATACTGCTTCATACACGACGAATTTTTTATAGTCGTCCGGCGTGTTTTTATCCGCCTTTTGAGTCTGGTCGTACACGCCCAAATCGTCCATAATCTGGCTGTAAGAAATCTTCAGACGAGGTACCGCACAGGAGCCGAATAAGCATGCCATCATGAACAGCAGCACGATCCGGCGGAGATAAATATGATTAGCGCACATGTTCGAATTGGTTGTAAGTGAGGCCTATATAGAATCTGTTAATGTCGTAGTTGGGGTGCAGCGAGTAGTGCCCGTTGATGTGGATAATGTCTTGCAGCCCGAAGTGCAGGCTGTCTCTCGAACGCACAGAACGTCCGCGCGGGGTGGTGCGTTTTTTCGACTTGCCTTTGTACACCAGCGAGCCAAGAATTCCAATGTCAAAGGCATAGTTATCATCCAGAAATATCTTGGCGTTATAGGCGGAAGAGTTGAAGGAAGTGGTAGAATTTCGCGCTTTTATCCGGGCACGGGGCGTCGCCAGAGAATCCGAGTTATAATTCGGAACGCCCATCCCCAGTACGTTGGATATCTCGTAAACCAGCGGCTGATACCCGGTAAACTGGTCGAATGTCAACTCTACGATATTCCGAACGCCGTATCTTTTGTGTAAAGCCAGCATTACGCCTCCTGTCCAGTACCGGTCAAAACCATCGCCGAGATTGAACCATTCTATGGGCGGGGCGCTGTCGTTGTAATAACTGACGGAAAAATTATCGAAAGTAAGGGATACCGTACCGACCGTCTGGTTTCGGTGATGGTTGTTGATCAGGAAATTGGTAGAAAAAAACACGGAATTATCGTAGGTATGATACAGGTTGTAATACGGCGCATTATTCATGGTCCGCAGGTATTTTCGATACCCTACATTGGCGCCTTCCCCATTAGCCTGCCAGCGCCAGCCGCAACCGATCGACAAGGAGTTGACAAAGTCGATTTGAATATCCGAAACGAGCGGGTTCAGGTTATTACCCAGAGATTTGTTGTACACGGCAACAGAAGCCCCGTAACTGGTTGTCAGCCAAGGCTTAATTTGACCGATTAAAATGGCGCTCCCGAAGATGCGCACACCCGGAAACTTTTGATTTTTACCGCTGAACGGGTTGAAATTGTTCAGGTTGCAATTTACCCCGAATCGCAATTCGAGGTCGAGACGCCTGTTCGACTGTGCGGAAAGCGTGCCGCAAATCGCCCCGGTTAATAAAAACAACAGGGCAATCGATTTCATTTGGTTCGATAACATATTTGGATCTGATGGGTCAACAGTTCAATCCAAATCTATCCGCTTATCAGCGTTATATGCAAACATACAATTTGGAATTAATTGAAAAATAATTGCCAGGGCGGCAGGAAACAGCATTGTATCATCCGGCTCAACTGCTTATATTTACACGACAAGAACAATTCATGCCCTCTCCCACCCTCTCCATCGGCGTCGACATCGGCGGCACGCACATCAGCTGCGCGGCCGTCGATCTCGATGCCGGCCGTTTGCTGCCCGGCAGCTTGTCGCGCATGTCGTACAACCACGAAGCCGCCGCCGATCAAATCCTGCTGGCATGGGCCACAGCCCTCAACAGCACCCTCGCCAAAGTGGCTCCGGCGCCCGTCAAGGGCATCGGTTTTGCGATTCCGGGCCCTTTCGACTACCGCAACGGTGTATCGAAAATGCAGCACAAATTCAAACACTTGTACGATCTGCGTATCCCCGAAGCGCTGAACGGCTTGCTGTCGCCCGGTCACGAGCTGCCCATGCGTTTCCTCAACGACGCCTCGGCTTTCGGGGTGGGCGAAGCCTGGCTGGGCGAGGGCAAAGGCTACGACAAGGTGGTGGTCATCACCCTGGGCACCGGCTTCGGCTCGGCTTTCCTCGATCGCGGCGTGCCGGTCGTGCTGGGCGAAAGCGTGCCGCCCGAAGGCTGCCTGTGGCACCTGCCTTTCCGCGACGGCATCGCCGACCAGTATTTTTCCACCGGGTGGTTTGTGCGCGAAAACGAACGGCTGGGCCGGCCACCGGTGCAGGGCGTAAAAGAACTGATTGAAAAAGCCGGCGACGAGCCGGTCGTTCAGGGTATGTTCGAGCGTTTTGGGCAAAACCTGGCCGAATGCCTGTCGCCCTGGCTGCGCCGTTTCGGCGCGCAGGCACTGGTCATCGGGGGCAATATTGCGCACGCCCTGCCCCTGTTTGGCGGAAGTTTCAAGGCTGATCTGGCGGTTCAGGGGCTCCGCTTGCACGTCGCCCCCTCCGCGTTGCTGGAGGAAGCGGCCCTGCTGGGCAGTGCGCGCCTGATCGACGACGCCTTCTGGAAACGGGTGTCCCTGCATTTACCTGCTATTTGAAAGATGCTCAAAAAAGCGACCCTCCAATCGGCTTTTCTGGAAAAAACAGCCGCTTTGCCAGGCTTGCTGGACGACTATGCCCGCAACCGAGATCCTGAATGTTTGCATCAATTCAGGCTTCATCTGAAAAAAATCCGGGCTTTGTTCGACCTGCTCGCACCCGATGCCCGCTCCTGGGTACAGTTGGTGGCTTTTCCTTTGTTGAAAAAAACGTACCGACAGGCGGGGCGCATTCGGGCCGGTGAAACTCACCTGGCTTTATTGAAAAATATCGGGCAGGAACGCCCCGAATTGTCCGAACAACTGGCAAGCCTCGTTCAACTGGAACAAAAACGATTTATCCGGGGCATCAAAAACGCCAAAAAACTCATCCGGCGCTTTGAAAAAGAGGTCGCCCCGCTGTTCGATGACCTCGACAACGACCAGATCAAAGCCCTGCTGAAACGCCGCCGAAAACAACTCAATCGCTATTTCAGCCGCCGACCGCTCGCCGTCGAGGGCTTGCACGAGGCGCGTATTCGGATCAAACGTTTGCTGTACGCCAAGGCTATTTTTCCCGAAAAATCAGCCCGAAAATTTCTCCTGCAAACCGATTATCTCAAAACCCTGGAAGCGGCCATCGGCGAATGGCACGACGCGGCGCATACCCTGGAGTGGCTGTCGGGTATCGGGTTTGCCGGTACGAAACAGTGGCGGCAGATTAAGGACCGTGAGCAGATCTTGTTCGATCAAATCGAGGCGCTTGCCACTGATTTCAGGCAAAAAGCCTGGTAGTTCCGGGTTATTCGGACGAAAGAATGAGCCCGCCGATCTCTGTGTAAATTTTACACTTATTATCAATGATTTTTTCCCGCTAAAAGATTGACAAGGATCAACCCTATTTCGCTTGTCCTGTCCCTTACTTTGCAGCGTCAACATTTGGTTTAATCGCCATCAAAAATAAAAAGCACAGAAAATGCCCTACGTTACCGCCGAAGAGGCCCTCCGCGTCATACAATCCGGCAACCGCGTTTTTGTACACGGTAGCGCTACCACGCCGGTTCACATGCTCGACAAACTGGCCGAACAGGCTCCCCGGCTCCGCGATGTGGAACTGGTCTCCATCTCCATGTACGGCGACCTCGAAATTGTCAAGCCGCAATACCACTCTCACTTCCACTTCAATTCGCTTTTCGTATCGGGCGCCATCCGGCAGGCGGTAAATGAAGGGCGGGCTGACTATGTGCCGGTGTTTTTGAGTGAAATCCCGGAGTTGTTCAAACGAAATATTTTGCCGCTCGACGTGGCCATCGTGCAGGTGTCCAAACCCGACCGCCACGGCTATTGCTCGCTGGGCACCTCGGTCGACATCGGCCGCTCCGCCGTGGACACCGCCAAACACGTCATCGCGCAGATCAACCCGCAAGTGCCCCGTACCCACGGCGACGGCATCATCCACATCAGCAAATTCGACGCCATGGTGTGGCACGAAGCGCCGCTGATCGAAGTACCCTTCGGCGAAAATGCCGGCGAAGCCGAACTGAAAATCGGCCAACGGATCGCCGAACTGATCGACGACCGCGCAACCCTCCAAATGGGCATCGGCAACATCCCCGACGCCGTGCTGCGCAGCCTGACCAACCACAAAGACCTTGGCGTACACACCGAAATGTTCTCCGACGGCCTCATCGACCTGATCGAAAAAGGTGTCGTAACCAACCGCTACAAAAAAATCCACCCCGGCAAAACGGTCAGCGGCTTCGCACTCGGCACCCGCAGGCTCTATGATTTTGTCGACGACAACCCCTCCACCGTTTTCCTCGATATTGACTACGTCAACGATCCCTCCGTCATTCGCCGCAACGACCGCGTCCATGCCATCAACAGCGCCATCGAGGTCGATCTGACCGGCCAGGTCTGCGCCGACTCCATCGGCACCTACCAGTTCTCGGGCGTGGGCGGCCAGATGGACTTTATGCGCGGCGCCGCCGTGTCGAAAAACGGCAAACCGATCATCGCGCTTACCTCGCGTACCGCCAAAGGCGTACCGCGCATCGTCCCGACCCTCAAACCGGGCGCCGGCGTGGTGACCACCCGGGCCCACGTCCACTACATCGTCACAGAATTCGGCGTCGCTTATCTCTTTGGCAAAAACCTGCGGCAGCGCGCCCAGGCACTCATCGACATCGCCCACCCCGACGACCGCGAAATGCTCGAAAAAGCCGTGCTGGATCGGTTTAAATCCTGGGAATGAGGATTTGAGGTGCGAGGATTGGACCAACAGCCTACCGCGGCGCAATACACACGACGCGGCAGGCTGTTTTCCAGCCGGCGCCATCTTCCACTTGCACGAGATACCAGCCGGCTGCAGGAAGCGTAAATTCCGCTTTTGCAACGCCATCGGATTGTAACAAGGGGAATACTTGCCCGATTATGCGCCCTGCAGGATCGCAGAGGCTTATCCGATAATCTGCCGATACGGCGGAGCCGCTTATTTCCATCCGGACCGGTTCGTTCGGCGCCGCAGGATTGGGCGACAGCCTCAGTTCCAGCCGCCCGCCCGGCGAATGCGTCCCCACCGACAATGGCACTTCAAACTCAAACACAGCGGTGCAACCAGCCGGATCGGTCAGGGTCAACAGATACAGTCCGGCCGTAAGGCCTGCGATCTGCGCCGTCGTCGCGCCATTGCTCCATGCATATTGAAACACACCACCTTGCGGGTTGGGAATAATCGCACCCGTTCCGGCGCCATTGTCGGGCGTGATCTGGGCGCCGGGCAGTTCGGGCAGCGGGGCGACGGACAAAATCAGCGTCCGGATACTGTCGCACCCGTTTGCCCCGACAAATACATCCATGTAAGTACCGGCTTCCGAATACCCTTCAAACGATTCCCCCGCACAGACTTCTTTAAAAATCGTGCTTTGCGTTGCGGACAAAACCGACAGGTGCAACACGAACACGCTGTCGCAACTTCGGGCAAAGTGTACCGTGTCGGCGTATTCTCCGGCCTCCGTATACCCCTGATAACTGTCCCCGGCGCAGATCGTCTGGTAAATATGCTGCACCGGAACATACCTCGACACCTGGGTGTAATCGGTGCCGCTGCAACCCGAAGCCGTATTGGTGACGATCAGCTGATACGTGCCCGGCCGATCGAATTCAGGGGTCATGGTATTGCCTCCGCTCACGATATGGCCGTCCTGCGTGACCCAGTTGATTTCCAGGCTGCCGCCCGGGCTCGCCGCGCCCAGCAAATGGCCGGTGGCAAAACAGGGCAACGAAGAACTGCTGCCGGCATTGCAAACCGGATTGAGATTGGCTACGCTCGGGATGTAGTGCAGGGCGCTGCTTTCACAACCCGCCGGCGAAATGGCCCGCACTATCCAATGGCCGGGCTGATTGACGGTTACCTGCGTGCCCTGCTGCACGCTACTGTAATTGGTCCAGCGCACCGTAGAGCCCGGCGCAACCCCTTCGGCGCACAATTGAATACCGTTGGCGGGGCAAACCGTACAGTTTTCGATGCTGATATCGGGTGCATTTACAGAGTTAATGTAAAAATCTGCTGCACAGGACTGGCTGCCATCCGTGGCGATGAAATGATAGTTGCCCGCCACGCTCACGGTCGGCATATCGCCAAAACCGGAGTAAAACCCGGAATTGCCCAAAGGATCGACCCACTGCACAAAATCAGCCTCGGTGTAAATGCTCAGGGGCACTGGCTGCGGGTTGGCGCAGTCGATCGACCCGAATGCAAAAACATCCAGGTCTATATCACTGATTTTCAATTCCATGGAAGCCGATTGGCGGCACAGCCCATCCGTTACGGTATACGTCACGATATGCGGCGCCGGTTCGGTAAACCACAATGCCGAAACCGTGGACGTAAACAGAAAACCTTCCGCACTCCAGATGCCCCCGGGCGGATAGGCATAAAGATCGACCGTTCCGTAAGGGCAAAGTTCCGGTATATCGGGCAGGACGATGTTGTTGGGGCAATTGGTGTGATAAACTTTAAAATCCTTTTTCAGGGTCCGGTTGCAACCCGCGCTGTTGTAGGCAATCAGGGTAACGGAATGATCACCAGGGCTGGCAAAACTCGCCGCCAGCGTATCGGCACTGCCCGCCCAGACGCCGTCGACAAACCAGGCCAGCGAATCGGCATTGCTGACCGCGGCCGGAATGAGCAACGGAATATTCACCCTGGCATCCGTCGGGGCAGCAAAATTCAGCGTCATCAGGGGCAGGCAAGCCTCCTGGGCGCCCTGCGATTGCAGCAGGCTTTTGCGGGGTCCGTACAGCGCGGAAAGCATACGCTGTACTTGTCCGGGTGTAAATTGGTACTGACACGCCGCCCGGGAATAATCCATGTAGTTCTCTTCCGGATCGGGCTGGTCGCTGAGAAAGGGGTTGAAATAAATGTCGTCGTCGGCATCGGTCGCGCAGGAGTTGGCAAAAACGCAGGAATTACCCACGCTTTCGTCCACATCCGGGGGCGTGTCGCATACCTGATCGCCCTGCAAATGACAGTTATCGTTTGGGCAGCCGCCTTCGAAGGTGTGCAGGAGGTTGAAATAGTGGCCCAGTTCGTGCGCGGAGATTTTGGCCGCGTCGCAAGGGTTGGAAGGATTATACCAGGCGCCCGCTTCGATAATCGCCCCGTCGAACGGATCGCCATGCGAGCCGGCCAGCGTTGCAAGCCCCTGTACACCAAAACATTGGCCGTTTTGTATAAAATAACAAAACTCTTTGACCAACCAGACATTGACGTAATCGGTCGTCGGAAATTTGCCGTCGGGAATCGTGGTCAGCATCACGTTGGGCCAGCCGCCCAGATAAACAGTCGTCGCCGCGCTCGCGTGACGGGTAATGCCGGTTGTCGGATTGCCCTTGGCGTCTCTTTTGGCCAGTGCAAACTGGATACCTACAGGTGTTCCGTCCGGGTTGTTGTTGCAGGACACACCGGCAAAAGCCTGATTCAGCAGGTCGAGACCGGCTTGCACGTCGGCATCGCTCAGGTTTTCGGCAGTGCCCACGGGTGTGCCTGGCGTATGCACGACATGGATCACGATCGGCACGACAAGCGGGGAGGAGGGCCGCCCGGCAACAGGAGCGTGTTGTTCCAGGTATTCGAGATAAAAACGATCGGCTTCGGCCTGCGCCGACAACCACGACGGGTTTTCCGCTGTCAGTTGCTGCCGCAACTGGTCGGCGCCGCAAGGCACGTGAGATTGACTAAATGCAGGGAAAGGAATAACGAACAGAATGAAAAAGGAACAGGCTAGCAAAGTGTTTTTCATATTTCCAGAAATTTAGAAAGAGATACCGAAGCCGGTTGCCTTCGCTGCTTTTCCAGAAGATTGAAAAACAAATGATGCGCTCAGGCGGGCTGATGAAATTCCTTGTGGTAAATCCGCAGCAGCACGATCAGCATGGCGATCATGATCGGGCCAAACACAAAACCGATAAACCCGAACATTTTCAAACCCGCAATGACGCCGAACAAGGTGATGAGCGGGTGAGTGTGTCCGATTTTTTTCAATACCCACATGCGGGCAATATTATCGACCGAGCCGACCACGATGAATCCGTATAAAAAGATGGCCAGCGCCTGCCATTCCAGACCTTTTGACAACAAAATGAGCGTGAGCGGCACATAAGCGAGCGCCACCCCGATGACGGGCATCATGCCGGCAATAAACGTCACGACAAACCACAGCCAGGGATCTTCCACCCCCAACAGCCAGTACATCAGCAAGGCTGCGAAACCTTGTACAATGCCCATCAGCGGAATACCCAGCGCGTTGGACCAGACCATATCGTTGAGGTGGCGGCGCAGGTATTCCACGTTGTCGCGCCGGAGCGGCAGCCAGTTGAAAAAAGAATGCTCCATTTTTTTCCCTTCTGCGAGCATAAACCACAGCAGAAAAAACATAGCCAATACCAACCCGATACCGTTTACCGTGGCGCCGATCACCGATTGCATTTCCCGTACCGCCCAGTCGCTGAAATTTTTGATGTTTTCATCGGTCAGCAAATGGATGTTATACTGGTTTTCAACACTTGTGATCACCGATTCGGCATTCTGGAGCAGTTGGTCGGAATTTTGAAAAAGCCCGATAACCCGGTCGCTCAGCATACTGAACGCCCAGTTGAACGGCAATAACACGGCAGCCAGCGAAAGAATCACCAGCACCGTGGCCGAGAGCCGGACGGGCCATTTCCAGCGCTCCGTCAGGCGAAATTGCAGGCCGCGCAACAAGACGTACAGGGTGTAGGCGCCCAGAAGTGCGGGCAGAAAAAACCGCAGGTTCCAGAAGAGCACCCCGAACAGAGCCGAAATGAGCAGAATCAGGAAAAACTGGCGTACAGTGATGTTGGAAACCGGGTTCATTGTTGCGGGCGGATGTTTTGGCCCTGCAAATTAACCCATTTTTCGTCATCAAATGGCCAGCAACTTCGCCCACGCCTCGGGGTTCTGCGTCTGGTCGGTCACGTCTTCCACAATGAGTGTTCCGGCATTCTGACCGCGGGCCAGTATTTGCAATTCGGCGTATTTTTCTCTCGACAGTCGGTAGCAACGGCCGTTGTGCCCCGTCAGGATTACATCCAGTTTGCGGCCGGCGGTGTACAGCAGGCGTTCGGGGTCGGGCAACGTGAAGAACATCCGGTTGTCGGCGTCCAGCACGCTGGCATTGGCCGGGTAAACTGATTGCCCATCGGCGGTGCGGTATCGCACCTCCACATACAAGGGTTCGCCGCCAACGCTCAGCCGGTAAATCTGGTCGCAGTTGTAGGTGCCGAAACGGGAAAGCCGGAGCGTGTACTGCAAACTGCGGACACTTTTCTGCCGGATACCTCGGGTGCTTTGGTCAAATTTGTCGGAATAAAGTGCAAAAACCTGCTTGTTCCATTCTATGTAAATGCTGTTGGTGACTTCGCTGTTGGTCGTGAAGCCGGTGGCGGCGACCTGGCGATAGCGTTCCAGCATCATAGGTTTGTTTTGGTTAAAATAGTCCAGCCAGCCGATCGGGCTCATGCACCATTCTTCCTCTTTCATAAATAGCGGGGCCGTCAGCAGGAAATTGCGCATTTGTGCGGCCAGTTTGAGGTTAGCTTCCTGACGTTCGCCGCGCACGCGGCGGTATTCGGCCATGGTTTTATCAAACCGGAACGTGGAAACCCCGGGGCTGGGCACCAGATCGGCGTAAAACTCGACTTTGTCGTTGTTGCTGTACAGGATGATGCGGCAGGTGTTTCCTTCTTCTTCAAGTACGTACACCTGGTTCCAGTAGCGCTCGGAAGCCAGCTTCATGGCTGCTTTCGAGCTGCGCAGGGTATCCACCCGGTGCAGGAAGTAACAGTCTTTGAACGCCTTCAACTCGGTGAACACATTGTCGAGGTCTTCGGGAAAAAGTTGTTCTTCCTTGTCGCGGTCTTTCACGATCCGGATACGGCCCTGGGCCATGCCATTGAGCAACTGCTGATCGGTCAGGCGCGGATTGCGTTCAAACCAGCGCGGCATCTCCAATTGTCCGGCGGCCAGTTTTTCCCCTACGATAGCGCCTTCCTGCATAAAATGTACCGGTGCTTCGAACACCTCGGGAAGGCATTCGGGCCCGTCGAGACCGTCGCCGTTGTCGCTTTGCACGACCGGTTCCGATACGGGCACTGGCAAAGCGCCGTTTTGGCCGGCAAAAGCCGGATCGGGTTGAAATTGCCAGCGGGCGATTTTTTCGTCGAAATAAAACAGCGCCGGATTGGTCAGGCGATCGGTAGGCACCAGATTGAGTTCAAAATTCTGACCCGGCGCCATAAACACCGCTTGGCCGTTTCTGCGCACCTGCACATCGACCATGCCGCCGGAATTGAAGAAAAAGTCGCCCCGCTCGTCGCCGTAATGCATGGGAATGCCTGCCGACAGGAAATCGGCCACGTCGCGGTATTCCCGAAACTGGAGTTCAACCTCGCCCTGCACAGGCTGGCCGGCGGCATCCACCAGACTGCCGGCCGGGATGCTGAGACGGGTGCCGCTGCGCGGGCTCTCGTACTGCACACCGTTTTCGGCCAGGAACCGGAGCGTTGCGGCGGGCACGGTATTGGGGCGGAGCACAGCGGCGGTTTGCGGCGGAACAGATACAGCGGCCCGGGCCGTGCGTGTATTTTTCGCGGTAGCGCGCGGCGCGGGTTCGGTGGCGGCGGGAGGAGCAGGAGTCGTTGCCACCGGTACATCGGCGGGTGGCGGCGATGGCTGCTGCAGGGGGGCCAGCGGCGTCTGGCCGGTATCGGAGGCCGCGGGTTTTGCATACTGCCAGTAGGCGACGGCAGCCGCGATGATAAGCGCCGCGGGCAGGGCAAATTTGGCCCAATACCGCAGGCGAAGCATCAAATTGGGGCCTTGCTGCCGGGCCGCGATGTTCGACCAGGTTTGTTCGTCGGGCGTCGGATCGAGTCGTTCGAGCTGATCGCGCAGGAGTTTTTCGAAGTCGGAGTTGGGTGTAGATTTATTTTCCATGACAGATGACGTGCAAAAAGGGTTAAGTGGTGTGCAAAATTTGTTCGACCCACAAGCGCAGGCGCTGGCAGGCGCGGGTGTACTGCGAGCGGACGCTGCTTTCGCTGACGCCGAGCGCTTCGGCAATTTCGGGGTACGACCAGCCTTCGAGGCAATGGAGGTTGAACACGGTGCGGTAGCCGGCCGGCAGTTGTTGCACCATGTGCAGGATGGCTTCGCTGTTGAGTTCGGTGTCGGGGCTTATCTCGAAAGTGTTTGCCGGCAGATCGTGATAATCTTCGGCGAAACGCAGGGGATTTTTGCGGCGCAGGCACTGCAGGGCGCAACGGACCGATACGCGCCGCATCCAGGCCTCGAAGGGGCCGGCGCCGGTGTACTGGTGCAGGTCGCGGAAAATGGTCAGAAATGCCTCCTGCAGCATATCCTGCGCCTCGGGTCGGTCGCGGGCATAGCGCAGACAAACGGCGAAGACCCGGTTGCGGTACTGTTCGAACAGGCGTTTTTGTGCGCCGCTGTGGCCGTGGCGGCAATCATTCAGCAATTGACGGAGGGGGGCATCGTTCATAAGCGCCGTTTTTTGAATTGGGGACCGAAACGGCAGGTTTGCTGCACGAAGGGTAAAAAAATTTAATAATCCTCAAAAAGGTAGCGGAGATGCTCTTCGCGCAAAACGGCGTCGCGATTGAGCAGCCTGATTTTGCGAGCCGACGTATCTACCTGAAACAGGGCGGTAAAACGGGTTTTGTACAGGGGATGCGGGATCATTTCTCCCGCGGCGTCTTCCATCAGCGTATCCAGGTCGAAAGTGTAATCCGCCACAATCGTATCGCCGGCGATGCCCAAAGTCCCGTTCAGCGATTCGGTCAGCAAAAACGACTGCCACCACTGCGTGGGGATGGAGGGCGCCTGATAGTCGTTGTCGATATTGGGTGTGAGCGGGAAAAACACAAGGTTGGCGGCGCCGGAGCAAAATCCGGTGCCGGTACCGCAGGTTTCGACGTACAAATAAGGCCCCAGCCGGGAAAATTCGGACCAGTCGCCGTCGAGGCAGCAGGCATGATTGCCGTGGAAAAACCATTCGTAACCCTCAAAAGTCCAGGCGCCTTCGTGCGACTGGAATTCGAGCAGCAGGATGGCATCGGCAAAAAGAATATTCACAGGCAGGTAAAGCACGTAGCGGAGCTCGCCGTTGGGCAGGCGAAAGCCGTAAAATTTGCCCGCCGAATCTTGTCCGGAAGTTTGTGACGCATCGAGCAAATCAAGCAGAACAGGGCGGTACTCATCCGTAAACACGGCGGAATCGTAGCGGCAAATCAGCCGTTGCAACTCGGCGGCCTGCGCGCCGCCGACGAAGCCCGAATCGGCGCGGAAGTTTTGTTCGCACCAGCTTTGGTAGGGGCTGGCGGCGGGGCGGCAGTAAATGGCCAGGATGGATAGGGCCAGGATGGGGAAGAGGATGGGGGTGTTGCGCAGCATGGAGTGAAGGTAACGCGCAGAAATCAAGTTGGCCCAGTCAATTTATCAAAGGTGGCGCAGGAAAATGCGGAAGCGGAGGTAGGCGCGGGAAAGGTGGTGGGAGAGTGTTTGGATGAGGGGGAGGCGGGAGATTTTGCGGCGTTTGAATACCAAAAACAACCCTATTACATAGAGGTAAAACAGGTACGAATACTTACTGGAATGAATAGCCAGAACCCGGTCTCTCAAAGATGCGAGATATTTACCAAGCGCCCAGTTTGCAGTCGCCCGGTTGTTGTATGCTTTTGTAAAAGTGGGATCTAATCTCAAAGATTGGTTCAAAACTTCCAGTGCTTCGGCATAACGGCCAAGCCTGCTATAACTATTACCTAAGTTATTGTAATACAATGCATTATTTGCACTCAATCTAATTGCAGTCAAATAATCATTGATTGCAGCATCGTCATTGCCAAGGCCTGACAATGCTATTCCTCTGTTACCATAAGGAATTGAATTAGTAGAATCAATAAGAATAGCACGCGTATATACTGAGTAGGCCTCCGCATGTTGGCCCATGTCTGACAACATCACCCCTTTATCTATATAATAATTTGCATTCAAACTATCCAGGGCAATGGCACGATCAAAGTCTGACAAAGCATTTTCAAATTGCTTTAATTTAGATTTCAGATTGGCCCTGAACCAATATGTATCAGGATTATTAGGTTGTAATTGTATTGCTTTATCATAATCAGCATTGGCTTTTTGCAGATGCCCTAATTGAGACAAGGCATCTCCCCTGTATAAAAAATTATCAATATCAAGAGAATCATATTTTACTGCAAGGTTAAAATCTTTCAATGATTTATTAATCTTTCCAAATCTTTTGTGACAAAGGCCTCTTAAAAAGTACAAATTAGCATTATCAGGGCTTGATCGAATTGCATCATCATAATCTTTCAGTGCCTTCTCGTAAATCCCAGAAAAGGAATACGACAGCCCCCTACGGATTAATGCTGACAAGTTATCAGGTTCTTTGGCAAGAACGATCGACAGGTCTGCAATGGCTGCCTGATGGTTTCCATTTCTTGAATCAAGCGTGCCTCTTGCCAGATATGCATCTAAATCATTTGCATCCTTTTTAATACAAAAAGTATAATCAGAATATGCAGAAGCATAATCACCCAAAGTATCGTAAGCAACCGCCCTTCTTTTGAAAGACAGGGTCATATTACTGTCAAGGTTAATAGCTTGGTTGAAATCATTGATTGCATCTTTAATATCCCCCTTCTCAAATTTTGCCATACCTCTGCCCAGGTAGTAAAATGCATATTTTGGGAAGTTATACAATAAGATGTCATAATCTACAATAGCAGTCGACTTGTCTCCCCAAAAAGTGCATGCAGAGGCCCTGTCCTCAAAATACTTCCTGCACGGGTTCAGATAAATAGCTTCACTGTAATCAGCAATAGCTTTATCAAAGTTATTGACAGATTCATACAATGCACCTCTTCTATTGTACTCCTCCGCCTTCCTTTCCACCGGCCAGTCTTCCGCGATCCGGTAAAACTCCGGCTTCCGCTGCCCGATTTTCATGTTCACCATGCTGATCAGCCAGGCATCGAAACTTTCTGCGCCCATGCTGATGAGCCCCGACTCCAGGTCGGCGGCGCTGATATTGGGCCGGTAATCATTGTCCACTTTTTTTCGCACCTCGCCGCCGGCATAACGAATCAGGGTATCGGAAGGCTGAAAATTGAGGCAAAGTCCATCGGCGCTGCATTCAGGCCCTGCATTGCGCAATTTGCCCCAGATGATGAGGTCGGCATGGTACAGGTCGCGGAGCCGGTCGGCCTGTTCGCTTTGGTTGGGTGAAAGTGAATCGATGTAGCAGATTTTCACCGGCAGCTTCTCGCGGTTTTTCACCATGTCGATCCGGCTTTCTATACTCCGCCCGTAACATTCGGTTTCATTGTCGTTGGCAAAATCCTCGAAGCGCGTGATAAGGATGTAAGAGCATGTTGAGGAATTTAATTTGGCCAGTTTTCCAGGCGATTAAGGATTACCGAACAATTGGCTAAAAGTATCCAGGATTCCGAACTTTCTACGGTTTTCTCTCGATCCTTGTCCAGTCGGCGAAAGAAATTGAACC
>JAEUUU010000034.1 GCA_016787345.1 Saprospiraceae bacterium | reverse complement strand
TAAGCCCTATAAGGGTTTAAAACCCTTATAGGGCTTGAAACCTACCGCAGCACCGTCACCTCCCCGTAAATCGGTTTGATCTCGCCCTGGCACTCAATCTCCAGCAGCCACACGTAGGTATCCACCGGCGCGGGTTTGCCGTCGATGTTGCCGTCCCAGGCGGCTGAGGGGCCAGTTTCGTCGTACACTTTTTCGCCCCAACGGTCGTACACGCGCAGGCGAATCACCCTGGGCGCGTTCTCCACCGGCGCAGGCCGGAAGGTGTCGTTTATGTTGTCGTTGTCGGGTGTGATGGCGTTCGGGATTTTCAGGTCGTTCGCATCGCAGGGCGGCGCAAAGCGCAGGTGCACCGTTCGGGTACCGCTGCAACCGTCGGCGGTCGTGACCGTGAGGGTATAAGCCGTGACCGAATCGGGTGGTGTGGCCAGCGGACTCTGACAGTCGGTGCAGCTCAGTCCTGCGGGCGGCGCCCAGTGGTATTGGGCGAAGCCGCCGGGGCCCTGCAATTGCACACTGTCGCCGGAAACGAGGAAAAGCGTATCCACCGGCGGCAACACCGGCGCGGGCAAATCGCTCAACGCGATGCAGTGCGTGCTATCGCAATCGAGGCTCGACAGGAAGGTCTGGCAGTATTGTCCGGGCGCCCCGACGAGGTTTCCGAAGATCAAAACCGAGTCTTCGGGGCATTTGACCAGCGCTTCGGAGGTATTGCCAATCACTTCCAGCAGCACGCAGACAGTGCTGTCGCAGCCATTTGATTTCACATATTTTTGACAATAAAAGCCCGGCTGGTCGGTCAGGCTGCCCAGTACGTCGACCGGGGTTCCTTCGCAGGTAAACAGCGTTGCCAGGTTGATCGAATCGCTTTCCAGCACCGTGATGATGATGTCGTCAGATGCCGTACACCCCGCGGCATTGGTAATGGTGACGAAATAGGCGGATGTCTGGTCTGGCTGCACAACATGCGCAGCAGCGTCGGGATTGACAATGCCCGGCCCTTCCCAGTGCCAGGTAGCGGCGGGGCCGGTTTCCAGCAACACGGTTTCGCCCCGGCAAATCACCTCGTCGGGGCTTATCAAGACTGGTAGTTCAGCGACGACTACCTGATAATTGTGTTTTATCAGGCAATTGGCCGAATGATCGAGCAGCGTCAGCGGGAAAGTGCCCGTCGCAGAAGGTGTCCAGACAAAATTAGGGCAATAAAGGCAGGGCAGGCTCATAGAAGCGGGCCACTGGTACGTATGGCCGCTTTCATAGGGCGGGCCCAGGGCCACCGAATCGCCCAGGCAGATATGCTGCGTGGTGTAGGCCTGCGAAGTATACGCAAAGGGCGCCACCACATCGTCGCAATCACACATGGCGCTGCCGGGTAGCACAACCAGCAAACTGCAGGGATCGGTCACGACCTGACCCGAATGGATCCAACTCAGGTTATATTTCTTGCTGCCCCCCAGTGATCCGTTAAAATATTGCGTTTCCACCACGGTATCGGCAGCCGACCATTGGCCGTCGCCGTCAACATCCCGGACGATAAGAATTTGTGCAGACTCGAGTACCTGAATACCGCCGTTGGCAAGCGTGATGTAATAACTGGTCCAGCCATCTTCGGGATTGGTAGCAATGGAAGAGCTGTATATAAAGATCTGCGGATCGGCGGGCAACAATGCATAACCAGCCTCCCCCGTCGAAACATACACGGCGCAATTGGAATTGATCGCAGGGCAAAAAGCCACCGACTGCTGCCGGGTCTGCACCTGAAGGGTCACACCCGAGCATACGGGCGTTTCCGGCGTCGTCAGACTGAACTGAAAACTCAGCACCGAATTGGCTGGCAAACCCGGCGTAATCGGGAGTTGAAGCACCGTCCCGTATTGCTGGGGCGGTCCGGAAGCTGCGTTCAGGCCGGGTGTATAACTGCCGGCCACGTAATCAAACCCCGGCGGTAAAGTGACGTAAACGCTGTCGCCCGGATGGGTTATGCCGCTGATTTGCAGGTTGACCTTGAAAGCCAGGGTTTCATCGCAAGTAAAAGGACCGTCGCCGCCCAGCTGCGAAATACCGATCTGCACTTCGTAATCGGGCGTCAGCCCTTCCACCGTCAGCGGGTTGCTGGCCTTGCGCAGGAAGTTGGTTGCCGTGCCGCATACCTGCTCCGCACTGGCGCCGAAGATCAATTGCGAATTGGACACCACCCCGCACTCCGCGATGACCTTGAAGCGGATCAGGACGCTATTTTGCGAGTCGAGATTGACCCCCGGAAGCCCTCCGGCAGCGACAATAGGCAAGGCCGCCGCGAGGTTCCACTCGTAGGTATTATTGGGCAATGAAGCCGGGTCGGCCATTGGTACGAAAGCCGCGCCCGTGGGGTAGGCCACCTGGCTGCTGCCGGGCAGCATTTGCAGGCCGGCCGGCAACTGCACATTGGCAAAAGGCGCGTAGGCATAGCCCAAATCGGCGTTGAATACCTCAAAAACGATATAGTCGGAGGTATCGCACAAGGGCGCGTCGGTCGGGAGCTGGGTCAGGTCGAGTTCCAGCTCGGCGAGTTGCGGACGGAACAACAATTCGAGCGTGTCCTTTGCACAGGATACCGCGCCGGGCACGAGGTGCGGCTGGCAGTCCCAGCCGTAAATCACCCAAAGCCGTTGCTCGTCGCAACTGTTGTTTTTCGCCTTGATGCGCAAATCGCGCTGGGCCAGCAAGCCGAGCGTACCGAGTTGATAAACGCCGTTTGTAGCCGCAACAGGCGTATTTTGAGGCAATTGCAACAATTCAAAATCGGACAGGCCGCCGTCGGGGCTCACCAGTTCGATCCAGTAATTGGGACCGGCCACGGGGGCGAAATTGGAGAGGAGAATATCGGCGCCCACGTCTTCCGAGGGAAAATCGTACACCAGTTCGTCGGACGTGATCGTGTCGCGAGCCTGGTTGCTGAAAAAGCCGATTTTATTGAGCAAAATCACCGTCGCGGTGTCGGGCATGTGCAGGCAGCCCTCGTAATCGAAGGTTACGAATTGCCATGACGTATCGGGCGCCCTGAATTCGCAGGCCGGGTCGAACACCAGATTCGTTTCCAGTTTGTAGCCTTCGTCGAGCGGCGTGCCGAACACATTGGAAAAATCGATCTGTACCCAGAAAGAGTCCTGGGTGAAGGGCAAAGGCTGATTTTGATACGCCGGCAGGTTGACGTTCTCCTGCAAACGCAGGTATTTGAGCGTCGCGGCATTGAGGGTCAGGTTGTCGGGGATAATGAAATCGTAATCGATGATCCGGTTGAGCGGCCGCACCTCGAAGGGGAAGAGGTTTTCGCGAGCAAGGCGGATCGCGTAGTAGAAGGATTTGATTTCCTGCGAATTCTGGCAGGGTCGTATCCCAAACGTATTGTTGACGATCGTATCCCTATAGCCCGAATACTGGAACATCAGGGTATCGAAACGGCGGTAGGCATAAAAATCGGGATAATCGATCCGGCCTGGCGCGAAAGCCATTTCAAAATTGATGAGCGGGGGCAGGTGCTGTTCGCTGAACGGCACGTAGTTGAAATCCAGTTTAAAATCGGTGCTCACCTCGATGGAGTCGCCGGCAGCCAATGCAAAACAGGGCGGCAAACACCCCCAGGCACTCAGCGAATCCACGTGGACAGCCATGACGTGCTTCATGGTGACAAATTCGTCGAACTTGACCTGCGGCTGCACATTGACGTTGGTCACCACGCCGTACAACTTCTTATAGGCGATCCAAAGGCTGTCGAGCTGACACTCGTAGTACGCGTCTTCACTCACGTCCCAAATGCGTATCTGTATGCCGCCAATGTTGCGAAACCGCTCGGGATTGGCGAAAAAGTTGCGGGCAGTAGCGACTTCGAACTCGTCGTTGACCCCCGCGTACGGAATGTCGCTTCGAATGACTTCGGTGAAAATGTTGTGCCAGATCACGCACAGACTGTCGCCCGTCAGCACCCGCGAGCCGGCAACCACCCGCATCGTGTCGCCCGGCAGAAAACGGTCGCGGCGGATTTTGGCCAGGTCAACTGCCCCTGCGTCGGCCGCGCGGTTGTCGTCGTGGTCGGGGAGCCCCAGGTTGAGGCGGTAAGCCCGGTAAGTATGGCGTTGGGTTGCTCCCTCTTCGCATTGATCGCATTGGCCTTCGCCGCCGGCTACACCACCTCCGCCAATGGGAAATTCACTCGTGTCCGCCGGACAAGGGCAATCGGTTTTCAACTGAAACGGGCTGCAGGCGGAAATCCCGCAGGCCGGGTCGTTTTCCAGTTTTCTGGTCAATATGAATTGTCCCTCTCCGACAAAGCCGCAACTGGAACAAAGCACGTTTAAAATGCTAAAATTGCCGCTCGCCGAAGGCGGGGGAATAGGCGGCAAATCGCTGAATGTGGCGTCCGGAAGGCAATTGGCCCGCATACAAAACGGGACGAAGATCGAGTCGCTCGGCAAAGGCAGCTCGTAAGCCAGTCGTATCCGCGTGATCGTGTCGTAAGTAACCAGCGTATCGATAGTGACCAGCACAGGGCTTTCTCCATCGGCATTCGGCTGGCAGGCCGGGTCATAAAACAAACCCCAGGGCAGATCGAGTTGCAGCCAGGCATAACCCTCATCTTCCAGCAGGCGGCCGGCATGGATGAAGTAGGAAAAAGGATACTGAGCGCCGTCTTCCATACATTGACCGATGGCAAAAGTCACCCCGCCCACCCAGGAGAGCAGGTCCTGTTCGCCCGCCATCAGAAAAGTATCGGCTTTCGAGCCCCCGACCGGGCATTCCACCACGTGGAAATAATTGCCCTGAAAGGGCGGGAGCGAGGGGTCGCAGGCTTCGGAGCAAAAAAAGGTGTTGAATAAAATATCCAGCGAACCGCCGGCGGGCACGGTCGGGATGACCAATACGATCAGGCTGTCGTGTTCTACGTCGCACAAAGGCATGTTAGCGGCGGCGGTCACGTTGGGCGTCACCGGTATTTCCGTACCGCCGATATTGAACCGCAGCGACGCGCCGTCGATGCCCATTCGGCTGGCCTGGGTCGACGAGATCTGTACCAGCACGTTGTTGGCCGCGGCGACGCCCTGGTTGTCCACCCGTATCTTCTGCACGGTGGGATCGCCGGCGCAGCGGTCGAACGGATAACCGTATTCGGGGGTAAAGACCAGGTTGGGCAGTTTATCGAACGGCAATATCGTGACCTCCGCCCGCGCGCTGTCGCCCTGGCACGACGAGGCAATGGCCGTGCAGGCCCAGGCAACGGTGATATTGGAATTCACTTCGAAACCCGTGGGCAGGGCGCAGTCGGTCACGGTGATTTTTTGTTCGATCAACACCGTTTCACCGAATTCCAGCAGATCGTCGCCGTCGCCGAAATTGGCAAAAAACGCCCCGTCAAATTGCGCTTCGAACAAGGCCGGCTGGTCGACCTGGGTGCTTGCGCCATTGGTCTGTATGCTGATGCCCTCGGGGTGCGCATCCGACAAGCGCAGGTGGCGAACGACGCCCAGACGGGTATTTTGCACGTGCAGGGTGCGGGTCATCATATCGCCCTTCTGGCCGGCCACGGAGTCGTTGTCGACCTGCGTGATGACCACCAGGCCGGTTTCCACGATAAAATTGGCCGTGGTGATTTGTTCGGCCTGGGCGCCGTTGCGCACGCGCAGCAGCACCGAAAACAACTGGCCGTTGTTGATGGCTTCCACCAGTCCGCAACCGGCGCCGAGGACGATTTTTACCGTCACCGTCGTACCGGGCGGCAGGGTCGGCAACGCCAGAACCGGCTTGTTCAGGTTGGTGATATTCGATTCTGTGGCGCCCAAAACGCTGCCAGGCTGGTATTGCAGGCCAGAGGGCATTTCCACGTCGAGCAAGGCCCCGTCGACGGGCTGGGCAGTGTTGTTGGCGACCGAAACGGTGAGCGTATCGGCATCACACACGACGAGCTGGTCGGGCGTTTGGTAAAGAATCGTGAAGTTTTGGGAAAAGGAAGGCGCGAGGGCGGCGAAAAACAGGAGTGCCGCAAGAAGTAATATACGTTTCACGGGCAGGATTCAGGTGAAAGTGAACAGGAGATTTTTTAAGCGGACTAAATGTATAGGATTTCATTTCATACAAACATGTTTTTGGTTCTAAAAAACCATCAATTGTCGTCTCGTGTTTACCCTGCTCTTTCAAACCGCCCGGCGCCTTGCACAAGCAACAGATCAACATCGTTTGTCTCAAACGCGACCTGCGCACACAGGATCACCTGCCCCTGCATTGGGCGGAAAAAGCCGGTCTGCCATATCTGGTATTGTACCTGTTTGAGCCCTCGATGATGGCTTACCCCGATTGCAGCGAGCGCCATTTGCAGTTTCAGTACCAATCGCTGATGCACATGAATGCGCAGTGGAAGGACCTGAACCGGGAGGTTGTCATTTGCTACGGAGAGGCGCTGCCGGTGTTTGCTTTTTGGGCTGGACAATTTGAGGTTCGGGAAGTACTCAGTTACCGCGAAAGCGGCATTCAGCACAGCTACGACCGCGACAAAGCGCTGGCCGCATTTTTTCGCCAAAAAGGCATCCGGTGGCGCGAAGCGCCGCGCGACGGCATCCAACGCGGCATTCGCAACCGCGAAGGCTGGGATCGCCACTGGTACGCTACCATGAACGAGCCGCCGCTGCAAAACACCTATCGACGGGCCGACAACCCGGCGCCGGCGCACCCTTTTCCGCTGCCCGTCGAATGGCAAACACGCCTTGCCGCTTACCCCTCCGAATGGCAGCACCCCGGCGAACTGGCGGCTTTCCAATACCTCCGGTCCTTCGTCGGCGGGCGCGGACAGCACTACCACCGCCATATTTCAAAACCCGCCGAAAGCCGGCTTTCCTGCGGCCGCATCTCGGCGCATCTGGCCTGGGGCAACATCAGCGTGCGGCAGGCGTACCAATTGGTGCGGCAATCCGGCAATTTCCCGGCACACCGGCGGGCCTACGAGGCTTTTTTGACCCGTCTGAAATGGCGCGACCATTTTATCCAGAAATTTGAAATGGAGTGCAGCTACGAAACCCGCTGCGTCAACCGGGGTTACGAATTGCTCGATCTGCCCCGCGACGAACGGCTCGTTGCTGCCTGGGAAAGCGGCGCCACGGGCTACCCGCTCGTCGATGCCTGCATGCGCTGCCTGCACGCCACCGGCTGGATCAACTTCCGGATGCGTGCCATGCTGGTCTCGTTTCTGTGCCATCAGTTGCTGCAAGACTGGCGTACGGGCGTATACCACCTCGCCCGCCTGTTTCTCGACTACGAACCGGGCATCCACTACCCGCAGTTTCAGATGCAGGCCGGTGTGACGGGCACCAATACCATCCGGATGTACAACCCCGTCAAACAATCGCAGGAGCACGATCCGCAGGGTGATTTTATCAAAAAATGGGTGCCGGAGCTGGCCGGCGTCCCTGCGCCGCTCATCCACGAACCCTGGAAAATGTCGCCGATGGAACAGGCTTTATACGGCGTCGTCATCGGCCGCGACTACCCCGCGCCGGTGGTCGCTCCCGAGGAGAATGCCCGCATTGCCCGCGAGCGCCTGTGGTCGCACCGCGCCAACCCCGTCGTGAAAGCCGAAAACGGGCGGATACTGGCCACGCACACGCGGCAGACGGCGGCAGCGGGTAAAAAATAAGCGGGAGGCGCTATTTTGGCGGGCAACTTCCATCCTGCGTCAAATATGAGATCAGCACTACTGGTTATTTTTTGTCTGGGCAAACTGTTCGGATTTGCCCAAAACGCCGATTACCCGTCGCTTTTTACCCCCCAAGGCATCGGCGGCGGGGGCTATATGTACAGCCCGTCGATCAGTCCGCACGACCCCGATCATATTTTCCTCAATTGCGACATGGGCGGCGTCTATCGTTCTCTCGACGGCGGCCGGAGCTGGCAAATGCAGCATTACCAGCAACTGGTCAGTCAGGTGAAAGGCAAAGTCCAGTTTACCGCCGATCCCGCCATTTGTTACGTTTGCCGCCGTTCGCTGACCAATTCCGGCGACCCGCTTTTCAGGGGCGAACTGGCCAAAAGTACCGATGGTGGCGCCAGTTGGCAGCCGTTGCCCGACCCGACCGCCAGCGGCGTACACCGACTCGAAGTCGATCCCGGCAGCACCCAAAGGTTGTTGCTCAACGAGTACAACCAGTTGTTTTTCAGTGCCGATGGCGGCAACTCCTGGGTCTCCGTTTTTCATCCTGCCGACGACAAGGTCTGGCTCGGCGGCGCTTTTTGGGATGGCGACGACATTTTCGTCGGCACCGACAAGGGTTTGCTGGTTTCGCACGACGGCGGACAAACATTTGCCCCCGAAACCCACGCCGGACTGCCGGCAGGGGCAGGTATTCTCCACCTGTCGGGGAGCCGGTCGGGCAATTTGCGCCGCCTGTACTGCGTCGCAGCGCCCGAAGCGGATATGTATGCATGGTACGAACCCCTCGATTTTAGCGACAACCTGCTCGGCATTTACCGCATGGACTATGCTGCCGGCGCCGCATGGACCGATGCCCGCGGCAACCTGCCCGACAACGTCGACATCGCCTGGATCGACCTGGCCCTTTCTGCGCCCGATACCGTTTGGGCGGCAGGCAGCGCCGACGGAGCCCTGCCGGTCATATACCGCTCGACGGATGGCGGCAACACCTGGGTGAATACGTTCCTGGCCGACGGCAATCAGAACATCAGCACCGGCTGGGGCGGCGACGGCGGCGCCTATTCGTACCTGTGGAGCGGCGCCAACCTCGGCCTCGACGTAGACAATAACGACCCCGATCACCTCATCGTCACCGATGGTTACGGCCATGTGACGACCGACGGCGGCGCCAGCTGGCAGGCCACCTACGTGACGGCGGCGTCTCAAAACCCGCCCGGCGAACTAACTCCCGTCGACAAGTTTTACCAGTCCTCGGGCCTCGACGTCACGTCCACCCATCAGATCTTCTGGCTCAACGAACAGGAAATCATCGCTGCCAATACCGATATCGGTCAAAGCTACTCCGCCGACGGCGGGGAAACCTGGACGTTCGCCCGAAACACGTTTTTCCCCTGGGGCGTTGTGGCCAACAACAACTGGTACCGCGTCGCGGAAGCCCCGAACGGCGCTTTATACGCCGCCACCGCCGAAATCAACGACATCTACCTGGGCTACCGCATCGCCGATGGGCAGATCTACGGCGGTGGCCTGGTGCTGCAATCGACCGATGCAGGCGTGCACTGGGATACTTTGTACAATTTCGGACATCCGGTCGTTTGGCTTGAAGTAGACCCGACGCAGCCCGGCCGTCTGTATGCCAGCGTGGTTGACCCGGCAGAAGGCGGTATTTATCAAAGCAACGACGGCGGCCAAAGCTGGCTGCCCTTGCCGGCGCCGCCGCGCACCGAGGGCCATCCGTACAACCTTGGGGTGCTGAACGACGGCGGCCTGCTGGCCACTTATTCGGCCCGCGCGTTGCCCGACGGTGTCACGCTGACGCCGAGCAGCGGCGTGTTTTATCTGCCCGCCGGCAGCAGCGAATGGCAGGACCGGACCGGCGCGGGGATGGAATTTTACACCAAAGACCTTATCGTCAATCCGCACGATCCTGCACAAAATACCTGGTACGCGACGGTCTGGGGGCGGTTTACCACTTTTGCGGGGCCCAATAATGCCGGAAACGGGGGCCTTTACCGCAGCACCGACAGGGGGCTGAGCTGGACGCGCATTTTTACCCATGAACGCGCGGAAAGCCTCACCATTCACCCTGAACTCGCGGACGTGGCTTACCTCTCGGTCGAAAACGAAGGATTGTTTTTCACGGAACAACTCGCCGCCGATCAACCCGAATTCGAACGCGTTACTTCAATGCCTTACTGGCGCCCGAAGCGGGTATTTTTTCAGCCCGGTAATGCCTGTCGCGTATGGGTCGCCACGATGGGCGGTGGTATATGGCAAGGCGAAACCGGCGACGACTGCGCTGCTTCCGGCACCTCTAATGTGACAGGAGATGACTTGCTGCGCCTGTTTCCCAATCCTTTACCGGCCGGCGACCCGCTCCTGTATCTCGATTTTCAACACCTTCCTTCCGGCGAATACCGTGTCGGCCTGTATGATTCGGTGGGTCGGGCTGTTCTCGATACCACATTGGATACTGCCGGGGATGCCTCGTATACACTGCCGGTGGGCATGCTCCCGCCCGGCGCCTATGTGCTTCACCTACGGCGGGAGGGTTTTCGGCCGTTGGTTAAAAGTTTGATCGTTACGCCATGAATTTCTCCCAGATCCCTCCCTTGCCCCGCCTGCTCATCCTGCTGGGGCTCGTGCTGCTGGCTGCCGGCCTCGTCGCCTGGGCCCTGCACGGCCGCGGCGGCTGGTGGCAATGGTTGGGCCGGCTGCCCGGCGACATCCGCATCGAACGCGACAACTTCCTGTTTTACGCCCCGATCACCACCATGTTGTTGCTGAGCCTGCTTGCAAGCCTGGTATTGCGGCTGATACGGCATTGGTGGGGGTAATGTTGGGACAGGTGTTTTTTTGGACAGGATTTACAAGATCAACAGGATTTTGCGGCTGTATTTATCCTGTTGATCTTGTAAATCCTGTCCAAAAAAATCCTGTCTCCCAAAAAACACCTGTCCCACAAAGTTTTCAAAACGGCCACAATGCCTTCCGCTCCGGCGGGTAATCCGCGAATTTTTCCTGGTACCAGCGGTGGTGCGCCAGTGCCCGGGGCGCGAGGTTGGCCACCGTCCAGATCAGGAAAGCCCAGGCGGGCAAAGCCCAGGTCATGAGCGCAAATCCGGCCCATTCGATCATTTCTCCCAGGTGGTTCGGGCAGCTCACCCGGCCAAACAAGCCGCCGCGCGGGATGGCGTAACCCGTGGCGCCCGGTGCGCGCAAACCGAGCAGAATGTTGTCGGATTGCCAGTTGATACCCAGTCCGGCCCAGAACAGGACCATGCCGAGCAGGAAGCGGATATCGAACCACCAGCCGGGCGGGTAGCCGGCAAAATGGGCAAAATAGTAACCCAGCAGAAAGCCGTTCATCAGATTGAAGCCGACGGCTGAAAACATGATGACAACGGGCATACGTTTGCCGCGTGTGCGCAGTCGGAGCGGAAAAATGATACTCCGGTTGACATAATGGAACAAAAACAGGGCGCTGAACACCCAAACCGGCTTCGAGGCCGGCAGGCCGGACCACAACAAGGTCGTCAGAAAAACGACAATCACCGTAAACTCCATCACGAACCAGCCCAGGCGGTTGTCGACCGTGGGCCCCCAGCCGGGCTGCACGTGCCGGCCGTAAGGCGCATTTTGGCGCAGGAGGTAAAAAAAGGTGACGACGGCCACGGCAATCCAGGCCCAGGTGATTTGTGTGTACAGGGTGTAGTGCATGTTCAACAGCGGGCTTTTGAAGCGCTCCGTCTCACAAATAACCGGCAGTTTTGAACCATTCAAAAGCATCGGCCAGGGTATCTTCCAGCGGCCGGGGGGAATAGCCGAGCTCTCGCCGCGCTTTTTCCGTCGACACCGCTTTGGGGTGCTCGCGCAGGGTATCCAGCATTTCCGGAGTAAATCGCGCCGGCGTGCCGCTCAAACGAGCCCAGGCGCCCATAAACGGGAGCGCCGAGCGCAGCAGCCACTCGGGCGCGACGAGTCGGGGTACTCGCCGGCCCGTCACCCGGCCGATGGCCGCGGCCAGCTCGCCGATCGAAGCGTACCGGCCACCCAGCAGATAAGCCGCGCCGTTTTGGCCGCCGTCGAGCGCCGCCAGTGTGGCGTCGGCCACGTCGCGCACGTCGACCCAGTCGGCGCCGCCGGGCGTGAGCAGGGGGATGCGCCCCCGGTGGAAATCGATCAGCATTTGGCCCGACAACGAAGGTTCGTAATCAAAAGGCCCCAGTACGCCCGTCGGGCAGAGCGTCAGCACTTCCAGGGGCTGTTCGGCGGCAAATTGCCGTGCCAAAAGGAGGCTTTCGGCCTTGGCGCGGTTGTAGGCCATGGGGCTTTGCAGGGCCAGCGGGGCGCTTTCGTCAAGCGCCTGCCCGGCCGGCGGCGGCGAAAAAGCCTGCACCGAACTGAACACGATCACCCGCTGCAGGCCCCGGGCCAGACTGGCCTCCAGTACCTGTCGCGTGCCCTCCACATTGACCCGAACGACCTCGCCGCCCCGGTCGCCGTGTACGGAAATCAGTCCGGCCAGATGGATCAGCGCATCGCAGCCCCCGGCCAGCGTTTCGAGCGAGGGGCGGTCGAGCAGGTGGCCGCTCACTCGTTCGAGGGACAGTCCGGCCAGCGAGGGCTTGTCGCGGCGTTGCAGCACGCGGAGGCGGTGGCCGGCGGCCAGCAGCCGGCGTGCAACGACGTTGCCGATACGGCCGGAAGCGCCGGTGAGGGCGATTAGCATGGTGTAAAAATATACTTTGCGTCGGGAAGATTTGAGCAGGAGGTTTATGAGGTTGGTATTGGTTTATAAGGGTTTATGAGTCCGTTGATGTTGAAAACCTGGCGGCGTGCGGCATAAAAAGCAAATCGCCCCGGGGATGTTTTCTCCGGGGCGATCGTTGTCCGTTAAAGGCTGAAATTTATTTCCCGATCGGAGCGGCAGCCGGCTGGGCCGGCGTTTCGGTCAGGCGGATTTCCTGTTGTTGCGGTTGCTGCACGCCGGTATGGCCGGCTTCGGCGGCGCGTTCGCCCAGAATCGGGGCGATGGCCAGGCCGACGAGGCAGCTGAGTTTGATGAGGATGTTCATCGACGGACCCGAAGTATCTTTGAAGGGGTCGCCCACAGTGTCGCCCGTAACGGCGGCCTTGTGCGGGTCGGAGCCTTTGTAGTAAGTCTGGCCGTTGATGTCGACGCCTTTTTCAAACGATTTTTTGGCGTTGTCCCAGGCGCCACCGGCGTTGGACTGGAAGATGGCCCAGAGCACACCGCTGACGGTCACGCCGGCCATATAGCCGCCCAGGGCTTCGGCGCCCATGATAAAGCCTACGGCAATGGGGGTGATGATGGTGATCAGACCCGGCGTCATCATTTCGCGGATTGCGGCGCGAGTGGAGATATCGACGCAGCGCTGGTAGTCGGCTTTGCCGGTGCCTTCAAGCAGGCCCGGGATTTCGCGGAACTGGCGGCGCACCTCATTCACCATATCCATCGCGGCTTTGCCCACACTTTGCATGGCAAAAGCGGAGAACACCACCGGGATCATACCGCCGAGGAAAAGCGCGGCCAGTACGTCGGCTTTAAAAATATTGATGCCTTCGATGTGGGTGAAGTCGACGTAGGCGGCAAACAAGCCCAGGGCCGTCAGGGCCGCCGAAGCGATGGCGAAACCTTTGCCGATAGCGGCCGTGGTGTTGCCCACGGAGTCGAGAACGTCGGTTTTTTCCCGCACGTCTTTGGGCAGTTCGCTCATCTCGGCGATACCGCCGGCGTTGTCGGCGATGGGGCCGAAGGCGTCGATAGCCAACTGCATGGCCGTGGTGGCCATCATGGCGGAAGCGGCGATGGCGACGCCGTAGAAACCAGCCAGCGAATAAGCGCCCCAGATGGCGCCGGCAAACAGCACGATCGGCATCCAGGTGCTCATCATACCCGTGGCGAGGCCGGCGATCACGTTGGTGGCGTGGCCGGTGGCCGACTGGCGTACGATGCTGAGCACGGGTTTTTTGCCCAGGCCGGTGTAGTGTTCGGTGATGGCGGAGATCAAAGCGCCGACGATCAGACCGAGTACCACGGCATAGAATACGTGCATGCTGGATACGTCGACCAGTTCCGGGGTGCGGCCGAAGAATTTCATTTTCATGGTTTCGGGCAGCATCCAGGTGATGATCGGGTAGCAGGCGATACCCGTAAGAATGATGCTGACCCAGTTGCCGCGGTTGAGCGCGCCCTGTACCGTATCGGCAGAAGCGGCGGCGTTGTCGGCCACGCGCACGAGTTGCATACCGATAATGGAGAACACGATGCCAATACCAGCGATCAGAATGGGCAGAAGGATTGGGCCGATGCCGCCGAAAGCGTCGTTGATGCCGCCGGAATCGCGGATCACCGAGTTGCCGAGCACCATGGCGGCGAGCATGGTGGCCACGTAAGAGCCGAACAGGTCGGCGCCCATACCGGCCACGTCGCCCACGTTGTCGCCCACGTTGTCGGCGATGGTGGCGGGGTTGCGGGGATCGTCTTCGGGGATGCCGGCCTCAACTTTACCCACGAGGTCGGCGCCCACGTCGGCGGCTTTGGTGTAGATACCGCCGCCCACACGGGCAAACAAAGCGATCGATTCGGCGCCCAGCGAGAAGCCTGCGAGCACTTCGAGTACCCGCGACATGGCCGTGTAGCCGTCGGCGCCATAAGCGCCGTCCATGAAGAAGTTGTAAAAGACGGAGAACAACAGGCTAAGGCCCAACACGGCCAGACCGGCCACGCCGAGGCCCATGACCGAGCCGCCTTTGAACGACACCTGCAAGGCGCGGGCCAGGCTGGTGCGGGCGGCCTGGGTGGTGCGCACATTGGCCTTGGTGGCAATGCGCATACCGAAGAAACCGGCCAGTACTGAAAAAAGTGCGCCTATCACAAAAGCGGCAACGATCAAGGGGTGACTGGTCGTCACCTGTGTGCTGAGCCAGCCCAGCAGCGCGCCGGCAACCACAACATAGATCGCCAGTACGCGGTATTCAGCTTTCAGGAAAGCCATGGCGCCTTCGGCAATGTGATCGGCGATACTGCGCATTTTTTCGTCGCCAGCGTCTTGTTTCGTCACCCAGCCTTGCAGCACGACCATGTAGATCAGGCCGAGCACGCCGAACAAGGGAAGGAGGTAAACCAGTGAATCCATTTTGTTTTGACCAAAAAGTTGATGTGAAAACGGTGTAGTAAAAAACCCGCCTCGGCGGGGCGTTTTGTCAAAAACGGCGGCAAAAGTAGAAAAAAAACCTGGCGCAGCCTGTCTGAATGGCAAAATGAAGGTTTTTGATGCGGATAAATTCACAGCATCCCTGTGTTAAGTAACAAACCGGGTTGGCCAACTGCCTTAATTTTACTCCATTCAGAAGCGTTCTTCGCCATTCGCCAACACTGGAATTTTTCACCTGATGAAACAGATTCAGATTATAAAACCCTGGTTTTCAGGAATTTTGGTCGTCATTTTATCCTTGGGCGCCTTATCTGCCCAGGATTTCTGGCAACCACGGGGCCAGATCAACGGCGTGCGGGCGCATCAGATCGTCGTTCACCCCGGCGGGGAGGTATACCTGGCCAGCGGCAATCGGATTTACCGCTCTGCCGACAACGGAAACAGTTGGTCGCTGGCGCATACCCTCTACGGCGGTTTGACAAATCTGGAGATTGGCCCTGATGGTTTGTTGTATTTCCTCATCGGTACCGAATTGCACCGTTTATCGGCCAATGGAAACCTGATAACCCTGGCTGCCAATGTTTTCTACTACGACCTGGCGCCCAACGGGACGGTGTACGTTTACCGGGGCAACAACCAATTGTGGCGAATCGACCCGAGTACGGGCGCCCAAACCTTTCTTTTTACCAATGCCGACGACCCGCGTGGCATCGCCTGCTTCGGCGGCGACCGGAATTTTTGCTGGACCGACGATGCTGGCCTGACCCGTTTCGCCGACGACGGCAGCCATGCCCTCGTGCTGTCGGCCAGTTTTAACGAAAACCCGACTATGGTACAAAGCGCCTCCGGCAAACTCTGGCTGTGCACCGGCGGCCTGCGCACCTCGACGAATGGCGGCCAAAACTGGAGTATCTATACTTACCCCGACTGGCAGGGACTCACGGTAAGGGGTTTGTACGCCAACACCGCCGGCGACACCTTGTATGCCATGACCACCAATGGCTGGTGGCGAACTGTAAACGAAGGCAATACCTGGGAGCAACAGATGGCCCTGCAGGTGTCGCCGTATACGCAGTGGGATTATAACCAGGCCGATGCGGTGATTGCTCCCAATGGCGCCATTTTCCTTTGTTCTTCCGATTGCGCCCTGCAGTTGCTGGTCCGCAGTACCGACAACGGCCAAAGCTGGACTTCACTATCAGAACAATTTGTCGCCGGCCGAAGTACAAAATTGCAAAAAGACGAATCCGGCCGGCTGTTCGCACTGGGTTGTGAAGGCAAAATTCACCGTTCGTACGACGACGGCCTGAGCTGGGAAACGCTGGACGTATTGCCTGTTTTTTCAGATTTTGAAGATATGCTCGTATCGCCCGCGGGTTACCTGTTTGCACTGAATGACAGCATGCTCTATCGCTCGGCCGACGGAGGCGATACCTGGACGTCGTTTCTCAGCCCGGTCAACCAGCAGCCCGATGACCCGCTCAAATTCCTGCTGCGTTGCGGTAGCCAGGGTGAGTTGTTTTGTTTTGCCGAAGATGAAGGGTATGCCGTGTATTTATCGACCGACCACGGGGCCAGTTGGCAACTTACCAATGGGCAAAGTTTTTACTACAATTGGTTGCACCAGCATCCGGACGGCACCTTTTACCTCAGTTATTATGATTTTGTTTCGGGAGACGTGCATATCCGAAGCGCTCAGGACGGCCTGAACTGGACGCCCCTGTCGCCACAGTTGCCGCTATGGAGTCCGCAAATCGTACAGATTTTGCCCGATGGCAGCATTTATTTTACGGCCCGACCCCAACAGGGCCAGCCTTTTAACCTGTACCGTACCGACACCAGGTTTGCCGACTGGATAAAAGTGGCCGGTTCGGTAGACGGGAATTATCAGGGGATGCAGATCGACAACCAGCACGTGATGTATCGCTTCAACGCCCAGGGACTATTACTGCGCAGTACGGACGAGGGCGCCAGCTGGAGTGCGTTCATTTCGGGACTCAATGGCGCACTGGGCTCCTATGGCGCTTCCTCCCTGATGCTCAGCGACGACCAGTACCTTTATTTAAATCCCGAACAAACCATGCCCGTATTTCGCTCCCTGCAACCGCTGAGCAATTTTGGCAACCTCGGCGGCGCGGTACGACTGGATGCCGATCTGGATTGTGCAGCCGACCCGGATGAAACACCGCTGGCCGGCTGGAAAGTGCGGGCGCAAACCAACGACAGCGTTTTTTACAGTCTGTTGTTGCCGAACAAGCAGTATCGGATGGCGCTCCCTTCGGCCGGCGATTACCAGGTATCGGCATTGCCGCCCAACGCGCTCTGGGCAGTGTGTCCCGACGAACAGCCGCTTTCGCTGTTGAACACTTCCGACCGCGACACCCTGGACTTTTCCGCCACCGCCAATGCCGCCTGTCCCTACCTGCGGGTTTCGGCGGGCACGCCGTTTTTGCGCCGTTGTTTTGACAATACCTACACCCTTCGTTATTGCAATGAAGGCACAGCCGACGCGGATTCCGTACGGATTACCGTGTTGCTTGATCCCTATTTTCAGTTTGTGTCCTCTACTGTTCCGGTAGCAGAACAATCCGGGCAAACGCTTCATTTCGAGCTGGGTTCCTTGCCGCGCGGAGTATGCGGCATGATGCAGTTGACTGTTTTGCTGAGTTGCGATGCGGCATTGGGGCAATCCCATTGCCTGGAAGCGCGGGCAACCCCGGCAGAATTATGCTGGCCCGGACTCGACTCAGTATTTGTGGCAACCGATTGTCAACCCAACCGCGGGTCATACGATCCGAACAACAAAATTGCTTTTGTCAATGGCCACTTGCGGGATGCCGATTCGCTGGATGTAAACGAGTTCGACGTGCTTTATCAGATCAACTTCCAGAACACCGGAACAGACACGGCTTTCAGGGTGGTGATAAGAGATACGTTGTCAGCATTGCTCGACCCCGGCAGTATCCGTGCCGGCGCATCGAGCCATCCGTACGATATGAGCCTTCAAACCAATCCTTTAAACGGGAAACACGTCTTGTCATTCACTTTTTACCCCATTGCTTTGCCCGATAGCAGCGCCAACACGGGCGGCTCTCAGGGGTTTGTCCAGTTTGGCGTACGCAGGAAGGCGGATTTACCGGTTGGCACGGTATTGTCCAATCAGGCGGCGATCTTTTTCGACTACAACGAACCGGTACTGACCAATGTGAAAAATCTGGCCTTGCAGGCGTCATCGGCATCGGTTGAACAACCCGGGCGTTCCGGTCGGCTTCGCGTATGGCCCAATCCTGCTTCCGATGTCATCCGGATAGAAGCCGGCTTTGACATAGCGCACATCGCGATAGTTGATATGCAAGGGCGTATTGTAAAGCGCAGCCGGGGGGCGGGTTTTATCCAGATAAACGATCTGCCCGCGGGGGTGTACCGTGTTCTGGCCTATGGCGGTTCCGGATTTGAAAACGCCGCATTGGTTATTCATTGAGAACTGTCCATTCTGGGGTTTTCGCAAAACGTCACTGCTTCTTCCGGGCAGCGTGCAGAACGTTGTTTGCGAATGGAGATTTTACGGATTAACTGAAAACGGTTAGAAATGCAGTTCGTAAAAGGTGGTGTCGCCCCCGGGACAGTAGATAATCTCTTCAATTTTTTCTGTGCCCCCCCATGGCCCCCACCATATGGTAACATCTTTATTTCCCAGTATCTCAAATACTCTAACTGTGTCACTGAATTGTCCAATCATCAAGCCATATCCAACCTCTGATATGTTTACTGAAATTAAGGTTTCTCCTTGATCGGCAACTGGAATAAGTTTAAGCCACGCATACGGTCTCAGCACCACTTCCAGATTATTTTCGCCATTGTGAAAAGGAAGGTCTTTTTCATATCGAAAGCCCGGCTTGTACACAGCCACGTATTCACCGCCCGACAGGTTGTCGTTGAGGTATTCGCGGTGAAAAGTGCCGTCGGCAGCGGTGCGAAAAGAATCAGCGATGACTGATAGCGAGGGGCCAAAGGGATCGCCTTCTTGTGAGATGACAAATACCTGGGCATCGGGTACCGGCTCGGCAGTGCCGTATTCGATCACCCGGCCGCTCAGGGTGGTTTTGGCGGGTTCTTTTGTACAGGAAAGATGCACAAAAAGGCCCGCGACAAGCAACACTACGGATGGTAAGGGAAGGATTCCTTTCATAAGGAGATGTGTTTAGTAGGCGATCGTTATTTTCGTGGTATCGTGGCCCGGGCAGTACACTGAAAACCAGGGAGATAAACTATTCTCTAATGATGGTTCGCCCAAGAGGGAACCATCTTCATAGTATATATATATGCCACCCGTATCCTGTAAAGAAACCCCTCCACTTCTGATAGAAAAAAGATACTTGTAATTCTGATTGCCACGAATTAGCAGAGCAGGCATGACCGTGTCCATACTTTGTGTCAAACAAATCCCTTGCGTTCCTGAGCCGCCTGTACCTGGTGGTATTATTTCAAAGTCAGCCCCACTCTCGTTTTTTAACTTTACTTCCAGCCACGCATAAGGCGGCAATACGATATCGGTGTTTTCTTCGCTGCCGTCGAGTACCAGCGCGCTCGTGTTGTCGTCGGTGAAGTAGCCCTCTTTTTGGGCATTGACCATAAAGCCCCAGCGGGTAAACGCATAATTACCGCTGGCATCCGACTGCGTGGAATCAAGCATCACGCAATTGGAATTTCCCAAAAATTCGCCATCGCAATCGGACAATATCACCCGGGCGCCGGGAATCGGTGTGCCCGTGCCGGTTTCGATGACCCGGCCGGCGGGCGGATTGCGGTGTACGGCGTCATCGAGGCCCAGATCGCAGGCGGGGAACCCGAGTAGCGCTCCCGCGACAAGCAGCGACATAGACGGTAATGACAGGACTCGTTTCATGATGAAATATGTTTAGTAGGCGATCGTTATTTTTGTGGTATCGTGACCGGGCAAGTAAAAATCTACCCAAGTAGCGACGGTATTTGCCATTGGTTGAATGACAACACCATTAATTTTTACAGTGGATGCATTGGGGTCAGTTGTAGATTGTTCTGGACTTGTAAGGACGCCATATATAAACCTATGCTCAACATTCCCCCTATATAAACACCAGTAAACAGTGTCTGCATTTTCTGGTAGTGCCATTAACATAGATGAGTGAGTTTCTGAGGGGCCTGGGACACTTATTGCAAACGCTCCACTTTCATTTCGCACCGTCACTTCCAGCCACGCATAAGGCGGCAATACGATATCGGTGGTTTCTTCGCTGCCGTCGAGTACCAGCGCGCTCGTGTGGTCGTCGGTGAAGTAGCCCTCTTTTTGGGCATTGACCATAAAGCCCCATCGGGTAAAGGCATAATTACCGCTGGCATCCGACAGTGTGGAGTCGAGTATCACGCAATTGGAATTTCCCAAAAATTCGCCATCGCAATCGGACAATATCACCCGAGCGCCAGGTATCGGCGCGCCCGTGCCAGTCTCGATGACCCGGCCGGCGGGTGGTTTGCGGTGTACGGCGCCATCAAGGCCCAGATCGCAGGCGGGGAACCAAAATAAAGCGCCCGCGACAAGCAGCAATATAGACGGTAATGACAGGACTCGTTTCATGATGAAATGTGTTTTGCGTGAAAACCCAGGTATTCCACCGGCCGGAGATTGAAATCGCTATGCCACAAAATTGCAGGCATGGAAAGCGCCCGCAGATGCGGATTTCAATACAAAAAACATATTCTTTTATTCCATATCAGGAAAAGATACGACCACCCTTCGGGGTCTGGCAACGACCCTTTTTCACCACCTTGCCAATTCACCGCCCACCGGGTGGCGTTGCTTGGTTCATGAGTTATTTCGTTTAAAGTCCACAAGACTTTGGGCAAGGATTTCCGATATCCGATTACATGATTTGCGATGTACGAATGGATTTAAGATTTGTGATTGAAGGCAAGACCCGACCGGTTTGCTTATAGTCCAAAGGCCTTCCTGTTTCGTCAATTTTATGAAGTGGACGTTTTCTCAATTCCCCAATCCCCAATCCAATTCGCAAAGCGCAAATCATGTAATCGGATATCGCAAATCCTCACCCGCCCAGACGAGGATTTCCGATATCCGATTACATGATTTGCGATGTACGAATGGATTTAAGATTTGTGATTGAAGGCAAGACCCAACCGGTTTGCTTATAGTCCAAAGGCCTTCCTGTTACGTCAATTTTATGAAGTGGACGTTTTCTCAAATCCCCAATCCCCAATCCAATTCGCAAAGCGCAAATCATGTAATCGGATATCGCAAATCCTCTCTTCCCTCTTTTTCAACAAAAAAAAGGCTGCCCCGCGATCGCCGCGAGACAGCCTCCGAGTGTGACATGAAGATTATAATCAGCAGGCGAATGGGCCGACGTAGGAGCAGTCGTCGTAGATCTTGATTTCCTTGACCTCACCCGGCGCCAGTGTAAAGACACTGACGACGCCATTGATCGAAATCTTCACCGTGCAGGTCGTGCTGTTCGGGTTGCCGAACCACATTTTGGTGGTAGGCGTCACAACGTAGCTGGTGCTGGTGCCGCCGGGCTGCAATACGGTGCCGAAGCCCGAGCCGCCGGTGCAAAAAGTACAGGGATTAAGGTTGGTTTCAGTGCCGCAGATTTTGGTGTCGCAAGTGGTCTTGACATACACCGTGCAGGAAGCGCGTTCTGTGGCGGTTTCGTCAGGGGCCGCCGTGGTAGTGACAGGATTAGGAAGGGGTTCCTTGGCGCAATACACGAGGAAAAAAGCGCCAAGAGAGAGGAAGAGCATCGGTAAAAGGAATTTGGTACGCATAACGGTATTATATTGAAGATGAAGAAATCAGTCCCGGCTCAAAAGTGCGGCGGCTTTTCACCCAAAAAAATTACACTTTTAAGCAGGGATTCCTTTCCGTATGCGCAGCCGGGCGCCTGCCGGATGGCGTACAAGGAGCCATCTTCCGCTATTTGCCGGCCGGCCCAAGCTTAAATTTTGGATACCCTATTTTTTGCCTTTTCCACTTCGCCCTGTTGGTTCCTACTTCAATCGCGCGGCTTTTTCCAGCAGCCAGTCGCGCTCCGCGGCTTGCGGGCGGGCTAATATTCGGCGGCACAGCCGCGCGCCGCGCGCCGGATCGCGACGCGGGGAGCGGATGATCTGAAGAAGCAGGTTGACAAAGTCGCCATTGGCTTTGCGCAGGGCGGCGGGCATGAATTTGCGGGATGCCCGCGCCACAAAAATTTTAAACGCCCCGGCTTTGTACGACAACAGATCGGAGCCCATTTCATATAAAATCTTCAATTCCAGCCTTTTGCCCGGGAGTGTATAATCGAGAAACTCATAGGTGGGTACGATCAGGTCGAGCGCCGTCTGATAATCCCGCTTGGCGAAATGATAACAAGCCAGGTTGAGCCGGTACAGGTCGAAATGGACGTTTTCGCCCAGCACACGGCCCTTGTGGGCTTCGATGAATTGCAGCGCCCAGTCGTGTTTGCCACAGCGCAGGGCAGCCGTCGTAATGGCCAGAAAAGCGCTGTGCGGAATCTTGTCGCCCTCGTAGTACAGATAGCCGCGCTCGAGGCTCTCTACCTGCAACTGGTGGTAAAAATCCAGCAGATCGTCTTCGCCGGCATTGATCAACAAGGCGCAGGTACTGCGCAAATAGGAATAGAAATCCTTCAACACCGCCGGGTCGAGGGTAGCCTCGTGGGTGCGCAACAGTTCGGCCAGGGTGCGAAAATCTTCGAGCGGCGGCGGGTCCTGACTGAGCAATTGATTGATTTTGTAGGAGATAAGCAGCAATGGGGAGGCACGCAGGTATTGCTCCGGCACGTCTTCCTCGGGGCGCGCGAGCGGCAGGTCGAGCCGGGTGACTTTTTGCTGCAGCAGGTATTGATTGAGCAGGCTGAGACGCATCAGGTGGTAATATTCATCGAGTGCCGCAAGGGTGTTGGGCACGTTGAGGTCGCTGCGCAGATGGTTGTGGTTGGTTTCCTGCAAAAAGATCGCGTATTCGGTTTCAAAGCGATCGCGGCTGTCTTCGGGCTTGCCGGCGGGCCGTTCGCGCTGGCGACGGGTCAGTCTGGTCAAGGTCTGCTGGCGCCAGTTGTCGAGGCCGCGTTGGTGAAGGATCTGGAGCCAGTCGAGTTGTTCGCGCGTTTGGCCGTCTCCTGCCATTTCGCCCTGGCGGAGCAAAAAGCGGCGCAGGATTTTGGCGGCATCCACCATCACTTTTTCCAGTCGACCGGGCGCTGCATCCGGGAAAAGGGCGCGCTGAATATCGGCTTTTGCCGGCACGTGCCCGGCAGGCGCATCCAGCAGCAAACGGAGCAAGGTCATCGGCTGCGAATAGCGTACAGGGGCCACTTCAGACTCATAATCGATAAAATACTGAAAAGCGGCGCGTTCACTTGGTTTCAGGGTATTGAGCAATGCCATCAGGTAGGTTCCTTCCATGTGGATAGTCTGGGCGGGCGGAATGAGCCGCCAAAAGTGTAACAAATTTCGTAAAGTGTAGTGCTGACTTTTGCCATAGTACTAATCAAAACACGTCAATTTAATAACGATGAAAAACCTCTGTCTTCGTGCCCTGGCTTTTGCCATGGGCTTCTTCGCGGCATCTGTCGTTACAGCAACGGCAATTTCCCCCCAATTCACACAACAGGATCCCTGCTCGCTGTCGGCGCCCGCCAGCCTGAACGGGTCGGTCACCAGCCCGAGTTCGGCCAGCCTGAACTGGCCCTCCGTAAGCGGCGCCTATGGCTACAGGGTACGGGTACAAACGACACCCGACGGCGAAACGGTCAGTGATTTTCTGAGCTTCAACCTTAATGCCAGTTTGAGCGGACTGACCACGGGCGCTACCTACCGCTGCACGGTTGCCGCCGTATGCGCCGACAATCAGGATTCCCCAAATCCGGGTAGCGCCATCGTGATTGACATTATCATCAACTACGCCGCTCCAGGCGGCGAAACGCTCGTCGATGCATCGCCGGTCCCTCTGCCAACTACGGTCGATTGCGCCCCCAATCCCTTCGGTGATTTTTTGCAATTGCGCCTCCCGCCATACGCCGAATCCGCCCTGGATGGCCGCGTCAGGGTGTTCAGCCTGACGGGAGCCCTGGTATTCGACCAACGCGTACGCCTCGTGCCCGGCGCCGAAGTCAGACTGGAAACCAATACCTGGTCTCCGGGTATTTACATCCTCCACCTCGAAACCCCGTATGGCGTATCGCGTCAGATTATGGTGAAAAAGGGGTGAATTGGTGAGGTGGTGAGGTGGTTATAAAAGGGTTGTTGCTGCTCTCGGGCAATGTAATTTGGCCGAAATAAACTACCGGCCAAAGGGCTTATCAAGAGCAGCAACAACCCTTTTATAACCACCTCACCACCTCACCACCTCACCACCTCACCCCTTTTCACCAATTCACCCCTTTTTCACCAGTTCAAAGCTATTCCTTCTTCTTTCTCCACAAATTTAATCGTCAATGTGCCGCCCTTGACCTCCGCAGGCAGGACAAACTGCAACTGGCCTTCGGTGCTGGCATGAGATTCGGCGATCAGATTGAGGTCGTTGGACGGGGCGAGCGCCGCGGAGCCGTCGGCAGGGTGAAAGCGAAAACTGGCGGCCCAGAAATTCATCGGCCGGCGGGGCGACAACATGGGCGAGCAAAGCAAACGGAGGCTGAGGCGATTGTTGGCAGCGCTCAATTTTTCCAGCCGGGCATCCTGTACGTCGTAGGTCACCTCCTGACCGTCTTCCACAATAGTAACCGAGGCGCCGTCGGGCATACGTACGGTTGCAGCGGCCGTTGTTGTATCGGTTTTTTCAGGTGTTTTTTTATCAAATTTGAACCACCCCAAAGCATAACCGCCCAACAAGGCCAGTCCGGCAAATAACGAAGCCAGCGCCAAATACAGCCGGCGGCGCGGCGGCAAAGCGGACGGAGTATTGACCGAGGCAGACCGATTGGCGGGTTCGAGGCCGGCCATCAGCGCCAGCAGCCCGGCGTTGACCTGGTTGGTTTGTCGCATTGCATCTTCGCGACTGATCAGTCCCAACGCACTTTCTTCCTCGATTTTTTCCCAGCGGGAGCGCAGGAGTACGCACTGGTCGTAAAGTTCAGCATAACGGGTTTTGGCCCATTGCATCAGGGTGTCGATGGCAGCCTCGGTTTGGTCGTCGGCCAGCAGGGAGCGAATCTGTTCGCGCAGGTCGGTCATAGTGTGTTTTATATTTTGGAGGGGCTAATATCCATAAATCGCTGCGCAACCTTCCGCAATGGACGTTGTTTTCCTGCCAAATTTTACCTTTGTCGCCCAGTCGCCCACCCTTTCACATGGCCGAAACAGCACCCACAGTACCGCCAACCGACGACCCAACTGCCGCCAGCCGCAAACAGGATCACATCGAAATGGCTTTTCAGAGCCGCGTCGAAAGCGGCGAGCTCGACCGCCGTTTTTATTACGAACCCATGCTCGACCCGCATCCCGAACCGGGTGCAGCCTGGCCTCCCCTCCCCTTTCTGGGCAAAACCCTGCGGGCGCCCCTCTGGGTATCGTCGATGACCGGCGGTACGGCACTGGCCAATGTGATCAACCACAACCTCGCCCGCGCCTGCGCCGAATTCGGTCTGGGTATGGGCCTGGGCTCCTGCCGCCAGTTGTTGTACAGCGACCAATACCTGCCCGACTTCGACGTGCGCGACACCATCGGCCCCGAGCTGCCGCTGTACGCCAACCTGGGTGTGGCCCAAGTCGACCTGCTGCTACAAACCGGCGCACTCGACCGCCTGCACCAACTGCTGACCAAATTGCGCGCCGACGGCCTTATCGTGCACGTCAATCCCCTGCAGGAGGCCATGCAACCCGAGGGCGACCACTTCGCGCGGCCACCACTCGAAACGGTGCAGGAACTGCTGGAAAAGACTGATTTTAAAATTATTGTAAAAGAAGTCGGTCAGGGTTTCGGACCGGCCAGTCTGCGCGCCCTGCTGCAATTGCCCCTGGCAGCCATCGAATTTGCGGCAGCCGGCGGCACCAACTTCGCCCGGCTCGAATTGCTGCGCTCCGACCCCATGCGCCGCCAGATTTTCGACCGCCTCGCCGCCGTGGGCCATACCGCCGCCGAAATGTGCGCATTCGCCCGCCAACTCAAAACCGAACTGGGCGACCAATGCCGCGTCGACAACCTCATCCTCTCCGGCGGCGTGCGCGATTTCCTCGACGGCTATTATTTGCTCGAAAAATCGCCGCTCCCGGCCGTGTACGGCCAGGCATCCGGCTTCCTCAAACACGCCCGCGGCGACTACGCCGAACTCCGCGCATTCGTCGAAGCCCAATTGCAAGGCCTGGCCCTGGCCAAAGCTTTTTTAAAAGTCAAAGAAACCTGATCTCCTCGTTTGCAGGGAGCAGTAAAACTCAATCGTTCAATCGTCCAATCGTTCAATCGTCCAATCGAATGTCTGTTCCCGTATCCGGCTTTTCCAAGCTGTCCAAAGCCCAAAAGATCGAATGGCTCACCCACAGTTTTTGCGCCGACCCGGCAGCCGCAACGGCTTTGCTCGACAGCTGGCAGCACCCCGACCCGGCCGTGCAAAAGATCGTGGACGGTTTTACGGAAAATGTCGTCGCGAACTTTCCGCTGCCATTCAGCATTGCTCCTAATTTTTTGATCAACAACAAATTATACGCCGTGCCCATGGTGATCGAGGAGAGCAGCGTGGTGGCGGCTGCTTCGGCGGCGGCCAAATTCTGGCTCGACCGGGGCGGGTTTCACACCGAGGTAGTGGATACGGTCAAACTCGGCCAGGTGCACTTTCGCTGGCCCGGAGCGCCCGAACGCCTGCGCGCCCTGTTTCCCCAGCTCAAAACCGCCCTGCTCGATTCCACGCACGACCTGACAGCCAATATGAACCAGCGCGGGGGCGGCATCCGCGATATCGAACTGCTCGACTTTACGGCACAAGAACCCCGTTATTACCAACTGCGGGCCTCTTTTGAAACCTGCGACAGCATGGGCGCCAATTTTATCAATTCGGTGCTCGAACGCTTCGCCGATACGCTGGAGCATTTTTTCACCGAATTACCCGGCCTGTCCGACACCGAACGCGACGTGGACGTGGTCATGTCGATCCTGTCCAACTATACCCCCGATTGCCTGGTGCGCGCCTGGGTCGAATGCCCCACTGCCTCCTTCGAATCGGAAATCCGGAGCCGCGGCCTCGATATGAACGCCGACGAACTGGCCGAACGCTTCGCCGCGGCCGTGCGTATCGCCACCATCGATCCTTACCGCGCCACCACGCACAACAAGGGCATCTTCAACGGCATCGACGCCGTGGTGCTGGCCACGGGCAATGATTTTCGCGCCATCGAGGCCTGCGGGCATACCTATGCTGCCCGCGACGGCCAGTACCGCGGCCTGAGCCGTTGCGCCGTGCGCGACAGTATTTTTCACTTTGAACTGGAAATCCCGCTGGCCATGGGCACCGTGGGCGGCCTGACGGCCCTTCACCCGCTGGCCCGTTTGTCGCTCGAACTGCTGGGCCGGCCCTCAGCCCGCGAATTGATGCAAATTGTCGCAGCAGTGGGCCTCGCCCAAAACTTCGCCGCCGTGCGCTCGCTGGTCACTACGGGCATTCAGCAGGGTCACATGAAAATGCACCTGACCAACATACTCAACCACCTCGGCGCAACGGACGCGGAAAGTATCGCCGCCCAGGCGCATTTCAGCGGCCAAACCGTGAGTTTTAGCGCGGTTCGGGCGTTTTTGGAAGGCGAGCGGCAGAAGGGGTGAGCGGTGTTTGAGAAAAAAATGTCACACGGAGGGGCTGGTGTTTCACGCGGGATTTTTATTGCACGCAGAGACGCGGAGACGCAGAGGGGTGAGTGTTTCACACGAAGGGCGCAAAGAAGCAAAGGGCGCAAAGGCGCAGCGGCCGCAGAGAAACTTGTTTCTCTGCGGCCGCTGCATTTTTGTGTGGAATGTTCTTAAAACCTTACTGAACAATCAGTTTCCGCGCCGTTTTACCGCCGGCATTTTCCACCGCCACGGCATACACGCCTTTGGGCAGATCCTGCACGTCGAGGGTGAGCTGCGTCGTGCCGCTGCCGAGCGACCAGTTGCGCACCTGGCGGCCCGAAATATCGAAGAGGGCTACGCGGGTGTCGCCGGAAAGCGGCTGGGCGAAGCTGAGCACCGCCGTGCTGTTGGTCGGGTTGGGCGCCAGCACGAAATCGAGGGCCGATACCGGCTCGTTTGTGCTCACGCCGAAGGGCTGGATGATGTAGGTGCCCGTCAGGAAACCGCCCTCGCCGTCGGTCACGGCGAAGCGGAACTGGTCCTGGCCCGGTCCGCCGTAGTCGAAATAGCGCAGGCCGCCGTTGTCGATATCGGCCTGGGTAAACTGGTCGCCGGCTTTCATGGCGCCCGTCCAGTATTTTTCCAGATGGCCTTTGGCCGGTACGGTGATGAGGGTGTAAACCAGTTGGCCGGCCGGGTTGTTGGCGTCTTCCACTTTGAGCAGGTCGGTGGGGATCACCATGTTGAGGCCGGTTTCGATGCTGAGCGGCAGGTTATTGACCAAAACCGGGGCATTGAGGGCCGCATTGGAGCAAACTTCAAGTTCAAAACCTGTGATTTGTCCGCCGGAGCTAATTTCCGTGTCTTTTACCCGCAGTTTCCAGGCGCCGGTGGCGTTTTTGCCGTTGAAATCGGAGAGGTTACCAAAGGGGTTGTACACGATCCCGGTATTGGGCGGCGGGCAGGGGAAAATACCCACGGCGGCATCGTCGAAGCCGATGTTGAATACCGGTACGCTTTGGGCGCATTTGTCCTGCCACAACAACACCGTGGTGCCGTCGGGGCCCACGAGGCGCACTTCCAGATCGATAAAATAATCGTGGAAGCCGGTGATTTTTTTCACGTTGATGTCGCTGATCGTGCCGCCGTTGCCGATATTGATCGTCGATTCGACAGTCGGGGTGCCGTTGGCGGAAATGGACACCGGCAGGTCGTTGGCGGCCAGCACGGTGCAGGCTTCCACCACGGTAGCGAAGGCATAGGGTTCCGACCAGGGAGCGCTGCCGCAGTCGTTGGCCGGGCGTACGCGCCAGTAATACACCTTGGCTTTTTCCAGTACGACGGGAATTTTGAAGGTATCCACCGTTGTGCCGTATTTGGTGGCGATGAGCGTCGAGGGCTCGAAGGAGGGGTTGTTGGCCACCTCGATGTCGTAAGTAGCGGCGTCGACGGCCGGGCTCCAGCGCAGTACGGGCGTTTGCACCACGCTTATGGCGCCGTCATTGGGCTGCTGGAGGGCAAAACCGGAGAGGTCGTTCGAAACGACTGTCACGTCGGTATTGATCGAAAAACTGGTGCTGCTCGTCGTGCCGGTAATGGCCACGGCATACTGGCCTTCGGCGGTACCCAGCGGGTAATCGACGCTCATGACCGAAGCGCTGCCGGGCTGCACCGGGTTGGGGCTGAACGAGGCCGTTGCGCCGGCGGGCAGGCCGTCGACACTCAGCGTAATAGGCTCGCTGAACCCGAACTGACTGCTGGTATTGATCGTGGTGGTGTAGGTCGTCGGGGCGCAGGCCTGCAGGGTGAGTTCGCCGGGGCAGAAGTTAAAGCCCGGTTGTTCGGGTTGCAGGATCGTGATGTTGGCGTTGGCCAGGTCGAAGAAAATGTTGCCGACCGATTCGATCTTCAGGCGCAGGGTGCTGCCCACGATGTCGGGCACCTGAATGCAACAAGAGCCGGTATTGGGCACGTTGGCCGCGATCGTGACGGGGAAGGTCTGGCCGCTGTTGAGGCTCAGGACGATATTGACATTCGAGCAATTGACCGGGGCTTTGTCGGTATTGGCCACATCCCAGGTGATGACGCGGTATTCGCCTACGCGCCAGGTGATGCCCGAGGTGTTGGGATAGGTGACTTTAAAGGGGCCGGCCTGATCGGTCACGTTGAACTGTACGTCGTCCCAGACCACGCCGCCGGCGCCGGGGTGATTGTCGCGTACCGTTACTTTGAAATTGAGTTTGCGCGTATAATCCGGCATATATTCCGATACCGAGGAGGTATTGGTAATCAGGTTGAGAAAACGCGGAAAAAGGCGGGTCGGGCTGGCTGCCGGCACAAAAGAGCGGAACAGCGGCGCCGTGCCCACCGGGTCGGTCAGCGGGCCTTCGAGGCCAAGATCGTATTGTTCCCAGCAATAGGTCAGCGCATCGCCATCGGGGTCGGAGGCTTCGGCGGTGAGCGCAAAAGGCGTGCTCATCGGGATGTAAAAACCGTCGGTGAGCGGAATCGAGACGGAGGGGTAATTGTTGTCGGTCACCGTATTGGTACCGCAGGTGCTGCCTTCGTCTTGCGTAACGAACTGGCGCGCCTGTTCGATCGAAGCGATGTGGTAGTAGCCGTCGCGGTTGCCCACAATCTCGGGAGAGCAGGTGGTGGCGTAGCTCATGATCGTGCTGCCGCCACCGGGCTCGTAAGCCGTGGAGCCGGTGCGGGCATCGGCGGCAGGCGGACAGGAGTTGAACGTGTGTGTGGCCGAGAACTGGTGGCCCATTTCGTGTGCGACGATGAGGTAAAAATCGGTACCGGTGGGGTCGGGCAATGAAGAACCGGCGCGCGCCTTGTCGAGCTGCGTACATAC